>JAHAAN010000066.1 GCA_018376855.1 Clostridiales bacterium | reverse complement strand
AGCGCGGCTTTTTTTACGGAGGCTTTGGGGCTGCAAAGCGTAAGCCTGTCGCAGGAATTAACGGAAAAGGAAACGGCCCAAATTGCCGAAGCTGTGCCCTCGGAGGTGCTTTTTAAGGGGCGCGCCGCTTTGATGCATTTGGTGCATTGCCCCGGAAGGACTGCGGAAGGCAAAAATGCATGCGTTCATTGCACCGGCAGGCTGTATTTAGAGGATCGGCAGCAATACCGTTTTCTTATAACGGCTTTTAAAATGGCGGACTGCAAGCAGATTGTGTGGAATAGCCGGTGTACTGATCTGAAAAAATATACTCAGAAGCTTGAAAACATGAAGGTATGTCTGCGGATCGTTGCGCAGGATCAGAATGAAACGGCTGTAACAACCGGCCATTTTTGCAGGGGAGTTTGAGAAGAGGTCTTACCGCTGTGCTTTTAGAAAGGAATTTTTAAGATGGATGAAAAATCCCTGAGAATTTTGGAATATCATAAAATTAAACAGATGCTCAGTGAAATGTGCGTGTCCGAAACAGGGCGCGAAAAGGTGAAGGCAATGCTGCCGTTTTCGGAGCTGAGTCAGGTTAAAACCGCGCTTATGCAGACACAGCAGGCGGAGGAGGTGCTGTTTCAGCGCGGCTCAAGCCCTGTGGAGCCGTTTGACGACGTGCGCGCGCAGGCCGCGCGCGCAGCGCTTGGATCCGTGCTTTCTATGGCGGATCTGCTGCGGGTGGCGCGGTTTATGAAATGCGTGCGCAGAGTTTGCAGGGCGTTGGATCGCGAAGAAGAGCCCTTGCCGGATTCTGTGTTTTCCGTTGCAGCTTTGCTGACACCGACACGGGAGCAGGAGGAGGAGATCTTCCGCTGTATCGTCAGCGAGGATGAAATGGCGGATACGGCGAGCTCTGAGCTTGCGCTGCTGCGGCGGAAAATTCGGTCCGGTCATGAGAAGATCAAGGAAAAGCTCAATAGCTATATCAGAAAGCCGGAGCTTGCCAAGCTTTTACAGGATCCTATTATTACGGTGCGTGGGGATCGCTATGTTATTCCTGTTAAGAGTGAGAACCGTGCGGGGGTTCCGGGCATCGTTCACGATCAGTCCTCCAGCGGCGCAACGGTTTTTATTGAGCCGATGGCTGTGGTGGAGATCAATAATGAGCTGCGCTTGCTTGCCGCCAAGGAAAAGGAAGAGATAGAACGCATTTTGGCGGCTTTAAGCGCTGAGGTGCAGGCGTTGAGCGAGATCATTATGCAAAACGGCGCGTATATGGCGGAATTGGATTTTATTTTTGCTAAGGCAAAGCTGAGCAGAGAAATGCGCGCAGTTATGCCTGTGATGAACGATAAAGGCTATTTGCATATTAAACGGGGGCGGCATCCGCTGATCCCTTCGGCAAAGGTAGTTCCGCTTGACGTATGGCTGGGGGATCGCTTCACTGTGCTGCTGATCACGGGTCCTAATACAGGGGGGAAAACCGTTACGCTTAAAACAATCGGTTTGTTTTCGCTTATGGCGCAGTCGGGCTTGCAGGTGCCGGCAGATGAGGGAACAGAATTGACTGTATTTGACAGCATTTTTGCCGATATCGGAGATGAGCAGAGCATTGAACAATCCCTTTCCACCTTTTCTTCGCATATGACGAATATTGCGCGTATTATGCAGGCGGTTACGGACAGAAGTTTGGTGTTGTTTGATGAGCTTGGAGCGGGAACCGATCCCAATGAGGGAGCGGCGCTTGCTATGGCAATTCTGGAACGGCTTCGCATCAGTCAGGTGCGTACGGTGGCTACTACGCATTATTCAGAGCTGAAGGCATATTCGCTTACAACGGAAGGTATTGAAAATGCTTCCGTTGAATTTGATGCAAAAACCTTAGCGCCGACATATAAATTGGCGGTAGGTATTCCAGGTATGAGCAACGCGCTGTTGATCTCTGAACGGCTTGGGCTTGAGAAACGGCTGGTTGAGCGGGCGAGAGAACTGATGTCCGGCGAGCGGGTGCGCTTTGAGAGCGTGCTGGAAAAGGCAGAGCAGCACCGCAGGCAGGCGGAAGAGGAAAACGAACGCGCCAATCAGCTGCGAAGAGAAACTGAGCGCATCAAAAGCGAAACGGCGCAGATGCAGGCGGAGTTAGAACAGCAGCGGCAGCAGATTTTGGAAAAGGCAAAAAAAGAGGCGGCTAAGCTCTTGCAGCAGGCGGATCAGAAGGCGCAGGAATATATTGACGAGCTGAAGCAAATGAAGGAGGGCTGCAACGACGAGGCGCTTATTAAAATGCAGACAAAACGCAAGGCCATGCGCGAAGAACTGGCCCAGGCAAACGCGCAAAAGCTTGGAAGCGAGCGGAAAGTCGGCGAGCCTGCGCCTGCGGAGGTGCGCGTGGGACAGACGGTATTTGTGCATTCCCTTTCGCAGAATGCCGTTGTGCAGAGCGTTCCCAATGCTAAAGGAGAAATCAAGGTGCAGGCGGGCATCTTGCAGATGAACGTGCCGCTTTCCGGGGTATCCTTGGTTCAGGAAAATGAAAAAAGCAATAAGAAAAGCACACGTTCGGCAGTGATTCGTGCAGCCTCAAGCGTGCCGCTCAGCATTGATGTGCGCGGCATGATGGTGGAAGAAGCCAACCTTTATGTGGATCGCTATTTGGATGAAGTGTCGCTGGCTCATTATAATGAGGTGACAATCATTCACGGCAAGGGTACGGGCGCACTGCGCGCAGGAATTATGCAGTTTTTAAAGGGGCATCCTCGGGTTGCGTCTTTTAGAGCCGGAAGGTACGGCGAGGGGGAGCTTGGGGTAACGGTTGTAACGATGAAATGACGCTTGCAGAGCGATGCTTGGGCCCGTTTGCGAGCCCGCAGCGGCAATTTCATGAATTTTCCGAATATATTCACATATTATTCATTTGATTTTGTTTATAAATATTGTATAATACCGATAAAGGAAGGGATTATGGTATGAAAACCAGAATTTTAGTGGTAGATGACGATGTGCATATCAGCGAATTGTTGAAGCTGTATTTGGAAAAAGAGGATTATGACGTTGTAGTCGCGCATGACGGCGGAGAGGGCGTAGAGCTGTTCAAAGCCAAAGAGCCGCGGCTGGTGCTGCTCGATGTGATGCTGCCCGTTATGGATGGCTGGCAGGTGTGCAGAGAGATCCGAAGGATCAACAATACGCCGATCATTATGCTCACGGCAAAAGGCGAAACGTTCGATAAGGTTTTGGGCTTGGAGCTTGGCGCGGACGATTACGTTGTAAAGCCCTTTGAACCCAAGGAGCTGATCGCGCGGGTCAAGGCGATTCTGCGCCGCACGGGCGCTGCCGAGGAGCCGGTCAGCCAGTATTCATATGAGAATTTAACGGTCAATATTTCCGATTATACAGTGCTCTATCACGGCAGAGAGCTAGAAATGCCGCCCAAGGAAATCGAGCTGCTGTATTTTTTGGCGTCGCACCCGAATAAGGTGTTTACACGTGAGCAGCTGCTGGAACAGGTGTGGGGGTTTGAGTATTTTGGGGATTCCCGCACGGTTGACGTTCATGTCAAGCGCATTCGCGAAAAGATGCTCGAAGAGGATCATTGGAGCATTAAAACGGTGTGGGGGATCGGATATAAATTTGAAGTGAAGCAGTAGGGGAGTTTTCATGCAGAAATCCGTGTTGGCAAAGCTTTTTGCCATTTATTTGATTATCGCTTTTCTGTTGATTGGCGTGTTAGGGGTTACGCTGATTCGCTCATGCCGTGCGGAGCTGCTGAACATTCGTGTAAAGGAATTAGAAGAGAGAGCAAGAACCGTCGGGCTGATGCTGGACACGGCAGGTGAATCAAATGCAAACCGCGAGCTGTTTCTCAGTATGGTAAAGGGAATTGCCGATGAATTTGATGCCTTGCTGCAAATCACTTCTTCAGACGGAACGCTTATCTTGGAGATTGATTCTGAAAGACTTGTTCCCAATGATGACAGCACCAGCGTTTCTCCGGAGATCACGCAGTGTGTGGCGGAGGGGAAAACCTACATAAAGAAAAGCTATCTTAACATTCGCGCCAATACGATCATGACGACGGTTGCGGTTCCGATTTTTCACAATTTTAACGGCGAGCTGACCTACATTATTGTTCTCAATTCCGATGATGCGGTTGTAGAGAGCGCGTTTATGCAGATGTTGGCGCGTCTTTGGGTGCCGTGTGTTGCAATTGTTGTTATCGGCCTAGTGCTGATCGTCGTTTCAAACTATCAGCTGACTTTTCCGCTTATTCAAATGAATTCGGCTGCGCGGGAAATGGCGAAGGGAAACTTTGATAAGCGTATTTATGTTAAAACCCGCGACGAAGTGGGGCAGCTGGCCGAAAGCTTTAATGCAATGGCCGAGCAGTTATCCGGAACGGACAGCCTGCGCAAGGATTTTGTGGCGAATATCAGCCATGAGCTGCGTTCTCCGCTAACAAGCATCAACGGTTTCGTTCAGGGAATTTTAGACGGCACCATTCCGCAAGAGGAGCATCGGAAATATTTAACCATCGTTTTGGCGGAAACGCAGCGTCTGAGTAAGCTGACGCGCGATATGCTGGAGCTTTCGCGGGTTGAGTCTGGTAAATTTCCTTTGAATATCACAGGCTTTGATATCAACGAACTGATACGCAGAGTCATTATTACGAAAGAGCAGAGATTAGAAGAGAAACAGATAGATCTTCACATTGAGTTTTTTGAAGATAAAACAGTGGTGCAGGCGGATGAAGCCTATATTGAACAGGTTTTGCTGAATTTGTTGGATAATGCGATCAAGTTTACTCCGGTGGGTAACCGTGTTTTGATTAAAACCTATATAAAATCCCCAAAATCGGGGAAGGTGTGCGTTTGTGTTGAGGATACGGGCGTTGGAATAAAAAGCGAAGATCTTCCATATGTTTGGGAGCGGTTCTATACGGAGAACAAATCCAGAACAGGAAACGGCGGTACGGGGATAGGCCTTGCCATTGTGAAAAAAATTATTTTGCAGCACAAGCAGGATATTTGGGCAGACTCTAAGCCGGGGCAGGGTGCAAGCTTTACCTTTACGCTGGATTTGGCGCCCAAAAGCAGGAAAGCCGATAGATCTGAAGCAGAAAGAACTTGATACCGGATTAAATTTGTAAGAAAGGTATGGTTGGGCAAGCTGATATGGAGAACGGGAATTTTGGATATTACGATTATAACGGGCAGTATGGAGCGCCGAAAAGGAGGCATTCCGGCGGGGTGATCGCCATCGTTATTGTGGTCGCTCTGCTGTTTGGCATTTTGTTTGGGGCTGCAATCTTTTCCGCCGTAAGGGAGGAAGACGAGGCTGCTGTGGGAACAACCTACCGTGTGCAGGCGACCGGAACAGGCGCTGTCAGCCCGCTGGTAACGGGAGGACTTTTGGATCCGGGGCAGAGTGCTTTTCCCAATATCACTCCGCCTGTGATTTCCGATCAGGCAGAGCCTGCCGTGGAGATCTATGAAAAAATGAATGCTTCCGTGGTATTGGTGCGGAATTATAACGGAAAAACGCTTCAGGCCACAGGCTCCGGTGTTATTTTTACTACGGATGGATATATTATTACCAATCAGCATGTGGTGGAGGATGCCACGGCGCTTACTGTGGTGCTTTCCGATGAAAAAACAGTGCACGAGGTGCTGCTGGTAGGGGTGGATGAACGCAGCGATCTGGCGGTGCTTAAAATTAAAAACGGCACGGAAGGGGATTTTCAGGCTGCCAGCTTGGGAAACAGCGCGGGGCTGAAGGTAGGCCAGACCGTGATTGCGATCGGCAGTCCGCTTGGGCTTTCCAATTCTATTACGCAGGGAATCATCAGCGGACTGAACCGCGCGGTGGATGTGGATGGCAGAAGATTCCGCATGATTCAAACCGATTGTGCGCTCAATCCCGGCAACAGCGGCGGACCGCTGTTTGACAGATACGGGCAGGTGATCGGCATTGTGGAGCGCAAGGAAGTCTATGTCAGCGACGGAAACGGCGGGCAGATCGCTGTGGACGGAATGAGCTATGCGATCCCGATCGATACAGTCAAGACGATCGTAGAACAGCTGATGCAGTTCGGCGAAGTGAAAAGGGCCGGGCTTGGGATTCGGTGCGGCACGGCGTACGATTCCGCTTACAATCCCCTTGGAGTGGAGGTCGCTTCCGTAACGGAAGGCGGATCCTGCGCGCAGGCGGGCGTTAAGGCGGGGGATTTAATTATTGCAGTGGATGGCGAGAAGATAACGATGCTTGAAGAACTTACGGAAATCATGGAGTCTAAGGTGATCGGCCAGAAAGTTACCTTGGAGATCGTGCGTAATAATACCGTAATGGAGTTTGTGGTGAATCTCGGAACGCTGCAAGGATAGAAAAAAGTTTTCATATACGTTTTGCTCCGGTCATATACTTCAATAACGAAATGATCGGGAGGATTGTATATGATGAAAAAAAATAGACGCACGTCCAAGGCATCCACGTCAAAATTGCCGAAGCGCATTTGGCTTTCGGCTGTTTTCGGAATATTGCTTGGGCTTGCTGCAACGGGCGCTGCCTTACTGTTGGTCGCGTGGCTCATTAAGGCATTTTCAATCGGGGACGGTATGTTTTCCGTTTTGAACATGATTATCAAATTGGCCGGTATTTTTATTACTGTGTTGTTTGTCGGCAAAAGAGTGCCGCAGAAGAATTTTCTTGTGGGAGCCGTTATGGGGCCGTTATATATTCTTGCAAGCTTTTTGCTTTTTCTCCTGCTGGGCGGAAGCATGGTTTCGTTAAAAACGCTGTTGCTTGATCTTCTTACCGGTGTTGCCGGAGGCGTTTTGTTCGGAGCGATTACATCCGGAATGAAAAAAGCGTAATTTTTGATTGCATTTGCGCGAAAATAATAGTATAATAGGCACATATATTGGAAAAGGGGTTTATTATATGAAGCATATTCAAACAATCAGTAAGCCTTGCTTGAACAAGGATATTAACAAAAAGGGGTGCGGCGAATGTCAGGCCAGCTGTCAGTCAGCTTGCAAAACATCCTGCACGGTAGCAAACCAGTCTTGTGAAAACAAATAAATGGCAAGAGCAGCATCAGCTGCTTTTTTCATGTGAAAGAGGATTTTATGATACATGCGTTTAAATGCTTAGGCCAATATCTTTTATGCGATGTCGAAAGCGGTTCCGTACATATGGTGGACGAGCTGATTTATGACATTGCGCTTTATTTTGAGGCAGAACGTCCGGAACAGATCGTGCGCCGGCTGGAGGGTAAATACAATCGGAAAGAGATTGAGGAGGGTATTGAAGAGCTGGAGGAGCTTAAGGCACAAGGTTTGCTTTGCGCGCAGGTGGATCAGGAAGCTTTGGAAAAGGCTGTGGCTCGCAATAAAAATGTTGTAAAAGCGATGTGTCTGCATGTGGCGCATGACTGCAATCTTCGCTGCGAATATTGTTTTGCATCTACTGGGGATTTTCACGGCGACAGAGCGCTTATGCCTTTTTCTGTTGCGAAGGCAGCGCTGGATTTTTTGATAAGCCATTCGGGAAACAGAAAGCATCTTGAGGTTGACTTCTTCGGCGGAGAGCCGCTGATGAATTTTGAGGTGGTTAAACAGACGGTGGCATATGGGCGCGAATTGGAGCAGCGCTTTGGCAAGGAAATACGTTTTACCATCACAACGAACGGGGTGCTGTTAAATGATGAGATCACGGAATATCTGGGGCGTGAAATGTCTAATGTGGTGCTGAGTATCGACGGGCGGGAACAAATTCACGACAGAATGCGTAAAACGGCAACACGGCAGCCCTCCTTTCAGATCATTGCGCCCAAGTCCTTAAAGGTGGCGCAGGCTCGCAAGCAGGAACGTTATTATGTGCGGGGGACTTTTACGGGCTATAATAAGGATTTCAGCAAGGATGTTTTGTTTTTGGCGGATTACGGTTTCAAGCAGCTGTCTATGGAACCGGTGGTAACGGATGAAAAGGATCCGTATGCGCTCCATAAGGAGGATTTGCCGGAGATTTTTGCAGAATATGAGCGTCTTGCCGCGGCCTATTTAGAACGCTGGGGAACAGAAAAGGAGTTTAACTTTTTTCATTTTATGCTTGATCTTACGGGCGGTCCGTGTCTGCCTAAGCGCGTTACAGGGTGTGGGGCAGGGAACGAGTATGTTGCGGTTACGCCTACAGGCGAGATATATCCTTGTCATCAGTTTGTTGGGGAAGAGGCTGCCTGTATGGGCAGCGTGCTGACCGGCGAATTCGACTCGGCGGCACAGGCGCGCTATAAGGCCTGCAATGTTTTAACAAAAGAAAAATGCTGTGAATGCTGGGCTAAGTATTACTGCTCCGGAGGGTGCGCAGCCAATGCTCACCATTATAACGGAGATATTTACAAGCCGTATGATTTGGCCTGCGAAATGGAGCGTAAGCGGGTGGAATGCGCGCTTGCGATCTATGCCTTGAAGAAACAGCAGAAGAATTGAGAATCGGCTTGCTTGCTGCGTGGGTGAAAGGATGGTTGCGATGCTCAAAGACTTTAACGGAAAAACGCCGGCAATGCAGAGAGATGTCTTTATTGCGGAAAATGCAGCTGTCATCGGAGATGTGCAGCTCGCTGAGGAAGTGAGCGTTTGGTATGGCGCGGTTCTTAGAGGAGATACTCATTCCATTCGGATTGGCAGGCAAAGCAACGTGCAGGATAATGCTACGGTGCATGTTGGGGAAAAATATCCGGTTAATATCGGCAGCATGGTAACAGTGGGACACAATGCCGTTGTGCATGGCTGTACGGTCGGAGACAATGTTTTGATTGGGATCGGTGCGGTTATTCTAAACGGCGCATGTATTGAAAGCGATGTGATCGTTGCGGCCGGGGCGGTTGTAACGGAAGGGCAGAGGGTCAAAAGCCGGAGCTTAGTTATGGGGGTTCCGGCAAGGGTCGTTCGTGAGCTTACGCCCGAAGAGATTTCGGCCGTTAAGAAGAATGCCAATGCGTATTATTTGCTTGCGGAACAGGAGATAAAAAATAATTTGCCGGAAAATGTATGAGTGCAATATTGACTATTGATGGCTGATATTGTATAATAGACAAGACGTAATTGCGAGGAGGACTATTATGAAGACAAAAAGTCTTATTAAACTGCTGGTGCTTGTGATAGTGGTGGCGGTGCTGTCGCTGTGGGCGTTCGGCGGTTTTGACGGGCAGGGCATCACGATCGGTATAAGAAGATTTAAGCCGTGGTATGAGGGCGTTAAGCTCGGAATGGACATTCAGGGCGGCGTTACAATCGTTTATCAGGCTCAGCCTAAAGAAGGCGTTGAACTGAGCAGCGGAATCGATTCCGTAGTTAAGGTTATGCTGGATCGCTTGGGGAAAAAAGGTTACACCGAAGCGCAGGTCGTGAAACAGGGAACAGACCGTATCCGCGTTGAGGTTGCGGGTGTGGATTCTCCGGATCAGGTTTTTTCACTGCTGGGTTCTTCCGGTGTGCTGGAATTTAAAGATTGCGACGGAAATGTCGTAGCGACCGGCGAGCAGCTTATTACATCGCAAACAAACGTGGTACTCAATGATAAGAACCAGTATGCCGTAGCGTTTGCATTGAATGCGGAGGGTGCCGCGTCTTTTAAGAAGGCAACGGAAAAAGCGCTTGCGCAAACGGATTCCAGTAAGAAATATATCGCGATCTATCTCGATGGCGAACTGTATTCGCAGCCGACAGTCAGCGAGGTTATTTCCGACGGAAAAGGGCAGATTACAACGTCTTCTGCGGAAAGTGCGGATAACCTTTCCGTTATCCTGCAGAGCGGATCGCTGCCGTTGACCATTCAGGAGCATAGCGCTAAAACGGTTTCTGCAACATTGGGCAGCGAGGCGCTTGATAAGGTGCTGCTGGCTGCTTTGATCGGTGTGATATTAGTGCTGGTCTTTATGTTGGTCGTTTATAGATTCCAGGGCCTTGTTGCAGACCTTGCTTTGTTTATCTATATTTTGATCTTCTATTGGTTCATTTCTCAGTTCCCGTGGCTGCAGCTTACCTTGCCGTCTATTGCGGGTATTGTTCTGAGCATTGGTATGGCGGTGGATGCAAACGTTGTTATTTTTGAACGAATCAAGGATGAATTCAGAGCAGGACGGAAATTGGAGGATGCAGTTCAGACTGGATATTCAAAGGCTTTGACGGCAATTATTGACGCAAACGTAACAACGATTATCGCAGGCATTGTGATGGCGCTTCCGTTCAGCCCCGCTCCGGTGCAGAATTTTGCAGTTACGCTGCTTGCAGGCGTTATCATTTCTATGATTACTGCGCTCTTTATCACCAGGTGGCTGTATAAGCTCTTTATGGGCTTGGGTGTAACGTCTCCTAAAGTCTTGGGCTTGACCGTAAAGAAGGGAGATGAGTGATCATGGCGTCATTAGGAAAGAAAAAGTATATTTTTGTTGTGTCAGCTGTAATTATTTTGATTGGAATTATTTCCATGGCAATTCAGGGCTTGAATCTCGGCATTGACTTTCGGGGCGGCACGATTATTACAGTGGATTTAAAGACAGATGCCAACCAAGAGGATCTTAAGACGATCGTTGCTTCAGCTGGCGGTAAGGATATACAAATTCAAAATGCGGGGGATCGGTCTTATATCATTCGCTTTTATACGGATGAAAATGCGGATATTCATGAGCTGCG
>JAHAAN010000065.1 GCA_018376855.1 Clostridiales bacterium | reverse complement strand
GGATGCGGTTCCTCTCCCGATCATCGCCTATAGCGTTCCCGGAAGAACAGGTGTAAATATCACCGCTGCCGCAATGAAAAAGCTTGCAGCCGTTGAAAATGTTGTTGCAATCAAAGAAGCAAGCGGAAACATGGATCAAATTACGGACATTTGCGCTTCGTGCGGGGATATGATCGACGTTTATTCAGGGGACGACGGCATTACCGTTCCGATGCTTTCTATCGGTGCAAAGGGCGTTATCAGCGTTGCCGCCAATATCGTGCCAAGCCAAATGCAGCAAATGTGCCGCAGCTTTTTTCAAGGCGACACCGCAGCTGCCGCTCAAATGCAATTAATGCTCTATCCTCTGATCAAAGCGTTATTCTGCGAAGTCAATCCGATCCCTGTCAAAACAGCCGCTTCACTGATGGGCTTCTGTTCGGATATCCTGCGCCTTCCGCTTACCAATATGGAAGACGACACTTTACAGCGCCTAAAGAACGCTATGAGAGATTTCTCTCTGCTTTAACAACATATAGCTCCTTTATATATGCCATATAGACAAGGATCGGTGATTTTATGATTAAAATTCTTTTAGCCGGCTGCTGCGGAAAAATGGGGCAAGCCATTACATCGCTTGTTTCACAAACGGAAAATATGCAGATTGTTGGCGGTGTAGATGTGTTTCAAGGTATTCCCTGCCCCTATCCGATTTTTTCACATATTTCCGACTGCACTGTAACGGCCGATGTCATCATTGACTTCTCCCGCCCCGACAGTCTTTGCGAGCTGTTAGATTACGCTGTTGAGCGCTGTATGCCTCTTGTTATTTCAACAACGGGGCATACACAGGAGCAGCGCGAGCTGATTCGGGATGCCTCTGAACACTGCCCTCTCTTTTTTTCGGGCAACATGTCTGTTGGGCTTAACCTGATGTTAAATCTGCTGAAAACCTCCACGAAAATTCTCGGAGACTCCTATGATATCGAAATCGTAGAGAAACACCATAACCAAAAGGTAGACGCTCCCAGCGGCACAGCGCTGATGATTGCAGACGTGATTAACGCTACTGCCGGCGGCGACATGGTATACACCTATGACCGCCACACTGCATCGCAAAAGCGCGGAAAGCGCGAGTTGGGAATCCACTCTATTCGCGGCGGTACCATCGTGGGAGAACACACTGTGATTTTTGCCGGTCAAGACGAATGCTTTGAAATCACGCACAAGGCGCAATCCCGCCAAATCTTTGCGATCGGAGCGCTTCGCGCGGCCTCCTTCCTTTTGAACAAAGGAAACGGCCTTTACAATATGAACGATGTGATTTCGCAGGATCAAACCGTAACGCAGGTTTATGCGCAATGCGATGACGCTGTAATCACGGTATGCAACGTTCCTATGGGGGACTGCCTGCTGGATCAAATTTTCGGCACCTTAGCCGAAGCGGAAATCAATGTGGACATGATCAGTCAGGCAACGCCTGTTAACGGAACCGTTTCCCTATCCTTCTCTATTCCGAAAACCGATCTTCTATTAGCGCTATCCTTATTGGAAAAGCTGACGGATCGCCGGGAGATCTCCGTCTATGACGACATCTGCAAGCTGTCCGCCGAAGGCATTGGGATGGAGCATCAATCAGGGGCGGCAAGCAAGTTTCTGCATGCGCTTTCCGACCACGGAATTCCCGTTTACCTGATTACAACCAGCGAAACGAAAATTGCGTGCTGTATTCCCGGCAAGGACGCTGAACGGGCTGCGGCGGTGATCAAACAGCAATTCAACATTTAAGCATTACTGCGCACCTGCTATGCAGTGCGCAGTTTTTTATCAAGCACGGAAAAAAGAGGTATTCTATGAATCCCAAACGAGTTCTCGCCATACACGACCTTTCCGGCGTTGGCCGCTGCTCCTTAACAGTAGCGCTGCCGATTTTATCTGCCTGCGGCTTAGAAGCCTGCGCTCTCCCTACCGCCGTACTTTCCACACATACCGGCGGCTTTTCCGATTACACCTATCGCGATCTGACAAACGACATGGAGGCTATGGCGGCACATTGGCGTTCGCTCGGCCTGCATTTCGATGCAGTATACAGCGGTTATCTCGGTTCACAGCAGCAGCTTTCTATTCTTTCCGAGCTTCTCAGCAGCTATCGCTTGCAGAATTCACTGATCCTTCTTGATCCTGTCATGGCAGATGAGGGCAAGCTGTATACACATTTCAACACCGAATTTGTAAACGGCATGCGCTCGCTTTGCTCTTATGCCGACATTATTGTTCCCAATATGACGGAGGCTGCGCTTCTTCTCAATGTTCCGTATCAAGAGCCGCCTTATTCGCTCGATTACATTCGCAGCACCGTATATTCTCTTTATGAGCTTTGCCATGCCAGCGTTGTGCTGACAGGCGTGGCTTTCAACAGCAAACAGCTTGGCGCCGCTGTTTATGACGCCGCTTCCCAAACGTTTTCCCTATGCTTAAATCAAATGATTGAAGGCGTTTATTACGGAACCGGCGACGTCTTTGCCAGCGCTCTGCTCGGCGCATATTTAAAAAACGCCGATTTGACCGCCGCCGCGCAGATCGCCGTTGACTTCACGCTCGACTGCATTATCCGCACTGAAAAATCAGGCGCAGATCCTCATTACGGCGTACAATTCGAACCGGAATTACATTCCCTGATTATAAAGCTTGAACGGAGGTAATTTTATCAAACATAAACGCTTACGATTGATTCTTCTCTCCATCTGCGCTGTTCTCATTGCAACGGCAGGCGTTTTGGGCGGGCTTATTTGGAACGGAATCATATTATTAAATAATCCTTCCTCTGCCGTCTATCCCGTGCGAGGCGTAGACGTTTCTGCTCATCAAGGAGAGATCGACTGGAATCTGCTGAGTCAAAATATCGACTTTGCCTTTATAAAAGCCACGGAAGGAAGCTCCTTTATCGATAAACAGTTTTCCTATAACGATTCGGAGGCGCAGCGCTGCGGACTGCGTGTTGGCGCTTATCACTTTTTCAGTTATGACAGCTCCGGCGAAGCTCAGGCAGCACATTTCATCAGCACGGTTGAAAAACGTCCCAATATGCTTCCTCCCGTAATTGATGTGGAATTTTACGGCGATTATAACCAACATCCCGCCGATCCCGCGGCAGCCAAAGCCCAGCTTAACATCATGATCCAACTGCTTCGGGAGCATTACGGGCTTTCCCCTATTTTATATGCTACAGAGAAGTCCTACCGCCTGTACCTTGAAAACGATTATAAGGAATGCGACATTTGGATTCGGAATATTATTACTAAACCGAAGCTGCCCGACGGGCGCGAGTGGACCTTTTGGCAATACACAGATCGAGCTATTCTAAAAGGCTATAACGGCCCTGAAAAATATATTGACATCAACGTATTTAACGGAAGCGCTGAAAATTTCCAAGCTTACGGAAAATCCTGAAACGTCGAACAGCTAATTGCCACGCACGTTTTCTTAAAGCAAAAGCCTTGGGTTCATTTTCCGGCCGAAGCTCTTACAATAAAAATAAAAAGCTGCGGTTTAAATTCACTGCCGCAGCTTTTCACATTCTTTCCATTTTTCTGCCGCCGACGCAGGCAGCATTTTTAAATCAATTTTTTATGCGTAAAATGCTTTTTACCCGACGCATAATCCGCAACAATATCGCCATGCCCGATCAGCTTATATTTATAAATCATAAGCCCTTCTAAACCAACAGGCCCGCGCGCATGGATCTTATTGGTACTGATGCCGACCTCAGCGCCAAAGCCGTAGCGAAATCCGTCAGAAAAGCGTGTAGAGCAATTCCAATAAGCGTTCGCCGTATCGGCCATATTCATAAAATACTCTGCCGTTTTTGCATTTTCGGTAACGATAGCATCGGTATGCCCCGAACCAAAGCGATTGATATGCGCAACCGCTTCCTGAAGCGAAGCCACGATTTTGATTGAGAGCTTATAGTCCAAATATTCCGTTGCCCAATCCTGTTCAGAAGCAGCAGGAATATCAAGAATCTCAACCGTTTTTTCGCACCCGAGAAGCTGCACGCCTTTTGCCTCCAACGCATTTTTGATTCTGGGCAAAAAGCTCTGCGCAATGCTTTGGTGCACTAAAAGCGTTTCCATCGCATTGCACACCGAAACATACTGCGTTTTGCTGTCTACAACAATTCTTTCCGCCATATCTTGGTCAGCTTCAGCATCTACATACACATGGCAAATGCCGTCCGCATGACCCAGCACGGGAATATTGGTATTACGCATAATATACTGCACAAACGCATTAGAACCGCGCGGGATAATCAGATCAATATATTGATCCATACTCAACATCGCACTGACATCCTCACGCGAATGCAGCAGCTGCATAAAGCCCTCGGGCATCCCTGCCGCAACGGCAGCCGAACAAATGCACTCAAACAAAGCTTGGTTTGTGTGTTTCGCTTCCGTTCCTCCCTTAAGCAGCACGGCATTTCCGCTCTTTAAGCACAGGGTTCCGATCTGCACAAGCGCATCCGGTCTTGATTCAAACACCACACCGATCACGCCGATCGGGCAAGAGACCTTATGCAGGATCAGTCCATCATTCAATTCTGTCTTATCAAGCAGCCTGCCCACCGGGTCGGGAAGCTGAATAAGTCCGCGGATGCCTTCGATCACACCGCTTAGCTTTTCACGGTCAAAGCGCAAACGCTTAAGCACCGGCGCAGCAACGCCCTGCTGTTCCGCTTCTTCCAGATCCGCTGCATTGGCCTGAAAGATAACCTCTTTTTGCTCCTCAAGCGCATTTATAACTGCGGACAGCGCACGGTTCTTTTCCTCTCCGCTTTTCTGCGCGCAAGCCACCGAAACCCTTTTCGCCGTTTCCGCCATGCTCTGCATATTCATGCTCAATCTCCTCCGCAAAAGCTACTCTTCGTCCTCTTCCTCCGGAAGCTCTGCATTGTGATATACATTCTGCACATCGTCGTTATCCTCAAAGCTGTCCAGCATCCAAAGAACTTTTTTCATATTGTCATCCGTAACGGAAACCGTATTGCTCGGTATTTTATCCACCTGCGCTTCCGCAAAAGCGTAGCCCGCATCCTCCAATGCCTTTCTTACAGCGGAAAAATCGTTAGGATCCGTTGTAATTTCAAAAACATCATCTTGCGGATCAAAATCCTGAGCGCCGGCTTCAATCGCCGTCATCATAAGCGTATCTTCATCGATATTGGGCGTTTTCTCAATAACGATAACGCCCTTCGTTTCAAACATCCAGCTAACGCAGCCGGTGGCGCCCATGGAACCGCCCGCTTTGTCAAAGATATGACGGACTTCGCCCGCGGTGCGGTTTCTGTTATCCGTCAGGATCTCCAAAATAACCGCAATTCCGCCGGGGCCGTAGCCTTCATATGTGATTTCCTCGTACACTGCACCGTCATCTTCGCCGGCGGCACGCTTAATCGCCCGCATGATCGTATCATTGGGCATATTATTCGCCTTTGCCTTTGCAACGACATCTGCAAGCTTGGAATTAACGTTCGGGTCCGCTCCGCCGCTTTTGACACAAATCGCGATCTCGCGCCCAATTTTTGTAAAAATCTTTCCTCTCTGTGCATCTGTTTTTTCTTTCTTATGTTTAATATTTGCCCATTTGCTATGTCCTGACATAAAAAACCTCCCATTTAGCTTCTCATTGCAGCTTATTGCGGTACATCAAATCATACAATAAAATTCCCGCCGCCATTGCCGCATTAAGAGATTCGGCACTGTCCGAAACCGGCAGCTTGACCTGCTTATCACACAAGCGCAAAACACTTTCCGAAACACCGTTTCCCTCGTTGCCGATAACCAACCCGACCTTCCCTGAAAAAGAACCGACGTAATAATTTTCGCCGCAAAGCGAAGTTCCCAAGACACTCCAGCCATCTGCCTGCATCACCGGAATAAGCATTTCAAGATCGCATTCCTGCCGGATATTTAAAGTAAAAAGCGCGCCCATCGCACTTCTAACCACCTTGGGATTATAAATCTCCACGCAGTTTGCAGACAGATAAATGTCCTTTACTCCGCAGGCATTTGCCGTTCGCAAAATCGTGCCTACATTTCCCGGATCCTGCAGGCCGTCCAAAATCAACATCAGGCTTCCTTCTGTTAAAGCGCTGCCGCACTGTTTCATTTTAACACAGGCAACGATGCCTTCGGGCGCCTCTGTCAAACAAAGAGCGCGCAAAACCGCAGGCGTTATGACAAGCAGCTCCGCCCCTTTCACCTGCACCAGCAGCTCGCGGAAGCTTTCCATGCGATCTTTTTCTACTGCCACTGCCGTAATCTCAGCCCCTCGCTCAAGCGCCTCCGCCAACAAACGTCTTCCTTCGATCAGGTAGCATCCATGCATTTTACGGTACTTTTTCTGCTGCAAGCTTTTAAGATATTTGATTTTTTCATTATGCAAACTGCTTAACTCCTGCATGAATAAAACCTCAATGAAAAATTCAGCGCAACAAAAAATCCGTTTCGTTGCGCTGATAAAGCATCCTGATTATTGATTGGCTTTCGCTGTTTCCACCAAGTTTGTAAATGCATCGGCATTATAAATAGCAAGCTCCGAAAGCATTTTTCTGTTTACCATAACGCCGGCATTCTTCAGGCCGTGGATCAGCTTGCTGTAGCTGATTCCGTTGATCCTTGCCGCAGCGTTAATTCTTGCGATCCACAGCGCGCGGAAATCTCTCTTCTTCTGCTTACGCCCCACAAACGCATAGGCCTGCGATTTCATAACCGCTTCGTTCGCAACTCTGAACTGCTTGCTTTTTGCGCCATAATAGCCCTTAGCAAGTTTTAATACTTTCTTACGGTTTTTGTTACCGTTCACGCCTCTTTTTACTCTCATTGTCCTCTACCTCCTGATTTGGGCTATTTTAATTACTTATAAGGAATAAGCTTCTTCACATTGATGGCTTCCGCGCCGCAGACATAACCGTTTTGGCGCAGGCCTCTCTTGGCTTTAGCAGATTTTCTGGAAAGAAAATGATTTCTCATAGACTTTGCTCTTTTGATCTTGCCGCTCTTTGTAAAATTAAATCTTTTCGCAGCTCCGCGATGGGTTTTCATTTTAGGCATATAACTTCCTCCTTAATGTGCGGTATCAACTCAATGGTACCAAAATCATCGTCATATTACGCCCCTCGGTAAGAGGCTTCTTTTCCATTTTGGCAACATCCGAAAGGAGCTGAAAGAAATCATTCATCACTTTCACGCCGATTTCGGGGTGTGCGATCTGCCTGGAACGAAATCTGATAGAAACTTTGATTCTATCTCCTGCTTTCAGAAACTCACGCGCTTTCTTAGCCTTTACTTCCATATCGTGCGCTTCTATGGTTACGGATAACTGAATCTCGTGCAGAGAAATAACCTTTTGGTTTTTCTTGGTTTCCTTTTCGCGCTTTTGCATCTCAAAACGGTATTTACCGTAATCCATGATCTTACAAACCGGCGGAACCGCTTTCGGCGCGATCATGCACAGGTCAAGATTTTGCTGCTCGGCAGCCTTAATTGCCGCCGCCGTAGCCATAACGCCTAACTGTTCTCCTGTAGAACTGACAACGCGAACTTCTTTTTCTCTGATTTCTTCGTTGATCAAAATTTCGTTGATAGGTATGCACCTCCAAAATAAAAAATACGCGGGCAGCAAACTACCCGCGCACCATAACAAAAAGCCTTGTTTTGGAACCATGCCTGACTTAAAGCCGGATGGTGAGAAGCGGGAAGCTTCTGCTTTGACTGTATAAGTTTATCATAAACTCCCGCCTATGTCAACAACAATTTATTATAAGCTTTTAATTTTTTGCCTTTGAAGCGATCTCGCTCAAAATTCTTGCTATAAAATCCTCCGGAGCCATCACGCCCAGATCTCCGTCCCTTCTGGATCTGACGGCGCACATGCCGCTTTCCGCTTCCTTATCGCCGATAATCAACATATAGGGCACTTTTTCAAGCTGCGCTTCACGGATCTTAAACCCGATTTTTTCATTGCGCTGATCCAGCTGCACCCGGATCCCCAGATTTGAAAGCTTTTCTTCCAGCTTTTTGCAAGTATCCGTTACGCGATCCGTAATATTAAGGATCTTCACCTGTGTGGGCGCAAGCCATGTGGGCATAGCGCCGGCATACTTTTCGATCAGCAGCGCCAGTGTTCTTTCATAGCAGCCGATAGAAGTTCTGTGGATCACATACGGGTACTTCTTCTGCCCATCGGTATCGATATAAGTCATGCCGAAGCGCTCCGCAAGCTGGAAATCAATCTGAATGGTAATGAGCGTATCCTCCTTGCCATATACATTCTTGATTTGAATATCCAACTTCGGCCCATAAAACGCCGCCTCACCGTCAGCCTCGGTATAGTCGATATGCAGATCGTTGAGAATTTCGCGCATTCTGTTCTGCACGTTCTCCCACTCCTGCGCGCTTCCGATATATTTTTCTTTATTATTTTCATCCCATTTAGAAAAACGATATTTTACATCCTCATCCAAACCAAGTGTAGAAAGCATAAAACGCGCCAAATCCACACACTGTGAAAATTCTGTCTCCAGCTGCTCAGGCATACAAGCAATATGTCCCTCAGAAATCGTGAACTGCCGCACACGAATCAACCCATGCATTTCGCCGCTGGATTCGTTTCTGAACAATGTTGATGTTTCTCCCAAGCGCATGGGAAGCTCTCGATAGCTGCGCTGCTTTGCCAAATAAACCTGAAACTGGAACGGACATGTCATCGGCCTGAGCGCAAACACTTCTTCGGTATCGGCCTTTTCTGCATCCCCAAGCACAAACATTCCGTCGCGATAGTGATCCCAATGCCCTGAGATCTTATAAAGATCGCTTTTTGCCATGAACGGCGTTTTTGTAAGCAGATAGCCGCGCTTTTCTTCCTCATCCTCAACAAAGCGCTGGAGCAGCTGAATCACACGGGCGCCCTTCGGCATCAGGATCGGCAACCCCTGCCCGATATAATCCACTGTAGTAAAGTAGCCCAGCTGCCGCCCCAAAACGTTATGATCCCGTTTTTTGGCTTCCTCAACCTTTTGCACATACTCATCCAGCGCCTGTTTTTTATCAAACGCGGTTGCATATAAACGTGTAAGCATCTTGTTTTTTTCGCTGCCCCGCCAATAAGCGCCGGCAATGCTCATAATTTTAAAATGCTTCACCTCTCCCGTGCTTTTAAGATGCGGCCCCGCGCAAAGGTCGGTAAAATCGCCCTGACGGTAGAACGATATCTCCGCTTCTTCCGGAAGATCTGCGATCAGCTCCTGCTTATAAACTTCCCCTTTTTGTTCCATAAACTCCATTGCTTCTTTGCGCGAAAGCACAAAACGCTCAAGCGGAATATTCTCCTTTGCAATATTGAGCATTTCCTGTTCTATTTTGGGAAGATCAGCCTCCGAAATCGGCGCTGCAAAATCAAAATCATAGTAAAACCCGTTCTCAATCGCTGGGCCGATCGCCAGCTTCGTTTCCGGATACAGACGCTTTACCGCCTGCGCCATCACATGGCTTGCGGTATGCCGCAAAACATGCAGATAATCTTCTTCATTTTTCTTTGTAATAAGCTCCAAAGCGCAGTCTTCCTGAATCGCCGTATGCAAATCCCGGTATTCCCCGTTCACCTTTGCTGCGATGGCCCGTTCCGCCAAGCCTTGACTGATTTGGCCGGCTATTTCCATCGGCGTAACGCCTGCCTGAACCTCCTTTACGCTTTGATCCGGCAATATAATCTTCATAACAGATCCCTCCCGAAAAATTATAATACATAAAACAAAAATGCCCTCGCCCAAAAAGGGACGAAGGCATTGCTTTCGTGGTTCCACCCAAATTACTTCTCAAAATGCTTAACGCGCATACACGGTGCCGATCCAAAGGCGGTATTCACACATGCGCCTGCTGCGGAAATTTCAGCTGACATTCCGCTCTCTGCAAACAGGAAACAAGGCTACTGATCTCTTTCATTTCAGCTTGCTCTTTATTATATGCCTTTTACAGGTATTGTCAAGCTCTATTTTTATCGCTTTGCAATAAGATTATACCATAATCATAGCTTTTGCATAATCCATACTATCTTTTAAACCGCCTGTCGCAGAAAAAAATTTGCTTTTCAGCAAACGCTGCTTTATAATTAAAGGGTAAATGGAATTTGCAGCGTCAAAAAAAGCTTACCACGGCTATAAGCCCCGAATGTTACTATTCGTTGCTTGCAGCAACGGGCAATTTCCAATACAATAGCGATAACAACTGAAAGAAAGGTGGTTATCCCTAATGCTGAATGAAAACATAAAAGCAATCAGAAAATCAAAAGGACTTTCACAGGAAGAGCTTGCCGTCAAGCTGAATGTGGTACGGCAGACAATCTCTAAATGGGAGCAAGGATTATCCGTTCCTGATTCCGACGCGCTACTCTCTCTGTCGGAAGCGCTCGAAACACCCGTAAGCGTTTTGCTCGGAGAAACGGTTGCCGAAGCGAAAGCCGACGACTTGAAGGTGATTTCCGAAAAGCTGGAGGTTATAAACTTACAGCTTGCACAAAGAAAGACTGCAAGACGCAAAATCCTTCATTGGTTCCTTATCTCAGCGAGCGTTGTCATCGTAACAATTTTTGCGGCCCTAATGGCACTCAACAGTCCTTACTTAGGTTGGAATTATAGCGACCCGGAAACTGCCGTTTTCGGAGCAGCTTTTCACGCATTTGAATGGCTGTTTGTCAGA
>JAHAAN010000064.1 GCA_018376855.1 Clostridiales bacterium | reverse complement strand
GGTAAAACGCTGCCGCGTAATAGGCTCTGTGCGGTTGCAAAAGATAACCGGCGCACCGTCTATAAACTCACAGTGCCCCGATTCCCCTTGTTCTTCGGGCTTGATCTTAATTCCCATATGGTCGCATATTTCGCTTACTTTTACGGGCAGTTCTTTGACTTTTTCGTTGATAAGTATTTCCCAGGCTAAATCTCGGCTTACTTGATAGTCTGTATATTTCATACAACGCACCTCCACCGGCATTGTATGTCGAATCATGTCTAAAAGATACTGGATAGTTATGGATGGTAATTAACTGGAAAAAGAAAGGGTGAACGGTATGGCAACAATCGAAAAGCGAAACATCACATACAAAATCACGGTTTCATGCGGTTACGACGTAAACGGTAAACAGATACGCCACCGCATGACATGGAATCCGCCTCAAGGCATGACGGCGAAACAGGCGGAAAAGGAAGTGCAGCGGCAGGCGTTGTTGTTTGAGGAAAAGTGCAGGCAAGGGAACTGCATAAACGGGAATATACGCTTTGCGGATTTTGCGGAATTTTGGTTCGCCGAATATGCCGAAAAGCAGCTGAAGCCAACCACAATCGAAAATTATAGACGCAAAATGCCGCGAATTAACGCTATCATCGGGCATATACGGCTGAACAAATTACAGCCCGCGCATATTATGCAAATGCTCGGCGTGCTTGAGGCGGAAGGCTCGCGGATCGACGCGCTGTATATCCCAGCCAAGGTTTCCGAAGAGATGAAAAGGCAAAAACTAACGCGGAAGAAGCTCGCGGAACTGTCCGGCATGTCGTATAAAACAATATGCGACACATTGGGCGGGAACGGAAGAACCGTAACTTATAATACGGCGCAAGCGATTTCGTCCGTACTTGGCAAAAGTGTGCATGAATGCTTTGCAACGAAAGACAAGAATAATAACGCATTGAGTGGGCAAACGGTGCGTTCATATTACAATCTTGTTTCTTCCGTTTTGCAGCAGGCGGAATACTGGCAGATCATCCCTGATAATCCATGCCGTAGAGTACGCCCGCCTAAAGCAGCACAGAAAGAGGCGCGGCATCTTGACGAAATCGAAGCAGCGCAGCTGATGGACGCTTTGCAATCCGCGCCGGATGTGTACCGCACATTTGTAACAGTTTTGTTATACATGGGCTATCGCCGCGGGGAGGCTTGCGGGCTGGAATGGTCTGACATAGATTTCGCAAATGGGGTCATCTCCATAGAACGAAGCACGGATTACATATCAAAGCAAGGATTGTTTGACGATACACCAAAAACAGGGGGTTCTGTTCGCGTAACCAAAATGCCGCCCGCTGTTTCCGATGCGCTCAGGCGGTGGAAATCCATACAAGCGGCAAACCGCCTCAAGATGGGAGACAAGTGGACGATTACGGGGAAAGTATTTACAAACGAAGAGGGGCGGCAAATATATCCGAATACGTTCACAAGATGGTTTCGCGGATTTATAACTGAAAACGGATTGCCGGATGTGTGCCTGCACTCTCTGAGACACACAAACGCAACCCTGCTCATTGCATCCGGCACGAATATAACAACGGTTGCAAAACGACTCGGACACTCTTCCACGGCAACAACAACCCGCACATATGTCCACGCAATCAAGACGGCGGACGAACTTGCGGCGGAAACATTGCAAGATATTTTCAAGATAAAAAGGGGTTGATTCTTTGGGGTTTGTTTGGGGTTTATTTGCACAATAAATCGCAATTATTTAACAAAGATCACAAAAGATAAATCGGAAAATGCGCGGAATTACGGGAGATTAAGTCCATGCATGAGAGAACGAAAAGTATTAAATGTAAAAGCGATAGATTTTACACAGCGCTGCATGGAAAAAGCGAACGCGCAGCAGAAAGCGGCGTTGGCCGAGATCAGCAAGGATGATTTCCGCATTTATCAACGCAAGGCTTTGCAGATCATCGGGCAGCTTCCGGAGGATCAGCCGAGGCTGACGGAGGAAAAGGCGATAGAGCTTGGCAAGCTCCATAAAGGTATGGATTTTGTTAAAGCGGTAAATGAAATTGCAGGT
This sequence comes from Clostridiales bacterium, assembly GCA_018376855.1. GTDB lineage: Bacteria > Bacillota > Clostridia > Christensenellales > QALW01 > JAHAAN01. The sequence continues at coordinate 8,858 of JAHAAN010000064.1, read as the reverse complement.
GCGCCGGATCTGTATCGAATGTTCAGCGGTCGGTATGATATGGTGTTTTACTACCTGGACGATGAAGGAAAGAATAAGGTGTCAGTTACTCTGATGGGTGACTACTCCTATGTTTATATCGATACGGTGGATGAGAACGGCGAATCGGTGTTAAAGGACGGAAACGGCAATGTGATTCGTTTTCCTGCTGAATAGGATGCGCATGGAGTGATCGGGAACAGCTTGTAGACAAGAGAATAAGCCCGCTGCGAAAACAGCGGGCTTATTTTGTGTCGGGGCGGTGCTGATGCGCGGTTGATGGGAGCGAAATGCGCATGGGATTTGCTGCTGAGAGGGCGGCGGAAGGAGGCCGAACCGCCGCGAAAGGAGGCGGTTCGGGCGCGGAAGTCGCCCCATTGCGGCTAAACGAACAACAGTAAGAAAGCACTTGTGCGCTGTATTTTTTATGCTGAAAAACAAAAAGCAAGGAAACGGGTGTCAGCCGCATTCTTGCTTTTTTTATCGTTGTTTTGCCTGCGTTTTTACCGGAATTGGAGCTCATAGAGGCCTGCGTAGATTCCGTTTTGCTTCATCAGCTGTTCGTGCGAGCCTTCTTCGGCAATGCCGTTTTCGGTCAGCACCAGAATGCGATCGGCGTTATGAACGGTGGAGAGGCGATGGGCGATCACAAAGGTGGTGCGGTTTTGCGCAAGGCTTTCTAACGAGGCCTGCACAACGCGCTCGCTTTCGTTATCAAGCGCGCTGGTAGCCTCATCAAAAATCAGAATTGGCGGATTCTTTAAAAAGACGCGCGCAATGGCAAGGCGCTGCTTCTGCCCGCCGGAAAGCTTCACGCCCCGTTGGCCGATGTCGGTGTGGTAGCCCTCGGGAAGCGCGGTGATAAAATCGTGCGCGTTGGTCTTTTTGGCTGCCTCAATAACCTCTTCGTCGGTGGCGTTCGGGCGGCCGTAACGGATGTTTTCCATCGCCGTGCCCATGAAGAGATAAACGTCCTGCTGCACGATGCCGATATTGCCGTGAAGCTGATCTTGCTTCATTGTGCGGATGTCTATACCGTCGATAAGCACGGCGCCGGAGGAGACCTCATAAAACCGGGGGATCAGGCTGCAAAGCGTGGTTTTGCCTACGCCGGAAGGCCCTACAAGCGCGATATATTCTCCCGGTTTGACGTGCAAAGTAACGTTTTTCAGAACCGGTTCGCCTGTTTGATAGCGAAAAGAGACATTTTTGAAGTCGATTTCGCCTTTGAGCGGAGTAGACAGAAAAATTGCATTGGGAGAATCTTGAATTTCGGGCGAAATGCTCAGAATTTCATAGAAACGTTCAAAGCCGGTATAGCCGTTTTGGAATTGCTCGGTAAAGTTCACCAGCTTTTTGACGGGTTCCACAAAGTTGGAGATATAGAGCAGGAAAGCAATCAGGTCGGCAACTGTCAGGGTGTTTCCTGCGATCATAGCTGCGCCGCAAAGAAGAACGAGCACCGTAATCATGGTGCTCATGGCATTGATGCCGGAGCTGTAGGCGCCCATATATCGGTAGCTGGCGCGTTTTGCAGCAAGAAATTCACGGTTGCCGATCTCAAACTTTTCTTCCTCAGCGGCTTCGTTGGCAAAGGATTTTACCACGCGGATGCCGGAGAGGTTATCCTCGATGCGGCTGTTGATGTCGGCAATGCGGGCGCGATTGTTTTTGAAAGCGCGCTTCATGCGGCGGTTAAAAAAGACGGCATAGATCACCATGAACGGAATCAGCGCAAAGGCGAGAAGCGCAAGTTTACCGTTGACCGAAAGCAGGATGCAGAAGGAACCGATCAGCTTAATAGCCGAGATCAGCAGATCCTCAGGCCCGTGATGCAGCAGCTCACTGATCTCAAAGAGATCGGAGGTGATGCGGGACATCAAATGGCCGATCTTTTGCTCGTCGTAAAAGCTGAAGGAAAGGCGCTGATAGTGGCGGAAGATCTCGCTGCGCATGTCGGCTTCCATTTTTGAGCCCATGATATGTCCCTGATAGCCGATGAAATAATTGCACCCGAATTCAATGAGAACGAGCGCTGTGAGCAGAAGAGCGAGAGGAAGCAGGCCGGCAAATGAGAAGCCTTCGGAAAGCGCGCTGCCGGAAGTAACGGAGCGCACTAAAAGCGGAATAATCAGCGATACGGCGGCGCCGAGTACGGCAAAAAACAGGTCGGCCAGCAGCATAGCGCGGTAGGGCTTATAATAGGAAAAAAGCTTTTTCACTTTTGAACTCATAGTGAAAGTCCTTTCAATAAAAGTTTTATCACGGAGCCGCAAAGGCTCTTTTTATCTTATCACGTTTACAGGGGTTTTGCAAAGAGGTTTTCATGCGGAATCAATATTTTGGCACAATATGGAAGATTCGGCGAAACGGTATGCTATGATGATCGCTGTAGAGGGGGCGAAGTGAATGTGAAGAAAAATGAGGCAGCCGCTCGAAAAAAACAGGAGCAGCAGGTATTGCAGGCTTTTTTGAAGCGAGCGTGCGGTTATGTTGCAAAGGAAGAAGTGCATGAACTAAAGGATATTAAAAACGAGGACGGATCGGTCAAACGGGAATTGGTGCTGACAAAGGTGGTGAGCAAGGAGGTTCCGCCTGATCTTGCGGCGGCGCGGTGGTACTTGGAAAGGCAGGGGATTTCGCAGCCGCAGCAGGAGGCAGGCATGGAATTGGAGGAGGCGAGAAGCATCTTACAGCGGCGAGAACAGTTGATGGAGGAGGCAGAGCGTGAAAGAGGAACTGGAGATTTTGGAAAGAACGATTCAAAAGGATCCTCAGCTCTTTAAGCTTGCAGGCTATAATCACGGAAAGCGGATACACCAAAAGCAGCTGGAGTTTCACAAGTGCATGAAGCGGAACCGTTGGGTATTTGGGGGCAACCGCACGGGCAAAACGGAGTGCGGTGCAGTGGAAACAGTGTGGTTTGCGCGGGGAATTCACCCGTACAGGCAGATCAAAGGGCCGACTTGCGGGTGGGTGGTAAGCTTAACGCAGGAGGTGCAGCGAGACGTGGCGCAGAAAAAGCTGCTTTCTTATCTGCCGCCGCAGTGGATCGAGCGCATTGTGATGCGCAAGGGTACGGCGGACAGCCCCGAAAGCGGAATTATTGATTTTATTCAGGTCAAAAGCGTAGGCGGAGGTATTTCGGTGATCGGCTTTAAATCGTGCGATCAGGGAAGAGCGAAGTTTCAGGGGACAAGCTTGGATTATGTGTGGTTTGATGAAGAACCGCCGAAGGATATTTACGACGAGTGCCGCATGCGCATATTGGATCGGCGCGGGGATATTTGGGGAACAATGACCCCGCTGATGGGACTGACATGGGTTCATGAGGATATTTATATGAATCAGCGTTCGGACCCGGAGGTTTGGTATGAACAGATGGCATGGCGGGATAATCCGTTTTTGGATGCTTCGGAGCTTCAGCTGCTGGAGAGCGTGCTGAGCGAAGAGGAACGCCAAAGCAGGCAATACGGGCATTTTGCGTCTTCGTGCGGGCTGGTTTACCCGGAATTCAGCGTGGAGAACAATGTTATGGAGCCTTTTGAGATTCCGGTGCAGTGGTACAGCGCCATTTCTATCGATCCGGGATTGGTAAATCCGCTTTCGGCGCATTGGTATGCGGTGGACGGAGACGGAAACATTTTTGTGAGCGCGGAGCATTATGCTGCCGGAATGGATGCGGCGGAACATTGCAGGCGCATTCGTGAGATCAGCGAGCGCTTAGGTTGGCCCAAGGACGGTTCCGGCTGCTATGAGGCGTTGATGGATTCCGCAAGCTTGCAGCAGACGCTTGCTTCGCCCAGATCGGTGGCGCAGATCTTCAGCGAACTGGGGATTCGGGTCAATACCAGAGTGGATAAAAACATATGGGCGGGCGTGCAGAGGGTAAAGCAGTATCTCAAGGGAGACGCGGGAAAGGCAAAGCTTTATATTTTCTCCTGCTGCCCGGAAATGATACGAGAAATCAAAGGATACCGATACGGGGACGGAGATAAGCCCGTGAAGCGAAACGACCATGCGATGGACGAGCTGCGATATTTTATTATGTCGCGTCCGGCGCCGTACAAGCCGGAAAGCGAGATTCAAAGCGAGGTTATTATGGATTTGGAACGCATGATGCGGCGGAGACGTGAAAAAAAATATTAAAGAGGGGGCAAGGTATTTTGGAAATGCAAAGCAAGGAACAGCATGAACGGATTCTATGCGAGTTTGTGCGAAGCGAATATGAAAAGCGGGCTGCGGCAAGGGCGCCGTTTGAGCTGCAGTGGAGGTTGAATATGAATTTTGCCGCGGGGCGGCAATACTGCGATATTTCAGAAGTCAGCAACGAGGTGTTTCAGGATGAGAAGCAGTATTTTTGGCAGGAGCGGGAAGTATTTAACCACATTGCGCCGCTTGTTGAGGTTCGGCTCAGCCGGTTCAGTCAAATGCGGCCGCAGGTCATGGTGCGGCCTGCAACAGGCGACGAGCAGGATGTGCAGAGCGCGAAGGTCTGCACGCAGATTTTGCGGTCGGTATATAAGCGGTTGAATATGCAGCAGAAAATTGCGGATGCAACGGTATGGAGCGAGATCTGCGGAACGGTATTTTATAAGATCCTGTGGCGCGCGGATGCGGGAATGGCGGTAGCGCACGGGAAAAAGCAGGGCGATGTGGATGTGGCGGTTTGTTCGCCGTATGAGATATATCCGGATCAAAATGACCGTGAAAACGTGGGAAAATGCAATAGCTTGATACATGCGCAGATATTCACTTGTTCGGAGATATACGAGAAATACGGTGTGCATGTTGCGCCGGAAGCGCAAACGGTATACAGCATGACGGGCGCGCATCGTGCAGAGGTAACAAGCAAAGAGGACAGCGCTTTGGTGATGGAATATTACGAAAAGCCCTCGCGTGCGCATAAGAACGGACGTCTGCTGACGGTAGCCGGCGATAAGCTGCTGTTTGAAGGAGAGCTGCCGTACCGAAACGGAGAATCGGGAGAGCGAATGTTTCCTTTCGTGCAGCAGTCCGCAATCGTGCAGCCGGGGTGCTTTTGGGGAAGCTCGGTGGTGGAACGGTGCATTCCGGTGCAGCGTGCGTACAATGCGGTGAAGAATCGAAAGCATGAATATTTAAACCGTGCGGCATTCGGTGTGGTTGCAGTGGAGGAAGGCGCTGTGGATACGGAGGCGTTGGAAAACGAGGGGTTGTATCCGGGCAAGGTGCTGATTTATAAACAGGGAGCGAATCCGCCCACGATGATGCCGTGCGGCACGCTTCCTTCGGAGTTTGCGCGTGAAGAAGAGATGCTGCTTCAGGAGTTTGAAATGATCAGCGGCGTATCGGATCTGATGCGCAGAGGCTATGTGAGCGCCGGCGGCATGAGCGGAACGGCGTTGAGCCTGATTAATGAACAGGATAACACGCGCCTTTCGATCACGGCAGAGCATATCCGAAACGCGATATTGGCAATCGCGAAGCAATGGCTGCGTTTGTACAAACAGTTTGCAAGCGGACTGCGCTTGGATCAGCTGGTGGGTGAGAACGGAAAGGTCAGCGCCATGTATTGGCGCGCCAGCGCGATCACAAGCGACGACGTTGTGCATGAAACGGAAAACGAGCTTTCTCAAGGTATTGCGCAGCGCAGGCAAATGGTGTTTGACCTGCTGGCCAGAGGGATCTTTACAGGTGAGCGCGGCGTGATGGACGAGGCGACAAAGGCGAAGGTGCTTTCCATTCTCGGAATGGGAGACTGGGAGAACGGCGCGGCACTGACCAACCTGAGCGCGGAGCGCGCGCAGCGTGAAAATATGGCGATAGAAGAGGGAAAAGGCGCGGCGATCATGGAAGCGGACGATCACCGGATTCATTTGCAGGAGCATAGCAAGCTGCTGTTCAGCGAACGCTTTGAGCTTATGGAGCGGCAGAATCCGGAGCGCGCAAGAGCGCTTTTAGAGCATGTTGCGCAGCACAGAACGATATTGGGAGGCGGAGTAGATGGCGAATAAAGAGGAACAATCCGCGGCAGCGGACTCCACAGCCGAAAAGGCGCAAGATAAATTTAAAAACGGTGAACAACTTGCACAGGCATATGCGAATCTTGAGGCGGAATTTACGCGAAGGTCGCAGCGAATGAGCGAGCTCGCCAGGGAAAACGAGGAACTCAAAAGGCAGCTGGAGAACGGGCAGGAAACGCAGGAGGAGCGCTGGGAGAAGACGCTGGGGGAATTCTGGCGGCAGTATCCCGGAGCAGAACGGTTTGCGCAGCAGATCGAGGATAGGCTGAAGGATGGGGAACGCACGGAACAATCGCTTAGAGAGGTATGCTTGGCAGTGCTGAGCGAGCAGGCTGTTGATCCGGACAAGCTGGCAGACAGCGAGGAATTTATGCAGACCCATGTTTTCAATAACCCCGAGATTTGCGACAGGATCGTGATGCGTTATCTGGAGCACCTGAACGAAGGCGCGCCTGTGCTGCTTTTCCAAAAGGAAGGGAGCCTTCCCTCCACGCCGCGGCGCAGCGCCAAGACGCTGGAGGAGGCAGGCAGCATGACGTTAGGACTATGGAAAAAATAGAAGGAAAGAGGTAATCAACTTATGGCAACATTAACGATCAGCAATGCGGAAAACGCATTAAAATCATTTTATCTGGATGTAGTGGCGCATCAGCTGAATACACAGACGAATCCGCTTTATAACATGATTAAGCAGACGGAGGCGGGCGTGTTCGGCAAGGAAGTACGCAAAGCGGCGGCTGTCGGCGTTAACGGCGGCATTGCGGCGGGAACGGAGGCGGGCGATCTGCCGACGCCGTTCAGCAATCAGTATAAGCAATTTGTTTCCACCTTGAAAAATCTGTACGGCACGATCGAGATCTCCGATAAGGCGATCCGCGCTTCGGAGAGCAGCTCCGGCGCATTTGTGAACCTGCTGAACGCGGAAATGGAAGGCTTGCTCCGCGCGGCGAAGTTCAATTTCGGGCGTATGCTTTACGGTGACGGTACGGGACTTTTGGCAACAGTGACGGAAGCAGTAACGACTTCGGCTACCGTTCCAGTGAGCAGCGGCAGAAATTTTGCCGAGGGCATGGTGGTGGACATTTATGCATCAGCTTCAGCGACAACTCCGACAGTAACCGGAAAGCAGATTGTGGGAATCACCAAAGGTGCAACCAGCACCAGCATTACGCTTGACAGCGCTGTGAGCGTAGCAAAGGACGCATGCATATATGTGCAGGGATCAAAAGGAAATGAGCTGACCGGTCTTGGCGCGATCTTTTCCACTACGGGTTCGCTGTATGGGCTGAGCAAAGCAAGCAACAGTTGGCTGCTTCCTTATGTGGGCGGCACAACGGGTACGATCAGCGATGCGAAAATTCAAAAGGCGATCGATTCCGCGGAGGAAGCGGCGGGCAGCCATATCGACGTAGCGCTTTGCTCCTACGGGGTCAGAAGAGCATATGCGGCTACGCTGGAGAGTAACAAGCGCAATGTCAATACCGTGGAGCTGACGGGCGGCTATAAAGCGATCAGTTATGCGGGTATGCCGATCGTGGCGGATCGTTTCGTTCCGGAAGGAACCATGTATCTGCTTGACAGCAAGGATTTTGCATTGCATCAACTTTGCGATTGGAGATGGCTGGAAGGCGAAAACGGCAATATTTTGCGCCAGTGCGCAGGAAAAGCCGTGTTTAGCGCAACCATGGTCAAATATGCGGAACTGATGTGTACGCGTCCCTGCGGACAGGCGGCGCTTATGGGGATCACGGAAGCATAAGGCAAAATTATTCAAAAAAATAAAAAATACAAGCACCGCAAAGGGCTGCCGCAGCGAGACATCGTGCGGCCGCCCTTTTTTAAAGAAGGAGACGGTTTATGGTCAGAGCAAGAGAAGGACAGTGCTGCGGCGCGCTTCGCCCGATAGAGGCGGATGTGTGCGACATTGTTTGGCGCATGAAAGAAATCGACAGCGGATACTTTATTATGTTTAATCTTGAAAGCGGGCGTTTTGAGGTGCATCATGAGGCGCAGATGGGAAGCACATTGGCGTGCGAGCTGCCCTATGAGCAGCTGGACGAACGGGCGGTGCGTTACGTTCGCAGGACGTCGGCGGCGCGCATTATGCATTATTTGGAGGAATTGGAGCGGGAAAATGCGCGTTTGGAGAGCCGGTAAGTCGTTATAAAGGAGGGGGAAAGAAATGAAGCTGGAGGAAATGATTCGCAGGTGCGCGCTGCTGATGGGGATTGATACGGCGTTTGCCGATCAGGATGCCGTGCGCACGGAAAGCGAGCAGAGCGTGTATGACCGGCTGAAGATGGGAATCAACGAGGCCTATCACAAAGTGGCGGTGAATGTGCTGCGGCCGATAGCGGAGCAGGAAGTGCAGTTGGATCAGGCGTGCTGCTTTGAAATCGACGGGCTGGAAAAGTGCTTTGCGGACGTTTGCAGGATCAGGGTAAACGGGCATGAACGGCGCTTTCGGGAGCTGGCGGGGCGAATACAGGTGTTTGCTTCGCCGGGCAGCGCGGCAGCCGTAAGCTATTATTATGTGCCTGAAAAATTAGAGCAGCCGGAGGATGAACCGGTGCTTTCGGAGCAGGAGGTTCCGGCGGTGGTATATATATACGGCGCGCTGAGCCTGTATGCTACCGGAGAAGGAAAGTTTTATGAAGCGGCAACCTGGGACGAGCGTTTTTTAAATGCGGTTTCAAACGTTCACAGGCTTTCAAGACGCTGCCGGATGCCGGCGCGGAGGTGGATCTGATGTTACATCATAAAAGACAAAGGGCATACGGGGAGGCAAGCGTCAGGCGCTATGCAGTGGATGCCTTTACGGGCGGCCTGAATATG
>JAHAAN010000063.1 GCA_018376855.1 Clostridiales bacterium | reverse complement strand
GATCCTCGATCAGCCCGCTTTGCCGGGGAATGCCGAACTTTTGCGGAAAGTCCGTGTAAATATAGGCGATCGTTTTCGTAAGCAGTCCCTCCCTTAAAATTCGTGATGAGCATAGCCGTGCCGCAGAGGCTCCCTGCGGAGGCGGCAATCGTCGAAGTCTGATTATCAGGCCTTGTTACCATTTTAACACAGCTGCGCAGGATCTCCAAGCAGTTTTGGGAGAAGGGCGGAACGCCTCTGCGCTTGGAGAAGCGGGGGTTGGGCTGATCCAACGGAAAGCACAAAACGGAAGCTTTTTTTAATTTTGTAAAAAGAAACGGAACCGCGGGCGGTAATATTGTGCCTGAGAATAAAATGGCACATGTGGGAAACACACAGAAAAATTTAAAAAGCTAAAACAAAAAAAGGAGCACAAATGTGCTCCTTTTTAAAGAAACCGATGGATTACCGAATTCCCATTGCGTCGTTAAGGATGGAGTTGGCCAGAGACTCAACGGAAGCATAATAGGTATCCGGAGAGAGTGAGCCGTCAACAAAGCTCGGGAACTGGTAGTTGCAGATGGAAGCAATGGAATCGCTTCCGGAAGCGCAGGACCAGTAGATCATATAAGAGGTGGTGTGCGAAATGTTCGGAACCTTGTTGAGGATTTCGATGGACTTCGCATCCAAGCGGTACGCTTCGCACTGAGCAGCCATCAAAGCAGCCTGATCCGAAGAGCTCTTGGCATAAGACGGTTTCATGAAGAGGCTAGCAAATTCCATTGCGCCTGCCGGGTTCGCGATCTTTTTCAGAACCAGATATCCGTCGAACCAGTTCATATCGGAAATATATTCCGTTGCATCGGGACCCTTAGGCGGCATCACTACGCCGTAATCGTCAGCCATACCTTCATAAACGGTCTTATCAGCCAAGCGGTTGGTGTAAGTAACCATTAAAGCTACTGTGCCGGCAGCAAACGAGGATTTTTCCTCAGTCTGAAAATCTACCATAACGCTCTTATCGTTTTTGCACATGTCAACCAAATAGTTCACTGCGGTCAGCGCTTTGGAATCCAACATGTTGAAGGTGTCAACGCCGTTCTTCTTTGCGATCATATCGGAACCGTTGGACGCGATCATGGTGGACATCAAAAGGGCGTTCTGGTTCAATGTGGAGCCGTACACACCGTTATCCAGATCGGTGCAGGCAAGAGCGACCTCGCGGAACTTATCGAACGTCCACTCGCCGTTGTTGCTCCAGTCATACAGCTGATCTGCCGTGTAGCCGGCTTTTTGGATCAGGCTCTTGTTGAAAGCGGTAACTACGTTTAAAGCAACTGCGTCAAAGCCGATCGCGTTCGGAGCGATCACATACTGTTTGCCGTCGAACGTACCGGTCGCCTGGCTGGTCTGATTCCAGTACTCAGGATCGCTGAAGTCGATGTCATAATCGGAGACAGCTTCCAGAATAGCGCCTCTTTCACCGCCGTGGGTGTAAAGGCTCGGTAGCGTGAACGGGCCGCCGAAGTGGAACAGGTCCGTGATCGGAGCGCCGGCGTCAACACTGTTCATTGTTTCGCCCAGCCAGTCAGCAGGTGCAGCGATATACAGCGGGGTTACGCCGTATTGATCCTTCATGCGGTTATAAGCCTCGTTAATCAGCTGGCCGCGGATACCTTCCTGCTGCAGCTCTTGGTCTTCCACGGAGTTAGACCAAATCAAGATGCGGTAGGTTTCTCCTGCTTTCATGTATTTTGCGGCAACCGGTTCGCTGTCGGTAGGCGCTGCGGTAGGATCGGCTGCGCCCGTTGTTTGTTGGCCGGGAGTTTGTGAAGCGGACGGCGTATTATCACAGCCTGCGAAAACCGCCAAGCACAAAACCAAGCACAAAGCGAGCACAAGCCACTTTGCATAGTTCTTCATTGAAAGAACCTCCTTTTATTTTTAGTTTGGACTTTATTATAGCAAATTCTATATCAAAAGCAAATGCAGAATAATAACCTTAATTAGCACAAAACTATTATTTTGGTTTTTGAAAATCACATTTTTGAGTTAAAACTAAAAAGCAGGAATTTTATTTCATTCAAAAGGCATCATTCTGCAAGTTGTTTTTCGTTATTTTCCGCTAAAAAGCGGTAAAGCTTGCTGCTAAAACACGTGAATTCGGAGCAGCATGAAGGATAGTATATCCGAAAATGCTTGAAAAATGTAAAAGAAATTAAAATAATGACATTTTGCATTCCGGAGGGAAATGAAATCATGAGATAAAAAACACAGCTTTTTTGGCTTGGCGTTTGGAGCGGGTGATTTCGGAGGTTTGTTTTGTGCTGATGCGGGCAGAAAAACGCTCTGTTGGGAAGTTAGCATTGTGCTGTATGAAATTAGTTTTGTCCTTGTTATTTCGGGAGATTCGGCGATTTTAACTTATCGCTTCGGGGGCGCGGAAAAATATAGACGGAAGCGCTTCGGATGCAGAAATTCGATGCAAAAAATGCAGCAAAAACACAAAAATAAGGTTTTTTTGCAGCGGTTTTTGCAAAGTGAAGCCTGCATAAAAAAACAGGAGCGGTAAAGTCCGCCCCTGAAAATGAGATTCGCGTTGCTTTGTCTTAGCTTTTGAGCTGCATGGTAGCGCGAATAATAGAGTTCGCTTTTTCTTCCATAGAGGCATAATAGGTATCGGGAGAAAGGGAGCCGTCCACAAAATTGTTGAACTGCCATGCGCATATGCTGGCCATGGTGTCGGACTCTGAGGCGGCCGACCAGTACAGCATATAGGAGGAGGTATGTGAAATCGCGGGGATCTTCTTGAGAATTTCAATGGAAGCGCTGTCCATACGGAAGCCCTCGGCCTGCGCGGTGAGCAGATCGTTTTGCTCGCTTGAACTCATGGCATAGGCGGGCTTGAGGAACAGGCTGGCAAATTCGATCGCGCCTGCCGCGTTGGGGCAGCTTTTTATCACGCAGTATCCGTCAAACCAGTTCAGCTCGGAGATATAATCGTTTGCATTCGGCCCTTTGGGAGGCATGAGCACGCCGATATCATCCTCCATGTTCTGAACGGATTTTTCATAAATTCGATTGACGTAAGTAACGAGCATAGCGGCGGTTCCGGAAGAGAAGGTAGTCTTTTCATCGGCGGTGTAATCGGTATAAACGCTCTTGTCGCTGCGCGCCATATCGACCAAATAGTTTACGGCGGCGAGCGCTTTGGAATCCAGCATGTTAAAGACGTCAACGCCGTCCTTTTTGGTGATCATATCGCTTCCGTTGGAAACGACCATTGCCGAAATCAAAAGCGCGGAATTGTTGACTGAGGTTCCGTACACGCCGTTGTCCAAGTCGGTGCAGGCGAGCGCGACCTCGCGGAATTTATCGAACGTCCACTCGCCTTTGTTGCTCCAGTCGTACAACTGCTCAGCGGTGTAGCCGGCTTTTTGGATCAGGCTTTTGTTGAACAGCGTGGCAATGTTGAGCGCCGCGGCGCCTAAGCCGATGTAGTTTTGCGAAATGACATACTGTTTTCCTTCGAGCGTGCCGACGGCTTGGCTGGTTTGGTTCCAGTATTCCGGGTCGGTGAAGTCGATGTCGAAGTCGCTTATGGCAGCTAAAATGGCGCCCTTTTCACCGCCGTGCGTATATAAAGAGGGGAGCGAGAAGGGGCCGCCGATGTGCATCAGGTCGCAGATAGGCGTGCCGGCGTAGGCGGAGGTCATGGCTTCGCTCAACCAGTCGCCCGGCGCAACGATATACAGCGGCGTTACGCTGTAGTCGTCGATCATGCGCTGGTAGGATTGGCGGAGCAGATCGCCGCTGATGCCTTCTTCTGTAAGAGGATCGTTTTCCTTGCGCGTGTTCCAAATGAGGATACGGTAGGTCTCTCCCGCCCGCATATATTTGAGCTTTGCCGATTCGGCGCTGGGCGCTTCGGTCGGTGCGGATGTGGGAGACGGTGAGCTTTCGGTGTTTTCATTTCCGCACCCCGTTAAGGCGGACAGGAATACGGAAAGACACAGCATACATAAGATAAATCTAAGAGCCATTGATCTTTTTTTCATAGGGTAAACCTCCTTTATTATATTCCTTATTGTAAAGAGATAATAGGAAAAAAGAAATGGTCTTTCCTAACAAAACATAGCACAAAATTAACAATGATGCTTAAACGCAATGAGCGGAGAAGCGTGCAGAATAAGGAAAATAAAAAAACGGAGCAGATGCTCCGTTTTTTTTACAGAATGCTTGTTTATTGATTTAATTTATAGCTGAAGCGCTGTTTTGATCGCCGCGTTGATGGCGCTTTCCATCGAGGCGTAGTAGGTATCCGGTGAAAGCGAGCCGTCCACAAAGCTTGGGAAAACATAATTGCAAACGGAAGCCATTTGGCCGGAACCGGTCTCAAGGCTCCAATAGATGATATAGCTGGTGCTGTGAGAAACAGCGGGGATTTTTGCCAATATTGCGGAGGACTCAGCGTCAAGCCTGTAGGTTTGGCATTGCGCTTCCATCAGGTCGATGTTTTCCTGAGAGGAGAGCGCATAGCCGGGCTTGAGGAAGTAGCTGGCGAATTCAACCGCGCCGGCTGTGTGCCCCGTGTTTTTGCAGATCATATAACCGTCGAACCAGTTTTTATCCGAAATATAGTCGGAAGCATCCGGCCCTTTGGGCGGCATTACGATGCCGTAATCGTCTTCCATTCTCAGATATACGTTTCGATCCGCGATGCGGTTTGCGTAGGTAACGATCATGGCGGTGCTGCCGGCAGCGAAAGCGGATTCTTCTTTGCTTTGGAAGTCAAGGTTGACGCTCTTATCGTCGCGCGCCATCTGGATTAGGAAGTTAATGGCGGTGAGGGCTTTGGCGTCGAGCAGATTAAAGGTTGCAATGCCTTCGGAATTGTTCTTGAAAAGATCGGAGCCGTTAGAGGCAACCATTGTGGACATTAGGAAAGCGTTTTGAACTACGCTGGTTCCGTACACGCCGTTGTCCAGATCGGTGCAGGCGAGCGCGACCTCGCGGAATTTATCGAATGTCCATTCGCCGCTGTTGCTCCAGTTATAGAGCTGTTCAGCCGTATAGCCTGCTTTTTGGATCAGCGCCTTGTTAAAAATGGTTACGGCGTTGAGCGAAACAGCGTCAAAGCCGATGTACTGCGGCGAGATCATGTATTGGCTGCCGTCAAAAGTGGCCGCCTGCATGGTGGTAAGATCCCAGTAATCGGTGTCGGTAAATTCAATGCCGTATTTGTCGATCGGCTCGATCACAGCGCCTTTTTCACCGCCGAAGGTGTAGAAAGAGAGAAGCGTGAACGGGCCGCCTACATGGAACAGGTCGGTGATCGGATTGTTCGAATAGGTGCTGGCCGTGATCTCGCCCATCCAGTCAGAGGGCGCGGCGATGTACAGCGGAGTTACGCCGTATTCATCCTTCATGAAGTTATAGGCTTCGTTAATCAGCTGGCCGCGTATGCCCTCCTGCTCCAGCCATTGGTTTTCGGTGGCGTTGGACCAAATCAGAATGCGATAGGTTTCGCCCGCCTTCATGTACTTAGCTTCAGGAGCCTGCGTTGGCTGGGACGAGGCGCTGTCCGTGGGGGAAGGCGCCGGCGTCTGCGAGGCTGTGGGATCATCAGGCGTTTGGCACCCGGCGAACACAGCAAGGCATAAAACCAAGCACAAAGCTAAAACGAGCCATTTTGCAGTGCGTTTCATAGAAATCCTCCTTTTATTATTCTGGTGAATACAGAATATACGAAGGCGCTTGCGCGTGCAATAGAAAATAGTGATTTTTTGTTTGCTATTTTGATTGATCGAAAGGCGCCGTCGAATATGCCGGATTCATTTATATATTATAATAAGAGCGCTTCGTAAATACAATGTCGTTTTCAAACTTTTGTTAGCACAAAAATAATAAATTTGCACAATCTCTGAAAAGCCAAAAAAGAAAAAACAGAATTGTGCGCGCTATGTGGAAAAGTTGACTCGGCAGAAAGTTAATATTGGTACCGATAAAGTTACTTTTGGCCATTTATAAGCGAAGGGAAAACAGGTATAATAAAAAAACCGGAATTTTACGAAGGCAGGTTTCCGGAGAGCTTTACCCGTTCGGCTTTAGCTGAACGGGAGCAAGGAATGCAAAGAAAGGTATGAGGGTGAGAATGAAGAAAAACAAAAACGTATGCGTTGTGCTGATGGTACTGCTGATGCTGGTTTCATTGGCGGCATGCGGGCCGGAGACAACAGTCGAAACGCCGTCTGCTTCCTCGACGGTAACGCCGCCTGTGGCGGAAAACAAGGAATATAAGTATGTGGGCAGTACGCTGGTGCAGGAGCCGGGTGTGCGCGACTGGACGACCATGTGGTGGCGCGACGGCTTTCAGAAGGGCGTCAACAGGCTTTGTATGCAGACGGGCTATTACGGGTTAGCCATTGATGTGATGCGCGGCGGGCTGAGCTATATCGGCGCGATCGAGCAGGAGTATGCGGAAACGGATGCGGCAGCGCAGAACAGCAGCATTGTGGAGGCGCTTTCGCAGGTTTCCATGGATTACTCCTTCGGCCTGAACGGAGAGGAACACGGCTATTACGGCATGGAGCCTATCGGGGGCGGCTCGGTTGCTTCGCGCATACTGGAAACCGGGCGGTACATGCAGCGTGTGGACGTGATGTGCATGCGTTTTAAGGGCATAGACGGCTATAAGGGGCGGTTGGAGGTCGCCGCGATGCCGGAATATGCGGCGTTGGAGTTTTCCGTATTCAGCCCCGATAAAAAGACTGCGGGCGCGAATCTCAGCTTTACGCTGAAGCTGGGCGCGGAATATACGCAGAGCGAAACGGCGGAAAACGGGCGGGTGCTGACCATGCGCACGGAAGGCGGCAGCGGTCTGACGTTCGTTCTGCCGGCGATAGAGGGCGTTTCGCTTGCCGTGGACGGCACGAACGTTACCTTCCGCTGCGAAAATGTGGAGCTTTCAAGAAATGATTTCACGGGCTTCGGCGTGATCGTGATCCCGAGCGTCTCCGCTTCGGTGCAGGATGCGCAGAATTATCTGGCGGCGGAGAGCGTTCAGGCCTCGGCAGTGCAGATCTCCCCCAAGGAGGGCAGAGAGCAGGAAGCGGAATTTGATACGAATAAAGGCTATCTTTCCATCGACTGCAATAAAATGATGGTTCAACAGACAGCGGATTTTGCGAATGAAAAGTATCGTGATATGATGGATCGTTTGACCTTTACGCTGAAAAATACAAGCAACACAGCGGTGAAGCTTCCGATTCAGTTTCATAAGGAAAACAAGTTTGGAGTAGAAGGCTTCTGCCCGATGGTTCGTGATGCAGTGACCGGGGAGCCTGTGGGCGTGCAGGTGCAGCTTTCAAAGAACTGGCATAACTACACTACGGATAAGAACGGCAACTATGCGGCGGTGAACGATCCCAAGCGCGCGTGGTCGGGCAACTGGTTCCACGGCTACACGGTGATCGAGATCCCCGCGAACAGTGAAGTAACCTATGAATTTGCCATTACCTATTCCAACTGGGGCGGCGTTTATGCGTGCAGCCATTCGCAGATCTCGCTTGCCGGCTGGGGCGGAAACTATCAGCAATGGGAGACCAGCGCGATCGGCTCTTTCGGCGAGGCGTTCTGCTACGATCCGGAAACGGCGCACGGACGTTCGTTCATTGACGACATCCGGCCGTTGAACGTAACGAGCATGTCCGGCCAAAAATATGACTGGACGGGCTGCAACGGCGGCGGAAACTTCCTTTATTACGGAAAGGACGGCCGAAATCCCGTGGGCAGCAACGAGATCGTGGGGTTAAAGAACGTTAAGGTGTTTTATAAAACCTACGGTCCGAATCTTTCGGAGGTAATCTTTAAAGGGATCACGCAGGATGAAGCAGTGGAGTTCACGTTTACGACCTGTTTGGGGCGCACTAATGATGTTTCACGCGCAACGCATACATTTGAATACCGTTTTGTGAAAGACGTTTCCTTTGAGCGTATGGCCTTCTATCAGCTGGGGGCGGATAATCATAACAGCGGGCGCTGGCACGGCTTGACCATCGGGAACGACGAAGGGCCGATCGAGTATGAGATTGCAGGCGTTCGCTACGGTGCGGAGGCTGAAATTCCTGTGAGCGAAACGGCCGGTTATGTGGGCGGCGCGGGCATGCAGCAGATCGAAGTGCCCGGCACGGGCTTGTGGGCCGCTTTTACAGACAGCTATAAGAAAATCAATTCCGATTCCTTTAACAGCAAAAATGCGGCGCGTATGGTGAGCCTGCTTTCCTTTGATGCGATGCTGAACGGCAAAAATTATACAAAGCCCTCCGTTTCCCTGCGCAGTACGGAGATGTTCTGCGGCGCTTCCACGCTGGTGGAGCTGAATCCGCCCGCTGAGGTTGGAAAAACGATTCAGGCAGGCAGCACGGTAAAGGGCGCTGTGGAGTATATCAACCTTCCGGTTTCGCTCAAGAGCTATTATTATGGCAGCGAAATTATTAAGAATATTCCTGCTGAGGAGTTTGATACATGGAAATTGGCTTACCGCTATGCGATGGGAGGTAAAACACAGGTAAGCGCCGAAAAGGGAGAGGTGCTGCGGCAGTATCCTATTGCGGTGAAATGCGAGCAGGAGAATGGCGAAGTCGCGGCGCAGATCACGGTCAAGGGAGGAATCAGTTATATTCCGTTGACCTTTACGAATGTACCGTCATATTCCGGCTATCGTTTGGAGAAGCTGGAGAACGGTGCGTGGTCAACTGTGGATCAATCCGTGATCGGCAACGATTACTGGCAGGCTTATTATAACGCGGAGAGCGGCAGCTATGAGCTTACCTTTAACGTGGAGCATTCGGGCGATCCGCAGGCACAGTACAGCTATCGGTTGGTTAAGACAAAGGGCTAAAACGAATGAAATGAAAACCAGATGAGCTCCGCCGGAAACGCTTGATAAAATCGCTGCGATTATGATCTGCTGCGCAGGGCTTGTGTAAACGGAAAGTGCAAGAGACATGATCGCAGCGGTTTTGGCTTGCGGTATAAGAGAATTTGCAGGAGAAAGAAATGAATGATTTTTCAAAACAGAATATCATTGATGCTCATGAATATTCCAACAATCACCGGAAAGAGCTGGAACACGATAAGGTGTGCGGATGCTTTTGCTGCATGAAAATCTTTGAACTGAGCAAGATCGAAATATTTCTTGAAGCGGATAACGATTGCGACCGTGAAGGAACAGCGATGTGCCCTTATTGCGGAATTGATTCTGTCATTGGGGAAAGTTCCGGTTATCCTATAACAGAAGAGTTTCTAACGGCAATGAATATTGATTTAAATGAAATGTGCCGCCCTGTTATGCAGGGCGGCGTTTTTTATAAAATAGCTTTTTCTATGTTGGAAATCCCCCTCGCCCCCTTGACATAAAAAGAATTGTTTTGCAGAAAAGATGTGAAAAAACGAAAAGCAGCTGTCTTAGTTAAACGGATCACCTTACGGTGATCGTTTAACGCGGTATAGTGGCTGCTTTTGTTGCGGTAAAAACAGAAACTTTTTAACAGGATAAGAAGCAATGGTAAAGTGAAAAAAGATGTTTTTGCTTTTTTAAGGCTGCTGCGGTTTAGCCCGCTTTTTTTCAAACAGGCGGAAAATGTCATATACAATATAAAAGGGAAGCGTGGCTTGCCCCAAAGACATTATGATCGGAAACCATGCGCCCGGAAACAGGTGATATAAAATTTCAATAAACGTTCCGGGATAATTCTTGGAAACAAACATCAGATTAGCGTCAAGAAAATGATTGGCGACCAGTGCGGCGGCACACATGACCAGAACAAGGGGCGCATAATAGAAAATGTCGCGCCGCGTTAGGAGAACGCTGCCGGAAAGCAGCAGCATCAACCCCATGTAGACCATAAGGGAATGCAAAATAAAACTGTGAAAAGAGATAAAGTGAAATGCCGGATAGATGGAGAGAGATGTCAGCGGCATAATTAAAAATGCCGTTCCGCCCACGATGGAGCCGGTCGCAAGAAAAACATCGCCCGTATGCTGCAATTTTCCGCGGCAGAGGCTGCTGAGCAGGCCTGTATACAGAACAAGACTGCAATAATATAAAGGAATCCATGAATTGGGATTTTGAGCCTGCCCTGTTTGAAGATTAAAGAGGATCTTGGCAATTTCCAAGAGCCACAGAAGCAGAGTAAGGATCCGCACGATTCTGCGGGCATAAACCTTTGCGGCCTTTGCCGTGCATATCAGCGCGGCAGTGATGCCGAGCACGGAAAACAGAAGCATTAGAAAATGGCTCAGAGAATATAATCCTGCGGCGGGAAGCTCGCCGGCTTTGGAAAAAAACGAAAGAAAAACGATGGGATTCACGCTCCTTATGAGGATGATTTCTTTTTGCATATTATAGCATTGGGCAGGGGAATTGGCAATACGGTTTGGGTTTCCGCAAGCACAGGGCGACTTCCGCGCCCGAACCGCCACCGCCTTCGGCGCGGCGCTCCGGCCTCCTTCCGCCGCCCTTTATGCCTGAATGGAAAACTCTTGCAAACATCGATTTAATGCGTTATAATGTTAGAAATTTTTATTTGGATGAAGATAGCGTGAAAAATAAAATTTTTCACGCTGGAATTTGAAGCGTTTCAAATTCAACAAGGAATGGTGATTAAAATGGATTTACTGATTTTCGGAGGGCAGAGCAATATGCAGGGGCAGACCAGCGTATGCCCCGGCGATCCGCCGGTGGAAAATGCGCGGGAATACTGCTTTCTTTCCGATTCGTTCCGCCCGCTGCGGCATCCTGTGGGCGAGGATATGCCGCAGGGGCTGCTGCTGGGAGCGCATGAGGGCTGCGGAACGCTGGTTCCAGATTTCTGCCGCGCTTACGGGCAGTACCGCCTGGGAGGGATAACAGTTGTTCATGCCGCGAAGGGCGCAACCACTGTGGCCGATTGGCAGCCGGACGGCGCGCGTTTCCGCATGGCAATGGAGAAGATAACGGCCTGCAAAAAAGCGTTAGGGGAGAAGCCGGAAAAGATTTATTATATCTGGCTGCAAGGGGAATCGGACGCGCTTGCCGGCACATCGGGCGAGGAATATTTCCGGCGGCTGGTTTGCTATAAAAATGCGTTGAAGGAGCAGG
>JAHAAN010000062.1 GCA_018376855.1 Clostridiales bacterium | reverse complement strand
CCTGCAAAACAGAGAAGAAAGTTTTTGAAAGGTCATTCATATATTCATAGGGATCAACCGGAACGGAGGAAGGGAATATGATAAAAAAGATCATTGCATTGCTGTTGTGTATGGCGGGAGCGGCAGCGTGGATCGTAGTGAACCAAACGCAGGGACAGGAGGTATTCCGGCCGGACGAGGAGCCGCTGTTAGACCGAGTGGTTGTGCTGGACGCCGGGCATGGGGGGATCGACGGCGGCGTGGTCGGGATCACGACGAAGACGCGGGAGGCCAGCGTAAACCTGAGCGTTACGAAAAAGCTGGCGGTTTTGCTGGAGAGCGCGGGGATCAAGGTAGTGATGACGCGCACGGGCGAGGCTTCGCTGTGCGCGGACGATATTTATACGAAAAAACTGGATATGCGGCTTCGCGGCGAGGTGATCGACGCGGCCAAGCCGGATATGATTATCAGCATTCATATGAATTCTTATCCGGATCCGTCCGTTCACGGGGCGCAGTGCTTTTCCTATCCGGGCTCGGCGGAAGGCGCGCGGCTTGCTGCCGTGATGCAGGAGAGTCTGCGCAGATATGCCGACCCCTCCAATAAACGGATCCCGAAGGAGGAGGATTTTTTCATGCTGCGCACCTCCTCCAGCCCGAGTGTGCTTGTGGAGTGCGGCTTTATGACCTGCCCGGCGGAGGAAAAGCTTTTGCTTACCGAGGATTATCAGGATAAATTAGCGTATGCGATCTTCTGCGGGGTGTTCGGTTATTTCTTGGGGGAGCAGAGCGCGGCGGATCAGCCGCAGGCGGCGGCTTGACTGCAAGAAAAACGTTGTGGTAAAGCCGGTTATCTGTTATAATGTAGCAAAAGGCGTTTGCCTTATATACGGAGGCGCGGGCGGCTTTGCCCCGTGTAAAAGTAAAGGAGAGGTACGGAGATGGAAACAGAAAGATATCTTGCGTTTGATTTTGGGGCCAGCAGCGGCCGCGCCATTATCGGGCATTTCGACGGCGAAACGATCAGGCTGGAGGAGATTCATCGCTTCAGCAATGATCCCGTTATGATTAACGGGCATTATTATTGGGATGTTTTCCGCCTGTTTTTTGAGATCAAGCAAGGGCTTATTAAATACGCGCAGGGCGGCTACGGCGCGCTGAGCGGCATCGGCATCGACACGTGGGGCGTGGATTTCGGGCTGATCGGCCCGTGCGGCGAGCTGCTCGGCGTGCCGTACCATTACCGCGACAGCCGCACGAACGGTATGCTGGAGGAAGCGCAGAAGCGTATGCCGCGCGAGGAGATCTTCCGCAGCAGCGGCGTTTCGTTTGAGTTTTTTAATACGCTCAACCAGCTGTTGGCGATGGTCAAGCAGGATTCGCCCGCGCTTAAAAATGCAAAGCATCTGTTATTTATTCCGGATCTGTTCGCGTATTTTCTTACGGGAAACATCGGAACGGAGTTCTGCGAAGCCACCACGAGCCAGTTGGTCGACCCTGCTACGCGCACATGGAGCGATAAGCTGATCGAGGCGATGGGCATTCCACGCCATATTTTTTCGGAGATCGAAAAGCCGGGCACCCTTCGCGGCTATCTTTTGGAGGACATTCAAAAGGAGGTTGGACTGCCTGCCGTTCCGGTGTATGCGATCGCCTCGCACGATACGAACGCGGCGAGCGCGGCCGTTCCGGCAAAGGGCAGCGACTGGGCGTTTCTTTCCAGCGGCACATGGTCGCTACTCGGCATGGAGGTGGAGGAGCCGGTCGTCAACCAAATCACCTATGAAAACAATTTTACCAATGAGGGCGGCGTTTGCGGGAGATACGATCTGCTGAAAAATATCATGGGCATGTGGATCATTCAGCAGCTTCGCGCGGATTGGGACCGTGCGGGCGAAAGCTTCAGTTTCTCGCAGATGGTGGAGCTTGCGCAGGCGGCGGAGCCGTTCAAGTGCTTTATCGACCCTGATGACGAAAGCTTTGTTGCGCCCGTCGGCATGGGCGAGAGGATACAGGCCTATTGCAGACGCACCGGTCAGGCGGTTCCCGAAAGCAAGGGCGAGCTGATTCGCTGCGTGTACGAAAGCCTTGCGCTGAAATATCGGCAGGCCGTGGACGGGCTTGAGGAGATCACCGGCAAAAAGATCGGGACGCTGCATATCGTGGGCGGCGGCTGCCAGAATAAAATGCTCAATGCCATGACGGCAAACGCAATAGGCCGCAGAGTCGTTACCGGCCCGGTGGAGGGCACGGCGGCAGGCAACCTGCTGCTTCAGGCGTTAGCAAAGGGCAGCATCGGGGATATTGAACAGCTGCGCGGCATTGTGGCGGCGTCGTTTGAGAGCGAGGAGTATATGCCGCAGGACACGGCTTTGTGGAATGAAGCCTATCAACGCTACGAAAGGGTAACGGCCGGAAAATAAACGGCTGGACGAACGGGGCTTTCATGGAGGAATTTTTATCGCAGCTGCACCGTGGGGAAGTGCTTACGCCCATGCAGGCGCGCCAGCATAATCCGCTGGCGCTTGCCTATGTGGGGGATACCGTCTACGATCTTTATGTGCGCACGCATCTGCTTAAAACGCAGGCGGTTAATTCGCATCGCCTGCATGTGCTTGCCATCGGCTATGTCAGCGCGCATGCGCAGGCCGCCGCTTTCCGGCGAATGGAAACGCTTTTGAATGAGGACGAGCTTTATATCTACCGCCGGGGCAGGAATACGAAGCCGACGACTGTTCCGCGCAACGCGGATGTGCAGGAGTATCGCTGCGCAACCGGTCTTGAGGCGGTGGTGGGGTATCTGTTCCTTTCGGGGCAGTATGAAAGGCTGGGTCAGCTGATGGAGCACGTTCTTGCACCGCAGGAAAAAACAGTATAAAGGAGAAACATAATGGCGATCCGTAACGAATATCATCGGAATCAGGGGAAAAAGCCCCTGTATACAGGGGAGGACAGCCGCTGCCGCGGCGATAGAAACGCTCGCGGCGCGAAGAGCGGCGCTTATCAGGGCAAAAAGCATCACCGCGACTATGAACGCCCGGTTAAAGAGCAAAAGGAACAGCCTGCGTCTGCGCAGGAGGAAGCCGTGTGCGAAAATATGCTGGAAGGGCGCAATCCCGTTAAGGAAGCGATCCGCGCGGGGCGCACCATTGAACGCATTTTGGTGAGCAACAGCGCGGAGGCCGGAAGCGCGCATGAGATCGCGCGGGAAGCGCGCAAGCAAGGTATTTTGGTGCAGGAAGTCGATCGCATTCGGCTGGACAAGCTCAGCACCACCGGCGCGCATCAGGGGATCATCGCTTACGTGGCGGCGAAGGATTACTGCGAAGTTTCCGATATTTTAGAGTATGCGCAGAGTAAAGGGGAGGATCCGTTTATCGTGATTCTCAACGGCATTACCGATCCGCAGAACCTCGGCTCCATTCTGCGCAGCGCCGAGTGCGCAGGCGTTCACGGAGTCATCATTCCCAAGCGCAGGGCAGTGGGGCTTACGCCGACAGTGGCAAAGGCTTCAGCCGGCGCGATCGAGTATATGCGCGTGGCAAAGGTGAACAATATTTCCCAAACGATCGAGCAGCTTAAAAAATGCGGCGTTTGGGTTTTCGGCGCGTCGATGGACGGCGAGAGCTATACCAAAACAAACCTTCGCGGGCCGATCGCCGTGGTGATCGGCGCGGAGGGCGAGGGGCTTAGCCCGCTGGTTCGCAAAAACTGCGACCGCATTATTTCGCTGCCGCTGAACGGAAAAATTGAATCGCTCAATGCGGCGGTCTCGGCGGCGGTTATTCTCTACGAAGCGGTTCGGCAGCGTTCGGCGGGCAAGTAGACGCTCAATACCGCGAAAAAGGAGGCGGCAGCAGTGGCGGAGGGCTATGAGGGGCTTGCGGAAAATGAAGTGGTTCTTCGGGCGCAGGCCGGTGAAAATGAGGCTGTAGAGCTTTTGCTGGGCAGGTATAAAAATATGGTTCGCTCCACTGCGCGCGCTTATTTTATTATTGGAGCGGAACAGGAGGATCTTTTGCAGGAGGGCATGATCGGCTTGTTTAAGGCGATCCGCGATTATGACGCCGGCAAAGGGCAGAGCTTTTTTGCCTTTGCGCAGCTTTGCGTGCGCAGGCAGATGATTACGGCGCTGAAAAATGCGGCGCGGCAAAAGCATATGCCGCTCAACTCCTATATTTCGCTGGATCGCCCGATCTACGGCAGCGAATCGGAAAATACGCTGCTGGATGTGCTTCAGGGCGGGGATGAGGATAACCCAGAGCATATGCTGATCTCCAAGCAGGACAGCCTCTTGATCGGCGAGAAGATCGAGCGGCTGCTTTCGGATTTTGAAAAGCAGGTGCTGGAGGGCTATTTAGCTGGAGAGAGCTATCAGCAGACGGCGCAGCGGCTCGGTGCGGGCGTGAAGAGTGTGGATAACGCGCTTCAGCGCGTGAAGAAGAAGCTGGAACGGGCGCTTCATGCGCTTCTGTGAAGGGGGAAGAATTTTTTTGATACGGGCTTGCATGTTTGATTTGGACGGTACGCTGGCGGATACGCTTGAAACACTGGCGTATTTTACGAATTTGGTGCTTTCCGAGGAGGGCTTTGCGCCGATCGAAACGGAAGCGTATAAAAAGCTGGTGGGGGACGGGCTGTTTGAGCTAATGCGCAGGGCGCTTCTGCGCAGCGGCGCCGAGGCGGACGAGAAACGCTGCGAGCGCCTTTCCGAACGCTTCCGCTGCCTTTATTTTGCGGACGTTTTGAACAAAACGCGCGTTTATTCCGGTATGCCGGAAACGCTGGCGCGGCTTAAAGAAATGGGGCTTACGCTCACGGTGCTTTCCAATAAGCCAGATCCCGCGGCGCAGCAGGTGGTGCGCGAGCTGTTCGGGGAGGGTACCTTTGCGCTGGTCAGCGGCAATAAAGCGGGCGTGCCCCGCAAGCCCGCGCCGGACGGCGCGCTAATGCAGGCGGCGGCGCTGGGTATTGCACCGGAGGAGTTTCTTTACATCGGCGATACCGATACCGATATGCAAACGGGCAATGCGGCCGGTATGCATACGGTCGGCGTGCTGTGGGGCTTTCGTGATGAAAAAGAGCTGCGCGAAAACGGTGCGGAGTATTTGGCAGAGCGTCCGGAGGATATCACTATGATTATTAAACGGTTGAATTAGTGCAAAGATGATTAAATTCATACGTGTTCATTTTAACATATGAACGTGCTTTTGAGAAGAATAAACGTATATATGTAAACAAGAGCGGCGCATTTTTTACTCCGCCGCTTTTATTATATAAAGCAAGCGATGCCCTGCCCGCTAAACGGAGATCCACCAGCACACGCCGTATTTATCCATAACGGTGGCGCAGCATTGCTTCACGGCACCTCATGAATTGCTTCGATAAAGACGCCGCCGTCGCGCAAGACATCAAATGCACGCTGAACATTTTCTTCGGTTCCCATCTCAAACACGTTAAAGGTCATTGTTTCCCACTTCATTTTGTGAATCAAAGCTACATCGCAGGGATTTTTTGCTTCGCCTATTGCTAAAAAGCCTTCGCCGTTAACGGATAATACGCAATGCTCATAGGCAGTTCCGCTGCTGTTTTTCATTTCAAGCGTTGCTTCTGCGCCAAATGCTTGGCAGTATGTTTTGGCCGCTTTTATACTGTTTTTTACATAAACCTGAGTATAATTTTTTATATATGCTGCCTCCGTTGCGGTTTCTTTCAGATTCTGATTTTTCTCTATGTGCAGCTTCTTGCTAAACCGGAAGCTGCCTTTATAAGTTAATATCTATTTTGTACTCATTGTCAACGAGAATATAGTTTGCTCCGTTTTTCTCCGTCAGATCATTCATTAAGGCAATTCCTTTTTTTCATCATCACAATGAAAGAATCGCTTATCGGCCAGTTCATTATAAAGCAATACCCGCCGAAAAGCAACTGCTTCTCAGCGGGTATTTGCTTCCTTACGGAACATTGTTTAGGGACGTTTTTTTACCGCGCGGCTCGCGGCCTTTTATTATCCGCAGCAGCCGCAGTTTTCGTCGCCGCTCATTCCCGGCGGGAAGATAGGCAGGTTAAAGAATTCGTCGCACACCTCGGAGGCGAACTCCTCGCAGGGCGGGATGCGGCAGAAGCCGTAGCTGGGGATCAGCAGCTCCACCTCGGCAACGACCTTGAGAATCACCGTTACGCAGGCGGTGAGGCGGAAGGTGTTGTCGTTGACATAGCAGCCCTGAATGCACACGGCGCTTACGATGCTGTCTACCGTGAAGGGAATGATGGATTCATCCGGCACATACAGAATGACGTCCTTGCAGACTGTCAGAACGCCGTTACCGCGGCCTTCGCGGCAGTTGCAGTCCTGGAACAGAACTTCGATGGGAATATCCACCTTGCAGCGTACGCGTGCAAAGTTCGGGCGGTCGCAGAGCCGTTCGATGCACAGATCGCGCAGGTGGCCGCGCGTAGCGGTGCTGCGGCAGCTGATAAATGTAATCGGGGCGTCGAATTTCGTTCCGCACGGGCAGATATCGGTCAGCTTAACCATAACTCCGTCCAGCTGCTCCTGCTGAATGCAGGAATCATAAACCTTCTTTACTTGGATGCAGACGCGCTCCGTGAGTCCGCGCGTGCAGTCGCCGGAGATTCTCCCCGGGCAGATGTCGTTATCATTGCTTCTATAAGAATAAAAAGACATACAGGTGCTCCTCCTTTTATATTAACACTTCACAATTATTGCAGAGCAAATTACTTTTGTGATTCATTATCATAGTATGATTGCCGCAAAGGTTTGTGCGTAAATACTTGCGCAAAATGCTTTCCCGTGCTATGATGAAAAAAATTCATGTTTCATTTTATGCGGGGGGATTTGTACTATGCAGAAGATCTGGGAAGCTTTGGGAATTTGTCCGGCGGACATTATGGTTCCGCAGGAACGGTGCGATTTGAAGAAGTGGAGCGTCGTGGCCTGCGACCAATTTACTTCCGATGCGGATTATTGGGGGCAAACGGAAGAATTTGTCGGGGACGCGCCTTCTGCCTTGCGCGTAACTTTCCCGGAGATCTATCTTAACGACCGCCCCGCGGAGCGGATCGGGAAGATTAATCATACCATAAGACAGTATATGAACGAGGGCGTCTTCCGTGAATATAAAAACGCGATTTTCTTTGTGCGCCGAACGCTGCACAGCGGCGCGGTGCGCAGAGGGCTGGTGCTTGCCGCCGATCTGGAGCACTACGATTACGCCAAGGGGTCGCAGTCGCTTATCCGCGCGACGGAGGGCACGATCTTAGACCGTTTGCCGCCGCGTATGCGTATCCGCGAGAATGCGCCGATGGAATTTCCGCATATTATGGTGCTGATTGACGATCCGGATCAAACGGTGATCGAGCCGCTTGGCTTTCAGGAGCAGGCGCGCGTTTACCGCACCGAGCTGATGCAGAACGGAGGAAAGATTGAAGGCTATCTGCTTTCGGACGCGCAGCAGGAGACCGTGGCAAAAGCGCTGCTTGCGTTGGCGGATCCCGCGGCGGCCGCAAAAAAATATGGCGTTTCTCAGGATACGCCTGTGCTGCTGTATGCCGTGGGGGACGGAAACCATTCCCTTGCGACCGCAAAGGCATGCTGGGAGAGAATCAAGGAAACGCTTTCGCCGCAGGAGCGCGAGACGCATCCGGCGCGCTATGCGCTTATTGAACTGGTCAACTTGCATGACGACTCTTTAGTATTCGAGCCGATTCACCGCATTATAACGGGCGCAGATGTGCAGCAGCTGCTGTCATGCTTGAAGTGCGCGCAGGGAGGGCAGGAGATCACGGTTCTTTACGGCGGAGAGAGGCACAGCATGCGCCTGAGCCCTACGCACGAGCTTGCCGTGGGAACGCTTCAGGCAGCGTTAGACGAATATCTTGCTGCGCACCCAGAGGCATCGGTGGATTATGTTCACGAGGCGGAAACCGTGGCGCGCCTTTCCGCGCAGGAGGGCAATGTCGGTTTCCTGCTGCCGCCTATGGGCAAGAACCAACTGTTCCGCTCCGTTATGCTCAATGGCGTGCTGCCGCGCAAAACCTTTTCTATGGGCGAGGGATGCGATAAGCGCTATTATTTGGAGGGACGCAGGATCGTAAAATGATCTCTTTTGCGTTGGCGATTTTGTGAAACGGCAAGCTGTAAGAGTGGTAAAATTAAACCGATAAATCAGCGCTTGCCGGGGAGAACAACAATGATTATTTTAATTACCGGTGCATCGCACACAGGGAAGACTGCGCTTGCTCAAAAGCTGCTTGAAAAATATCAGTATCCCTATTTATCAATAGACCATTTGAAAATGGGGTTAATTCGCAGCGGCTGCACCAAACTTACGCCTGAAGATGATTGTGAGCTTACCGCTTATTTATGGCCTGTTGTTCGTGAAATCATTAAAACGGTTATAGAAAACAAGCAAAATCTTATCATCGAGGGGTGTTATGTTCCTTTTTATTGGGCAAAGGATTTTGAGGAGAAATATCTTGAATATATCAAATACTACTGCCTTATCATGAGTGAAAATTATATTAAGGAGCACTTTGCCGACATAAAAAAATATGCAAGCGTTATAGAAAGCCGCTTGGATGATGAAGGGTGTACTATGGAAAGTGTTTTAGAGGATAATGCACGCTTTTTGCAGCTTGCTCAAAGGCATAATGCGAGTTATGTGCTGATTGATGATAAGTATGAAATAAACATTGATTTATCATGACGGCTTTCGGTTTTATCGGCGCAAAGGAGAAGAGAGGGCAGAATGACCTCGGTTGACAAAATAGCCCGAAACAGCTATAATTTTATCAATTTTAACGGAGCTTTGGGGGAATTAATCAATGGGAATTAAGGTAACAAAATTTGGAGGCAGCTCCTTGGCGGACGCCTCTCAGTTTAAAAAGGTGATCGAGATTCTGCGTGCCGACGAAGAACGCCGGTATGTGGTGCCGTCTGCGCCGGGCAAGCGCTTTAAGGAGGACGATAAGATCACCGATTTGCTCTATTATTGCTATGATCTGGCTACGACGGGCAAGAATATCGACGTGGCGTTCGAGCCGATCCGCACTCGGTATACGCAGATCGTTCAGCAGCTTGGGCTTTCTTATGACATTGCCCCGGAGCTTGACGAGGTCTACCGCAATCTTGCCTCCGGCGCAAAGAGGGATTATGCAGGCTCGCGCGGCGAGTATCTCAACGGCTTGATTATGGCTGCTGCGCTCGGCTGGGAATTTGTGGATGCGGCCGAGGTCATTCGCTTTAACGAAAAGGGCGTATTTGATGCGGAGGAAACGAACCGGCTGATGGGTGAACGCCTGAGCAAGCATAGAAACGCCGTTATCCCCGGCTTCTACGGCTGTATGAGAACTGGACGGACGTGTCCGGCGTGCTGGCGGCCGACCCGCGCATCATCGAGCATCCGCACGTCGTCGACTATATCACCTACCGCGAGCTGCGCGAGCTTTCCTATATGGGCGCTACCGTGCTGCATGAGGACGCCATCTTCCCCGTGAGCCGGTGCGGGATTCCGATCAATATCCGAAACACGAACGCGCCGCAGGAGAACGGCACGATGATCGTGGCCAAGGTGGATAAGGATGATCGCGAAACCGTGGTTACGGGAATTGCCGGCAAAAAGGGCTTTACGGTCATCACGCTGGAGAAAGATATGATGAATGTGGAGCGCGGCTTTGGCCGCAAGGTGCTTCAGGCGCTTGAAAAGCATGGCATCTCCTTTGAGCATATGCCCACGGGGATCGACACCATGAGCATCGTGGTGGCGGACCGCGAGCTGCGCGACAAGCAGGACGAGGTGCTGCGCGAGATCGAACGCACTGCGCATCCGGACAGCATCGAGGTGCAGAGCGGGCTTGCGCTGATCGCCGTGGTGGGCCGCGGCATGATCCGTGCGGCAGGCACGAGCGGGCGGGTGTTCGCCGCGCTTGGCAGGCACGATATCAATGTGCGCATGATCGATCAGGGCTCCTGCGAGCTTAATATCATTATAGGCGTGGATGAGGCCTCCTTTGAGGTCGGTCTCAATGCCATTTACGACGAATTTTTCGGCAAGTAATGGAATGGCTTTGGGTGTATTTCGGCGTGATGAGCCTTGCTGCCTTTGCTGCGTTCGGAATAGATAAACGCCTTGCCGTTCGTCATGCGCGGCGCATCAGCGAACGCACGCTTTTGCTTCTCTGCGCTTCCGGCGGAAGTGCGGGCGGCTGGGCGGGAATGTATTGCTTCCGCCATAAAACCCGCAAAAGGAAGTTTTATCTTGCAGTGCCGCTTTTGCTTGCCTTGCAGATCGCGGCGGTTTGTGCTGCCTGCGTATGGGGAAAGTGAAGCTGCCTGCGCGGGAAAACAGGGCACTGCTTCGGAAGCTTTTTATAAACATCGCCTTGCGGGGCGGTGTTTTTTTCTATTTTACCAAATGGCAGACTCTTTTAAAAGTTTTTGAGCTATGTGCAAATGCTTTGTTCGTATCGGCAGAGCAGGAAAGCTGTTTTTGCTAAAACCAAAATTGAAATGAGAATCTCCATGATGGCTTTGCTGCTTAATCCATTTGAGCATAGGATAATCGTTTTGGCTTTTTTCGCAAAATCCAATTTATTGATATTGCAGCAATTATTTTCTCAGTTGATTTGATTCTATTTTAAATACTTCATCACAAGGCGGTTTGCATTAGAATCCATGCTTAAAAACTTCCTTTCTGCAAAAGCTATTTTTCTTCGGGAACATATTCTATAATATCTTCCACGCGACAGTTCAGAGCGCGGCAGATCGCATCGAGCGTAGAAAAGCGTATGGCCTTTGCCTTGTTGTTTTTCAACACCGAAAGGTTGGCCAGCGTGATTCCGACTTTTTCGGAAAGCTCCCCCAACGACATCTTTCGCTTGGCCATCATGACATCTAAATTAACCATAATCATTGTTTTTTTCCGCCTTTATACTGTAAGATCGTTTTCTGATTTGATTTCCGTGGCTTCTTCCAAAACGTTTTTTACGATTCGTATGCAAAGCCCTAAAAAGAGCGCGGCAAAGGCAATGGCTAACGCCAGCTGAAAATAAAGGCAGAGAACGGCAAACAGAACGCCGAAGAGAATGCAGCACCATGAAACGCCGCGTATGAGCGCAACGCTTCGAGGCGTAAATACAAGCCCCGCGCGAACGCGCAGCAATAAAATAAACATGAGAATATCGGCAGTCATAGCGGAGGCAAGGATTAAATAACTGAGGATCAGCATGAAGATCCGATCACCGGCGGTGATCTCACTGCGGTTGATAATGCCGTCCGGCGTTTGAATAAACAGCTCTATTAACGCAGGCATAGCTGCCGCTAACACAGCCAGCACAATGAAAAAAGCAGCCGCGAGCAGCAGCGAGAGTATAACAGAATATTTTTTTGAGATTCTAAGCATATCAGATTCCTCCGATCGTTTCAGACAGAATTGTGTTTATAAACATATCATAAGCAAGCCTTTCTTGAATGTCAATAATATTTTATTGATTTTCGGTAAAATGTTTTAAATGGAAAAATTAGAGATGCTTACTTCGCAAGGCGCGAGAGCAATGGGCGTTGAATTGTTTTTATAGCGCATTAATAAAAGTTTTAACAGGGGATAGATTTCGTTTTAGGGCTCGTGCCTTGCAAACGAAGAGAAGCAAGCGATAAAATAAAAAAGGCGGGCATATATGCCCGCCTTTGCTGTAAAAAGGATCAGTCGTTATACTGGAAGCTGAGTCTGCCCATAGGCAGCGAGCTGCCGGAGGTGTAGTAGCTCATGATGTCGGACGGGTTCTCAACGCTGTCAGCAACCTTGAAGTAGAAGGTGTTGCTGTTGGCGCTCAGCCCCAGCGCGCTGCGCGGGATGCGCACCTGAAGCACGCTGCCGTTTTGAGAGAGCTGCGCTTGGCCGGTTACAGAGCCTGTGAAATTGCCGTTTAGCCTTTCCACGTTGGAAACGCTGCCGCTTACGGAGCGGTTTACAACATATTCGTAGCCCTGCCAGCCCTTGGAGGAAGGCGTTCCGGTGCCGATCAAGATATTCATCCAGCGCGAATCCGAAGGCGAGGTAATGTCGTTTGAGCAGCGGATATAGAAGTAGAGATAGCTGCTGTCCTTTGTTACGCGAACCTCTTGAATGTTGTTTCTGGGCGCGCTTTGCACATAGGTTTCCGTGCCGGCGGCGTTGATGTAGTTCCGGCCGTAGTTAGCGACGCCGATGTCGCGGAAGACGGCGTTTACATTGTCCCACTGGCTGGCGCTTCCGTTGATGTTGATGGTTTTGGAGATGTATCCCGTTGCGCCTGCCGCGATTCCTTTGTAAGCGCGGATGTTTTTGGCAAGCATTTGATAATACAGATCGCCGTAGCCGCCCTTCATCATTTCAATGTCTGCAGAAAATTCCATGTTGGCAACGTCGCAGAAGCTGTATTCGCCGTCGTACATGCTCTTGCTTGCCACCCATTGGTTCCAGCCGTTCACCGTTACGATCTCCGGTTTCACGGAGGCGTTGAGCACGGTATCCCATGAGCTTTGGAAGAATGTTCCGGTATTTACGGCGTCCGCATAGTTGTTGGCATGGGTATTCACGTTGTAGCCGCGTCCCCAGTTGTTCAGCCCTCGCGTCAGAGAGAAGGAGAAGGGCAGCATGGTGTTTGACGCCGCGGAGACATTCATGATGTTTGTGTGCATCGGCTGGGGATAACTGAATTCTATCCACGGCACGCCGTTGCTGCGGTAGGCTTCATCCGGCCACTGCGGCATCTTAAAGGTAAAGAAGTTCAGAATTTCCGATGAAAGCGGCGCGGGGTTATAGCTGCTGTCGTTTCTCACGGCAGCTTCGGCTAAGTCGTCTGCCACGGTGGTAAAGCCGATGATCACCGGCTTCCCGCCGATTCTGTACCAGGTGTTGGGGTAAAGGTTCTTTTTGTAAATGTCGTTATAAACCGAACGGATCGTATCTAAGGAATGCGAATGCGTGTAGAATACGATGCGCGGCGGGTTCCAGCCTTCACGCTGCATTTCGTCCATCACGCGCATGATGTCGATGACCGCCTCGGCGTAGGTCCATGCGTTGGTGGTGTCGAAGAACAGGAAATCCACGCCCGCAGTGGTGAGCAGCTCCAAATGCTTGCGAATGATATAGGGGTCTTTGGAATGGTAGTATCCCCAAAGTGGCTCGCCCCAGTAATGCGTTTCATTTGCGGGGCTGTCATAGGTGCTTTGGTGGAATAGCTCGTCAAAACCGTTTGGCTTGGCGAGGATCTTGGTGTTATCATAAATTTCTTTGAAAAACGGTGCGCCCGTTCCGAACCACGGCCAGTACATGATGCCCACCGAGCGGCCGCTTTGATAGCCGCTGACGGTTGAAAATGCGCGGCCGCTGTGATCCAGACCCACGATGCGGTTGGAGTTGTAGCCTGCACTGCTGTAGGAGGCCGATTCGCTCTTAGGCTCTGCCGAAGCAATGCAAGGCGAGGGTGCGTACCAGATCGTTCCGTTTACGATTCGGTAAGCCTGCACATCATAATAATAGGTTTTGTCGGCAGTCAGTCCGGTATCCGTATAGCTTCTGTTAGCGGTCGATACAACGTTGCTGAAAGGCCCGTCCGGGGATTCGGCACGCCGCAGAACGTAGCCGTCCGCTAAATCGCCCATATCCCAATGAACGGTGATTTCGCTGCGTCCGGCAGAATATGCGGTTATGGAAGCCGGACCGGAAACTATGGGCGTGCTTGCCGTTACAGTCGCGCTGGCAGCGCCGTAGTGGGTAGCTGCGCCGCTTGCAAACGGCACCACATGATAGCTATAGGAGCGATTAGGCGTAAGGTTCTTGTCAGTAAAGGTGGTCGCGCCGGTCTGAGAGATTACATCCCAAACGCCGGTTGAGGTGTTCAGGCGCTTGATCGCATAGCCCGCAGCGCCGGGAGCGGCTGCCCATGTAAGCGTTATGGAGGTTGCCGCCGCTGAGATTTCGATTGAGGCGGGCGCAGCTCCGAAGGAAGGTGTTGTAATAACGGCTTCGGCGCTTACCGGTGCGAAGTGCAGGGTGTCGTTTACATAGCGGTATGCCACGATATGGTAACGGTACTGCGTTTCGGGCTGGCAGGTGTTGTCGGTAAAGTCGCGGCCGTTTGTCTGATAAATAATATCCCACTGACCGTTTGAAGGATTGTAGCGCTTGAGGAAATATCCGGCAGCGTTGGCGGAAGCGGACCATTTGATTTTTACGGAGTACGCACTGTTCAGCGTAGCCTTTACTTCGTTTGGCGCATAAATGTACAGCGGAGTCGTTGCCGAGGCTTCGGCGCTGACAGGAGCAAAGCGAATAGAACCGTCAACAGTTGCATACGCCACCACATGATAACGGTAATTCGTGCCCGGAGTGCGGTTGCTGTCGGTAAAAGAAAGTCCGGTAGTTTGGGCAATAATATCCCATTCGTTGGTGGATGCGTTGTAGCGCTTGAGGAAATATGCGTCTGCACCGACTGCGCTGGACCAATGAATATTTATTGTGGACGGGTTTGCAGCCGCGGCGCTGACGGAAGAAGGCGCGTAGACATATAGCGGCGTCGTGGCGGATGCTTCAGCGCTTACTGGTGCAAAGTGAATAGAGCCGTCAAAGGTTGTATAGGCGACTACATGATAACGGTAGGTAGTATTTGCAGAGCAGTTGGTATCCGTAAAGGAAAGCCCTGTGGTCTGCGCAATGATGTCCCATTGATTCGTAGAGGGATTATACCGCTTGAGGAAGTAAGCGTCGGCGCCGGCAGCCGCAGACCATGAAATGTTGATAGAGGTGCGGCTTTGCGCCGTTGCGTTTACACGAGCGGGTGCATGCGCGTACAGCGGCGTAGAGGCAGAGGCTTCGACGCTTACCGGCGCAAAGCAGATCGAACCGTTGATAAATTTGTAGGCGACTACATGGTAACGGTACGTTGCGCCGGAGGCAAGGTTGCTGTCTGTAAAGGAAAGCCCTGTTGTCTGTGCAATGATGTCCCATTCACCCGTAGAAGCATTATAGCGTTTTAAAAAATATGCTTCCGCATCGGAAGATTTTGACCAGGAGACGTTAATTGATGTCCGACTTGCGGCAACAGCGCTGACGGAACCCGGAGCAGACACGCTTGACACATTTGCGGCAAGACTTACGGATGAATGATCCGCCGAACCGGAATAAGCCGCTTGCATACTGCTTGTCCGGTTTGTGAGAGACACTTTGTTGGATGCAAATAGTTCTGCGTTGGACACGGAACAACCCATCAGCAGAAACATAAGCAGACAGGCAGTTACGCATCGCAACCATTTAGGGTAGTGTTTCATTAGCATTTCTCCTTTAACATTTTTTAACAGCTGTTAGTTGCATTATAACAATTTAAGAGTTAAAAATAAATGCACAATATTAACTATTTTGTGGCACAAATAGTAAAAATATGGAAATAAATGCGGCGGTGCGGAAAGCTGCAGTTGAGATGCCTGTGTAATCTCTTGCTTGACAGGGGAGCGTTTTGGGCGCCCGCGCACTGAATAACCCGATTTTTTCCTGTCAAGGGGGCGAGCAGGATTGCGGTTTCCCCCTTAACGAACCCCCATAACCCCTTGAAGCGCCTGTTTGGTGCGGTGAGGATAGAAGGTTTTGAGCAGGCAAGCTTTTTTTGAATTAGTCTTAATTCAAAAAAAGACTTTGAAAGCAATAAAAAAAGAGGAAAGCGGTTTTCTTTCAATCGCAATCGGGGCGACTTCCGCGCCCGAACCGCCTACTCTCTCCGCTTCGCTTCGACGCGGCGGTTCGGTCTCCTTCTGCCGCCCTGTCGGCAGCAGAGAGCATCACATACTTTAGGCCTTTGTGTATATTTTTGCAATAATTCTCATGGAAAGGAACCCGTTCTGTCCAATCTTGGTAATTTAAGCGACTGCAAATAAGCTGTCATATGTCTTAAAAAGCGTTGGGCAAAAAAGCTTAACCGCAGTCAATTTTGCGGTTATGAAAATAATACGCAGATACCTTTGTTAAAAGCTTTAGTGAAGATTGCAATTATGTCTCTCTTGATTGTTTAACCGGAATTGATAAAAATGAACAATAAAAAAGAATTTATGCAGGCTTTGTATGGGACTTTGAACTGTTGAAATTTAAAGTATGCTCGTTTTATTCATCACAATATTCGTGATTATACATACCTTACAATGCTTATATTCGCCCTCCGATAGAAGTTTAGGCCGATACTTACTTTCTGCGCATTCTTTCGATGCAGTGTGAAGCCCTGCAATAGAAACTGCCTATCCGTGGGCATAAAACGCTTCTTGTATATTTGCTCCAACACCGTTTTTTGGAGCATGTAAGCTGGTTCGTCAAAACCAATGCGCCGAATTGGTTTCACCTTTTTCCTTTTTTAGCCCGTTGGAGCAGCCAACACCTTAATGTGTTCACTGTTTGAAGAACTTATCAATTCCCCCAAAATCGATTCTGAAATTTAGAGAAGAATGAAAAAATAAAATCGACATCCTTCATAAAAAGAATGCCGATTTTGGTGTGCCCGAAGGGATTCGAACCCCCGACCTTTTGGTTCGTAGCCAAACACTCTATCCAACTGAGCTACGAGCACATCATTTATTGAAACGAATGCATTATACAGCGTTTTTGCGCATATGTCAATCGCTTTTTGCGGGATTTGGGAGATATTTTATAAAGTAAAGGAGGGTTTACAATCCGCGGAAAATCTTTTATAATAAAAAGCAGAAAAAAGGCGTTATGCCGAAAGATGCGTGGGTTGAAGATGGCTTTGTTTGAAGAAACGGCGGCAATGCTGTTGAGCCGGAAAAACGATTTTGACATAGTGTACGGCGAACGGGGTGAACGCATCGTTTGCAGCAGGGACGGCAAAACAGAGATGCGGTTTTCGGGCGGGAGCGTTCGGTTCCTGCGCCGTGAGATTTGCCGCGCGGAGATGAAAACGGAGGAGGCGGCGCTTTGCCTGAATGCGCTTAACCGTGCGCACCCGTTCTGCAATTTGTTTTTGCGAGGGGATGCGGTGGAGCAAAGCTATTTGATTCCGGATGAAGCGATTACCGATGCGGCGGCTTTGTGTGAGTTGTTTGAATATCATGAGCTGCTTTCACAGCGCGTGAGCGATTTTTTCAGCAATTATGCCGGCAAAGGGGGAGAGAGCGATGCTTCAGCAGCAAACTGAAGGGCGGAGGAACGCGGCGTGTTTGTATGCTTATTTGCGCGGTGAAGGGTGCGATTTTCAGGTGCGGGCTGCCCAAAATGAGGATTTGTTCTTTTTTTCTTCGCCGCATGGCGAGCAGGCAAGCGCGGTAGTCAGCGTTTTCTCTTCGGATCTCGGCGCACGAATATCGGTTTATTCGGAATCGGAGGTTTTTAGAGCATGTTCGAGGGAGCTTCATATTGCACTGATTAACAGCAGATTGGAAAACGGCATTTATGAAAGCGCTTATTTTATTGACGATGGTGCGCTTGCGCTGCAATATGATATGATCTCTCCGCAGAGCGGGATTTCGCCGGCAGCGGTAGAGCGGGTTTTAAAGGATCTGTTTGCTCATGCGGAGGCAATGCGCTGCATGGCAGAGCGGGCTCTGCGGGCGCAATAATAAAGGAAGGGAAGATCGGTTTGATGGAGTATATAGCGGTTGCGCTCAGCGCGCTGGGGTTGCTTGTTTCCCTGCTTGTGCTTATTTCCGTTCGGAAGGCGGCGGGGGAGAAAAATACGGAGGAGCTTGCAAAGCTTCTGCGGGAGGAATCGGGCAGGATCAATGCTGTGAGCAGCCAGCAGAGCAGTCAGCTGCGGCAGGAGATACAGCAGGTTCTCTCCGAACAGAACCGGCAGACGCGCGAGGCCGCCGCGGAGCAAGAACGCCGGCTGCACGAGCGCCTGCAAGGCTTTGCGGAATCGTCAGAGCGGCGCGAGACGAATACGGAGCGCCGTTTGGCGGATATGCGGCAGACAGTGGAGGACAGCATGGAGAAGCTGCGCCGGGAGAACAGTGAAAAGCTGGAAGCTATGCGCGCAACTGTGGACGAAAAACTGCATGAAACGCTGGAAAAGCGGTTGGGCGAGAGCTTTTCGCAGGTCAGCAAGCAGCTTGAGCAGGTGTATAAAAGCCTAGGGGAGATGCAGACGCTTTCCACCGGAGTTGCGGATTTGCAGAAAATGCTTTCCAATGTCAAGACGCGCGGCACATGGGGAGAGATCTCGCTTCAGGCTCTTTTAGAGCAGCTGCTTTCGCCGCAGCAGTTTAAACGGAACGTAAAGGTGCGTCCGCGCAGCGGTGAGATCGT
The DNA here is from genome assembly GCA_018376855.1 of Clostridiales bacterium. GTDB lineage: Bacteria > Bacillota > Clostridia > Christensenellales > QALW01 > JAHAAN01. Next base: position 2,450 of record JAHAAN010000062.1, on the reverse strand, counting down.
GGAATTCGCCATTGTGCTGCCCGGTAAAGAGGACGGAGATCAGCAGGTCTATCTGCCGATCGACAGCAAATTCCCCGTGGAGGCCTATCTGCGCATGACGGACGCCGAGCAGAAGGCTGACGCAGGCGCGGCGGAGCGGGCGCGCAGAGAGTTGCTTAACGCGGTGAAGGAGTCCGCCCGAACGATTCGCGATAAATATATTGCTCCGCCGTATACTACGGATTTTGCCATTATGTATCTGCCGACAGAGGGTCTGTACGCGGCAGTTACGCGGGAGAGCGAGCTGTGCGCGCAGATTCAGCGGGAGTATCGCATCACCGTGATGGGGCCTGCAACAATCGGCGCATTTCTTAACAGCCTGCAAATGGGATTCCAGACATTGGCCATTCAAAAGCGTTCCAGCGAGGTGTGGCGCGTGCTTGGCGCGGTCAAAAAAGAATTCGGTACGTTTGCCGAGCTGTTGGAAAAAACGCAGAAGCATTTGGAGGCGGTTTCGGGGGATATAGAAAAGGTAACCAAGCGTTCGCAGCAAATTCAGAACCGCCTGCGAAATGTGGAGGAGCTACCCGAGCAGGCAGCGGAAGAACTGCTGGAGGCTTCTGACACAAAGGAGGCCGGCGGGGACGAGGTATTCTAAAGACAAATTTTATGTTGCTGTCGCATCGGGATAAGCTGCGCTTGTTCCGATTGCATTATTTTATCAATTGCTTTTTCAGTTTCGGTATGCCAACAATTTGGCTGTATTAAGTTGTTGTTTTTTATTTTTGTTGCGTTTCGTCGCTTTTCTTAACAATGAAATGTATCATAAGCTGATATAGGCGTAGCGAGGGGGCTTTGAAAGCTTGTTACCGCCCTTGGTTTAAGCGCGAAAGAATCGGCTTATTCGGTGCGATTCAATCGGGCAGCTGTTGTGCGGCACCAAGCTTTTGTATTTATCAATTCTTGTCGTTAAAACTTTTTTACTCAAAAGCCTCTGTTTTCACCGTACCGAAAGCGGCCGCGGTATAGTGGCCGCTGCAAGGGGCGCGTGCGCGTGCGCCCCACTCAGTTTGTGTGCGAAAAGCTTGGTTTCTTTTTTGCCCAAAAACCTTCTACTCCCACCTCGCCAAACAGGCGGTTCAAGGGGTTATGGGGGATCGTTAAGGGGGAGTAATGAGGGAATTTGCAATCCCCATCGCCCCATTGACAGGGAAAGAAACGGTTTTGTAAAAAGATGCGGAAGAAAAAACAGAGGGGTTCAAGCACTTCTGCAAACAAAATAGTTGCTTTACGTTTCTTTCGCATCTTTTCTTAAAAACACTTCTTTTCCCTATCATGGGGGCAAAATGGGATAATCTACATTCTGTAATTGGTGCCCTCTTGACATGAGGAAAAGCAATATTGAAACAAGCATATTGCGCTAATAATCGATTTTAAAATATTTAAAAGTGCAGACGAAACATCCACGCTTTTACCATTTCATTTTGATAAAATTTTGTTCAACTATACTTCTTTTATTAAATCTATGTAGAATATTTAATTACTTTCCGATATTTCCAACCCGTCAAAAAAGTCATCGTAGGTACAATCGTATATTTTTCGAAGCTCCATCAATATATTGATTCGAATATTCGATTGCCCATATTCATATTTTTCATAAGTGGTTCTGCCAATATCGCAATTAAGTTTTTGTTCCATTAATACTTCCTTCTGATATTATGGTTGATATTTTTATGACTGACTGCACTTAAATACAGTAATAGTTTATAATATAAGGACAATTTTTGGCATGATAGAACATGAACCTGTTGAGATGCTTGGTGTGAAACAGGGAGTTTTTATCCGCAATCCTGCTATTGAAGTAAAGTATATCGAGAGAAGTAAAGATGATATAATGGGGGATGAGTGAAATGTTGAAATTGATATTTTCATTTTCAACAAAAGGTGGCATTTTATATAAAAAATATAAAAAGTTGCAAGAAAACGGTCATGGAAAGGCGATTATTTATAAAACAAGAAAAGACAAAATTTACATTGTGAATAGAGGTAGAAACATTATATAAGTTTCGTTATGCTGCCAAGCGAACTTTACGTTCCATTAACAGTGAATTAGAAAAAATAAAAAATATATCGCAGAATATGAAAAAAGATTATGTAAGGTGTACAAAACCGGGATGCAAGAGAGCTTCTTCATCCCGGCTTTTAACGGTTAATATTTTTCGCTTAATTGTTTGATCGTTTTCATGTCTTTGAGCAAAGCGTCGTAGCTGGTTTGCAGCGCGGCGGCTTCGGCTTTGAGCTTCTCATACAGCGCCTTGTAATCCGGCTCCGTTGGGAGTTCCGGCTCGGCTTCGCCCCAAACGAGGCCTAAAGCCGTTACGGTGTTCTTGCCTGCTATGCCGTCCGCCTTCAGGTTCGAGGCGGTTTGGAAGGCCTTCACGGCGGCCTCCGTGGCCGCGCCGAAGGAGCCG
>JAHAAN010000061.1 GCA_018376855.1 Clostridiales bacterium | reverse complement strand
CGTAGACGTATTTCATTCTACTTTTCCATATCTTTTTTCATATTCTTCGATATACTTTTTAATTACTCTTTCCAATTCCTTGTTAATGGAACGCAAATTTCGCTTGGCCATATAATCAAACTTATGTAATGTTTTCGATCCTATTCGCAGCGTAAATTTGGATTGTTTCTGTTTCATAAATAATCACACTCCTATCTCTACATATAGTTTATAATATTTAGGTAATTTGTTCCACAGACTATTAATATTATTTTTGTAGTTTAATATACTATAAATACCAATATTAAAAAAAGGGCTGCGATGTGTACGCAGCTCTTTTTTTAGTTTGGAAAGCACAACCGAGAGAGCAAATGGGATGCGGGGCGCACGGGCGCCGCTTTTTTTATGATTCATATTCATGCAGTAGGTCTAAAAGCGCTGCGGCGTGCTTGCCTTCTTCCTCTGCAAATTCCGCAAACATTTGTGCCGCTCGCTTATCGTCGTGAATTTCGTGGGCGTACATTTCGAATTCGCGCACTGCTTCCATTGAATTTTCCCATGCACGAAGAACCCGATCCCGCGTTGTGATTTTGATTTTGTGATGTTGATGCTGATCCATATCAATAATCCCTTTCTTTTTACTGCTTCTTTTTGTTATTATCAACGTAATTTGATTTAATTATTCCTTTTAATGGCACGAATTCTGATAGTCTCTGTTTTCTTCATGCTACAATACGGGCGTAATACAGAGGGAATGAAAGGAAGGAATAGGAATATGGAAAACAGAACTTATAGACTGTTGTTTGAGATCACGGGCGCGCAGGTACAGATTCCCGGAAGGGTATTGTTTGTTCAGGAGGACGCCGGAACAGGTTCGCTGCAGTTTTCGATCCGTCTTAACGGAGAACCCTATAATATGCAGGGAGCAGTTGCCGAGGTTTGCTTTGAGCTGCCTGACGGAACCGTTGTTTGCGGAGAGGCACAGATTACAGAGGCGGGGGAAGCGGTATATACAATGGGAAGCACGGAATTGGCTTGCGCCGGTACTGTGCTGATGAGCTTTATTCTGCATCAGAATCAAAAACGGCTGACGGTCGGACAAGCGCCCATTACCGTTTTAGCTTCCGCAGATACGGAAAATGCGGTGGATTCGGGGCTTGTTCAGCCGCGCATTACTGCGCTGCTTTCACAGGTGAATGAGCTTGAGGCAAGCGTTGAAGAAACAAAAACCGAGCTTCAAAACGGCGATTTTAACGGAGACTCCGCTTATGACGTCGCTGTGAAGAATGGATTTCAGGGTACGGAAAGCCAATGGCTGGCGTCGCTGAGCGGAAAAAGCCCGTTTATCGGCGCAAACGGAAACTGGCAAACCTACGACGCAGACAGCGCTGCAATGATCGATACGGGCATTGCAGCGTCAGGAAACTCGATGTATAACGAGGCTTCTTCGCTTCAGGAAATTGCGGAACGCACATTCGAGTATTTTCCGCGCGATATGGGGATGTTTGACAGAATCCGTTATTTTCCCAGCTATGAAACCGAAACGCAAATTACTTTTATGATGGCGCAGAATGCGGCTAAGGTGAAGCTGGTGGGGAAAAACCTGCTGAATCCGCAAAATGTTGTAGCTGGTTCGGTTACTACAACAGGCGCGCTTATGACGTCTCCGGCTTCTGACTTCACAGTATATGAGGACGGCGTAAGCTTTTCCGGCATTCAGGGCGCTACCGTTCGCACGGAATATGTTCCTGTGCGCAAAGGCTCACTTGCATTTTCGCTCAAGTTTGATTCTGCAACAGCCGTAGCGATGAAGATTTTTTATTATAACACGGGCAAAACGTATCAATCCACACTGCTCAGCACAAGCCTTTCTTTTACCGAATATTCAAGCGCCGTAAATGTTCCGGACGACGGTTATATTATTATGACGGTATCAAGCAACATCAGCGCGCAGGCCACGCTGCATATTAAGCAGTGGTCGTTAGAGCTTTCGGGCGGATATGCAACAGGCTTTGAACCCTATCATGAAGAGGTGATTTCTGTGCCGTCGGGGGCAAAGAGCATTACCGTTTCGCATCCCGGATGGGCAAGATACATGATTCCTGTGGATATAACGGATTTTTCTGCCTGCAAACCGAGAATGCCGTTAGGGATTATTTTGAAAAGTATGATGGATCGGATTGCTGCGCTGGAGCAGGCAAACTAATCAGCCAATATTTTATATGAAGAAAGCTACTGATAGAGCAGTAGCTTTTTTTATTTTATAATTTTTTATTTCTATTTTGTTCCGAACAATCGGTCTCCGGCGTCGCCTAAACCGGGAACGATATACTTATTTTCATTCAGGCGTTCATCCATCGCGGCCACAAAAATATCTACATCCGGATGATCCTGCTGAACTCGTGCAACGCCCTCCGGCGCAGCAATCAGGTTCATCAGTTTAATACGCTTGCTGCCGCGCTGCTTGATAAAATCAATCGCGGCGCTGGCGCTTCCGCCGGTAGCCAGCATCGGGTCGACAACGATGACCTCTCGCTGCTCAATATCGGTGGGCAGCTTGCAGTAGTATTCCACCGGATTGTGTGTTTCGGGATCGCGGTAAACACCGATATGACCGATCTTTGCTGCGGGAACCAATTCCAGAATACCGTCCACCATGCCCAGTCCTGCGCGAAGAATCGGCACTACGGCAATCATTCTGCCCGCCATAACCTTTGCTTTGCATTTGCAGATCGGCGTTTCGATTTCTTTCTCTTCCAAAGGCAGATCCCGTGTTACTTCATACGCCGTCAGCAGCGCCACCTCGTTAATCAGCTCCCGAAAATCTTTAGCGCTTGTATCCTTACTGCGGATCATCGCCATTTTGTGCTGGATCAGCGGGTGATCCATTACCACCAATTTTCCCATACCTTCAGCTCCATTTCTTATAAACGATATATCATATCCGGCTCTGCCGGAACCTTACCTGCCGTACTTTTTTTCTATGGCTGTAATCTTATCAATGCGCGCCTGATGCCTTCCGCCTGCATAAGGAGTATGCAGCCAAATATCCACAATTTCAAGTGCAAGACCGGAGCCAATCACGCGCTCGCCCATTGTCAGCACATTGGAATCGTTGTGTTCCCGCGTCGCTTTTGCACTAAAGCAATCGTGACACAGCGCCGCCCGCACCCCCGGAACCTTGTTTGCCGCAATACTCACGCCGATTCCCGTTCCGCAAACCAAAATTCCTCTTTCCGCTTCGCCGCCCGCTACTGCTTCCGCCACCGGCAGCGCAAAATCGGGATAATCCACGCTCTGTTCGGAAAAACATCCGTAATCCTTATATTCAAAACCGTTTTCCTTTAAATACCGAAGAATCTGCTGTTTAAGCGCATAACCGCCGTGATCGCTTCCGACTGCAATCATGATGATCCATTTCCTTTCTGTGTCGCAGCGGCGACATTTTTCATGTTGATTCGAGTTTTATTATAACAAAAAACCTGCTGCAAAGCAATGTTTTTATATTGACTTTTTATATTCGCATGATATAATAGCCGCAAATCCGCGTTATTTAACTATAATAATCAGTGAAAGGCAACGTGGCAAAAAGAAATTCCCTCTAAGCTTTATTCGCGCCTGAGCAGAATTCTGAACACGGGAACAGCATGTCCCTGCACCGTATTTCAGGCGCTGCTTTGAAATCTGTGCGCCCGTTCGCTTTGCAAAACTGTTGATTTGCGGGCTTGGCTATTATGAGTTGTATCTCAACGGAACCAACATAACAAAGGGGTATCTGGCTCCGTACCGCAGCAATCCCGATGATATTCTTTATTATGATGCCTATGAGCTGGCGCCCATTCTATCGCCGGGCAAAAACGCGCTGGGAATTCTGCTTGGCAACGGCATTCAAAACGATTTCGGCTCCTATGTTTGGGATTTTGATAAGGCTCGTTTTCGCGGTGCGCCGCAAACGGCGTTTTCCCTTGAAATCGAATACGAAAACGGACAAAAGCAGTCTGTTTTTTCCGACGGGCAAACGCTGACCGCGCCTTCCCCGATTCTGTTTAACGATCTTCACTACGGCGAATATTATGATGCCCGCTTAGAAATTCCCGGTTGGGCTTTGCCCGATTTTGACGACCGTGTTTGGAAGCCTGCGCAGCTTGCGCCCATTCCGCGCGGCGAAGCGCGTCTGTGCGAAGCAGAGCCTATTACTGTGCGCCAAGAGCTTGCGCCCGTCTCCGTAACGGAGCGCAGCGGCGTATATATTTATGATTTCGGCGTTAATACGGCAGGGCTATGCCGCTTATCCATCAAAGGGCAGGCAGGGCAAAAGCTTCTGCTGCGCTACTTTGAAACGCTTGTTGACGGCGAGCCGTTTGTGGAAAACATTCGCTATTATACTGCCGATCGCATTCAAGAAGACGAATATACCTGCCGCGGCGGAGAAACAGAGATTTATGTGCCGCATTTTACTTATCATGGCTTCCGCTATGTTGCCGTGAGCGGCATTACTCCGCAGCAAGCGGCGCCTTCTCTGCTTACCCTGCTGGTTATGAGCTCAAACCTCCGCACGCTCGGTTCGTTTTCCTGCGATTGCGAGACTGTAAACCGCATTCAGGAAGCCACCGTGCGTTCAGACATCGCCAATTTCTTTTATTTTCCCACAGATTGCCCACAGCGCGAGAAAAACGGCTGGACAGCCGACGCGGCCCTTTCCGCCGAGCAAATGCTGCTTAACCTTTCCGTGGAAAACAGTTACCGCGAATGGATGCGCAGCATCTATAAAGCTATGGGAGATCAGGGACAGCTGCCCGGCATCGTTCCCACGACAGGCTGGGGCTTTAACTGGGGCAACGGCCCCGCATGGGACAGCGTGATTGTCTATCTGCCGTACTACACATATCGCCTGCGCGGAGACCGCCGGATCATTGAAGAATCGGTAATCCCTCTGATGCGCTATTTGAACTATCTCGATTCACGCCGTGACGAAAACGGGCTGATTGCCATTGGTTTGGGGGATTGGTGCCAGCCCGCGAGAGACGCTGCCGCGTATGTTGCTCCGCTTGCCGTTACCGATTCTATTCTGTCTGCTGATATTGCCCAAAAGTGCGCCTTTATTTTTGATGTTTTGGGGAAATCCCTGCAAAGAGATTTCGCACTTGCGCTTGCAAAAGAGCTGCGCACGGCTGTCCGCACGCATTTGATCGATTCCGAAACGCTTATCGTAAACGGAAACTGCCAGACCTCTCAAGCGATGGCTCTTTATTACGGATGCTTTGAGCCGGAGGAAGAAGAGCAGGCATTTGCGCACCTGCTCAGACTGATTCAGGAAAAGAACGGACATATGGATACAGGCGTGCTGGGCGGGCGCGTGTTGTTTCGGCTGCTTGCCGACCGCGGAGAAGCGGAGCTTGCCTTTAACATGATTGTGCGCCCCGATTTCCCTTCCTACGGAAACTGGATCGCCCGCGGCGCAACCTCCCTGTGGGAAGAATTCCACCCCGAAGGCGGGCGTATCGCCTCGCTTAACCATCATTTTTGGGGCGATGTTTCCGCATGGTTTTATAAATATCTCGGAGGCATCCGCCTGAACCCAACAGGCTATGACACTGCCAATGTCAACGTGCAGCCCATTTTCATTTCGCAGCTTTCACACGTTCGCGCAGAACACGAAACTCCGCATGGAATCCTTCGCACGGAATGGGAACGCACGGCGGACGGTATTTGTCTCACTGTTGAAGCCGCGCCTGCACTCCACGGAAAAATGATTCTCCCCAAAGGCTGCCGCTTTGAAAACGAAACAACAGAATGCAAGCTTGCTTCCGGCACATACCGCGTTTTCTGCAAATAAAACTATCGCTTCGCCAGCGCCCGCCGTGAAAACACCCATACGGCCAACAGCATAAACGCCAGCGCATACCCGATCACCCACCACAGCGACGGGAAGACAGCGGAAAGATTTCCCGTAAACGCCGCCTGCGCCGCTTCGACCGCATGGGCAAACGGCAAAAGCTTTGCTGCTTTTTCAAATGCTCCGCCAATCAGAGAAAGGTCAAACCATATTCCGCTTAGCCACGCGCTTACGTTGGTCAGAAGCGCGCCGCAAACGCCGCCGACCTGCTTATCATTCAGCAGGCTGCCTGCCAATAGCCCGATAGAGATATACAGCACTGCGGCAGGCAGCAGCACGATGAGCGCAAGCAGCATATAAACGGAAAGCTCCGCACCGAGCAAAAGCGCAACCGCAAAGCATACAAGGCTTTGCGCAAGCGCAACGGGCAGCAAGGGAAGAATGTAGCCCGCAATAAAGGCCGCCGCCGAAACCGGCGCCGAAAGCATGCGCATCATAAAGGAGCTGCCTCTGTCCTTTGCGATCAAAACGCCCGAAAACAGAGAAATAAATGAAAGGCCGAATACCGCAATGCCGGGCGCGAGCCGATTGATTTCAAACAGGCTTACGGGAATGCTGGCTTGTATGGCTGAAAGCAGTAAAAGCAGAACAACGGGAAAACCTATGCCGAACGCAATATTCAGCGGATCTCTCAGAATTTCTTTTCCGTTTCTGACAGCGAGAACTCCGGTTTTCATATTTTTAACCATAGCTTTCGCTTTGCGAAAGCTTCCTTTCTTTAAGCGTTAAAACAGTTTGGCGTGCAATGCCGCGATGAGTAAACGGCAAAATCCGCAAAACTAAAGTTTAAAAGATTTCTTTTCAACCCTTATAAACACAGTTTGAAAGATTTTTTAACTTTTTTCTCCTTATTCCGAAGCAAGCCGAACAAATGCGTCCTCCAGCGTATCGGTCTGCGTGCGGGCAAGCAGATCGGGAAGCGTTCCCATCGCTTTTAAACGCCCGCGCTCCATCACGGCAATGCTATCTGCAAGCTCCGCAGCTTCCTCCATATAATGCGTAGTTAAAACGATTGTTGCCTTTTCTTTCAAGGCGGCGATCAGCTTCCATAGCTCGCGCCGCGCAAGCACGTCAAGCCCCAAGGTCGGCTCGTCCAAAAAAAGCAGCTTCGGCCGGGAGATCAGCGCCATCGCAATGCTGAGCCTGCGCTGCATTCCTCCCGAAAGCGTGCCGGCTCGGCTGCGCGCTTTCTCCTTTAACCCAAACTCTTCGATTTTTTCCTCCGCGCTTTTTTGCGCTTCGCGCAGGGGCGCGCCATAAAGCTCCGCCATAAACACCAAATTTTCAAAAACGCTTAGATTGCGCGCAACAGCCGTTTCCTGCGGCGAAACACCGATCAGCGTTTTGATCTCGTTCATCTTTCCTCGAATGCTTTTTCCAAACAGAATCGCATCGCCTTCATCGGGGCTGCATAAGCCTGTGAGCATTTTCACGGTTGTGCTCTTGCCCGCGCCGTTGACGCCTAAAAGCGCCAGCGTTTCTCCTTCCTCCACGGAGAATGTCAGTCGATCTACGGCAAACGTGTCCTTATATTTCTTTGTCAGTCCGTTGATCTGAATGGCTTTCATGCTCATTCTCCTTTCTGAATACCAGCTCGGCCAGCGCGGAAAACTGATCCTGCCGAACGATAGCGATTCCGCGTTTTTCATCGCCCAAAAGCAGAAGCGTATCGCCGGGCTGAAAGCCGAACAGTTCTCTGGCCTCCTTGGGAATCACGATCTGCCCCTTTTCTCCCATGCGTGCAGTCCACGCATATTTGCCCCTCGGTCCTTTTCTCATAATCGATTCTCCGTTCCTGAAAAGTATGAAAAGTATGATTTATTATACATTATGCACAACCGAATGTCAATATATATTCATTTTTTGTTTTATTGACATTCGCACGCCCTTGTCATATAATTTTCTAAACATGATGATTTCACAATGCAAAGAGAGGTAGAATGCTTATGGAAAGCTTTGTGCAGCTGGAAAACGTATGCAAGCGCTATAAAATGGGAGAGGTAACGATCACCGCCTCGGACCGCGTTTCTTTTGGGATCAATAAAGGCGAGTTTGCCGTGGTGGTCGGCAGCAGCGGCGCAGGCAAAACCACGATTCTGAACATTCTGGGCGGCATGGATTTCTGCGATGAAGGCTCTATCTTAGTGGACGGCAATAATATCGCTTCCTATAATGAAAAGCAGCTGACGCAATACCGCCGTTATGACATCGGTTTTGTGTTTCAGTTTTATAACCTTGTTCCGAATCTCACAGCCAAAGAAAATGTGGAGCTGGCCACACAGATCTCACGCGACGCAATGGACGCGCAGGAGGTCTTAAAGAAAGTCGGGCTGGAAAATCGCATGGATAACTTTCCCGCGCAGCTCTCCGGCGGCGAACAACAGCGCGTTTCCATTGCCAGAGCGCTTGCCAAGCGGCCAAAGCTTTTGCTGTGCGACGAACCGACGGGCGCGCTGGATTACAACACGGGCAAAACCATTCTAAAGCTGCTTCAGGATATGTGCCGGCAGGAAGGCATGACGGTAATTCTCATTACGCATAACCAAGCGATCACACCAATGGCGGATCGTGTAATCAAAATGAAAAACGGCTGCGTGCAGAGCGTTTCGGTCAATCCTGCCCCGACGCCTGTGGAAGAGATCGAATGGTAGAGCAGAAGGCTTGCTTGTGATGCCGGCCTTCACTCTGCAAAAATTAAAATCACGCTTGCAAGGGCGGAAAAAGAAGTTTTCGCTTTGCGGCTTTCGTTGTTTAGAACTCTTACAGAAAGGAGACTTTCGCTTTGCGAAAGCTATAATCGAAGGATGAATAAAATTCTGTTTAGGGAATTGTGGCGCTCAATACGGCGCACTGCCGCAAGATTTCTTTCCATACTGGCCATCGTTGCCGTGGGAACAGGCTTCTTTGCCGGCGTAAAAGCCAGCTGCCCGGATATGGAGCTGACTGCAAAGCATTATTTTGAAGATACGCGGCTGATGGATCTGCATTTGCTTTCCACGCTTGGGTTCACGCCGGAAGAGATCCAAGCCATTGCTGCGCGCGAGGGCGTGCGCGGCGTTATGCCTGCCTATTCGGCGGACTGCTTTATGCAGACGGAGCACGACGGCAATATCATCGTTCATGCGCTTTCGCTTGACATAAACGCATCCGAAGAGGATGAAAACTATTTAAATCGCCCCGTTCTGAAAGAAGGGCGTCTGCCTCAGGCTTCCGGAGAATGCGTAGTAGAGCACGGAAAGTTTTCCGCCGCCTCCTGCCAAATCGGCGATAAAATTTCTCTGTTTTTGGAGGAAGGCTCTCTTGAAAATACACTTCGCTGCACGGAATACACCGTTGTGGGCGTTGTGGAATCGTCCCAATATATCAGCTTTACCCGCGGCAACTGTCTGATCGGAGACGGCAAAATCGATTTGTTTATCATGCTTCCCCGTCAGGATTTCATACTCGAAGTTTATACCGATGCTTATCTTACCTTAAAGGACACCGAAGGACTCTCCCCGTTTTCCGACCGTTACAAAGACGCTGTGAATACATATGCGGAGAAAACGGAGCTTTTTGCCGCCGAACAGGCACAAAAAAGATATTCGGAGCTGGCGAAAACAGCGCAGGAAGAAATTGATAAGGGAAAAGCTGAGCTGGAAAGCGCCCGGCAGGAGGCAGAGAACCTGCTTGCGGGAATGCTGCTGATCTCCGGCGGCGCGGAAACACCGGAGTACTTACAGGCAAAAGCGCTTGCGGAAGAGCAGCTTGCCGCCGGCGAAGCCGAAATTGCCGAAGCGGAGGAACAGCTTGAGCAGCTTGAATGCAAATGGTATGTGCAAACGCGCAGCAATAACCCCGGCTACAGCGGCTATCAGGACGACGCTGAAAAGGTGGATGCCATTGCGAAGGTGTTTCCGGTATTCTTTGTGCTTATTGCCGCGCTTGTGTGCCTGACCACCATGACCCGCATGGTGGAGGAGGAGCGTTCGCAGATCGGCACCATGAAAGCGCTTGGCTATGGCAAGAGCGCCGTAACAGTTAAATATTTGGCGTATGCGGTGCTGGCAAGCCTTTTAGGCAGTGCGGTCGGCTTAACTGTCGGGTTCCAGCTCTTCCCGCGGGTGATTATCGGCGCATATACGATTCTGTACTCCATGCCAAAACCTATTACGCCGTTCCGGTGGGATTATGCAGCCGCCTGCACTGCCGCCGCAGTGCTTTGCACCGGCGTTTCCGCCTATGCCGCCTGCCGCCGTTCCATGCATACGCGCCCCGCGCAGCTGATGAGACCCCGCGCCCCGAAAAACGGAAAGCGCGTGCTTTTGGAACGCGTCGGATTTATCTGGAGCCGCCTTTCCTTCACCTATAAGGTTACGGTTCGCAACATTCTGCGCTATAAAAAACGCGGAATCATGACTGTGATCGGAATTGCAGGCTGCACGGCGCTGCTGCTCACAGGCTTTGGGCTGCGCTACGCCGTTACCTCCATTGCACCGAAGCAGTACGGTGAAATTTTTGTTTACGATGCGGCGGCGGCGCTCAATGAAGAATCCGAAGATTACGCCTCCTTAGAGCAAACGCTTCGGGAGGATCCGGAGATCTCGGAACATTTATTCGTGATGAGCCGCACGCTTGACGCAGGCGGAAACGGCGAAGTGAAGAGCATGAGCCTTTATGTTCCGGATCAACCGGAGAACTTGGAAAAATATATCAGTCTGCACGAGCCGAACGGAAAAAAGCTGGCATTGACGAACGACGGCGTCATCATGACGGAGAAACTGGCAAACATGCTGGGCGTGAAAGAGGGCGGAACCGTTACTGTATACCGCGCCGACGGCAAAGAAATTTCTTTGAACGTAACCGGAATTGCGGAAAACTACGCAATGCATTTTATTTATATTTCTCCGGAGTTGTACCAAAACAGCTTTGGAGAGGATGCGGAATTTAATATGCTGCTGCTCAACACTGCCGAAAGCTGCGATCATGAAGCGCTTTCCCAGCGGCTGCTTGCAGGCAGGGATATTCTCGGCATCTCTTACACCTCTGAAGGCGCGGCAAGTTTTATGGACACGATGAAAAGCCTTGACAGCATCGTGTGGGTGTTGATTCTTTCGGCCGGCGCGCTGGCGTTCATTGTTATGTATAATTTGGTGAATATCAATGTGAACGAGAGGTTAAGAGAGCTGGCTACCATTAAGGTTTTGGGCTTTTATAATAAAGAGGTTTCAGCCTATATCTACCGTGAAAATAATATTGCGGCATTTTTCGGAATGCTGTTCGGGCTTGTGTTCGGAATCTTTTTGGAACGGTTTGTCATTGCTACGGCAGAAGTAGAGGCCGTGATGTTTGCCACCGATATCAGCGCGGAATGCTTTTTCTTTTCCGCATTGCTGACAGTATTCTTCACGGTTGTTGTGAACATCTCGCTGCATTTTCGCCTGAAAAAGATTAATATGGTGGAAGCGCTCAAATCTGTGGAATAGCCGGTCGGGGCGCACGGACGCCTTTCGGCGTCAAAGCCCCTTGCGGGGCTTTCCTCCGCGCGTTTTATTCCGGCCGCGTAACGGCGGCAGATTAAACGGGGGGAGGGGTGCGCCCAACGCATGCTT
>JAHAAN010000060.1 GCA_018376855.1 Clostridiales bacterium | reverse complement strand
GCGGGCATGCGCGGTATTCTGCGCTTGGGCAGAAACGGGATGAATAAATATACGGTTGCGCGCGCTACGCAGGGGCTTGCGGATTATATCAAAGCGCAGGGGCAGCAGAAGCGGGGCGTTGTAATTTCCTACGATTCCCGCCATATGAGCCGTGAGTTTGCTTCTGTTACCGCGCAGATATTGGCGCATAACGGAATTAAGGTTTATTTGTACGATGCGCTTCGTCCGGTTCCGCTGCTTTCTTTCGGTGTGCGCTATTACGGCGCGTATGCCGGCGTTATGATTACGGCCAGCCATAACCCTAAAGAATATAACGGCTATAAGGTTTACGGGCAGGACGGCGCGCAGCTGGCGCCTGATTCCGCTTCCGAGGTGCAGCGGCTCATTGAGCGCTTGGACTTTTTCGGTATTGAAGCAATGCAGATGCAGGAGGCGGTTGCGGAAGGCCTTATTAAGATCGTAGACAAAGAGCTGGACGATGCCTATATGCAGGCCATTTTGCCGTTGATCCGAAGCAAGGAAGCGGTTGAGCGCAAAGGAGCAGAGCTCTCTGTAGTCTATACACCGATCCACGGTTCCGGCTGCAAACCGGTGATGAGAGTGCTGCATGAAATGGGAATGCAGAAAGTGGAATTGATTGCGCAGCAGGCTGAGCCGGACGGTGATTTTTCCACGGTTGCTTCTCCGAATCCGGAAAACCGCGAAGCGCTGGAGCTGGCGATCACTCGTGCAAAAGAGATCGGCGCCACGCTGGTGCTGGGCACGGATCCCGACTGCGACCGTATGGGGGCGGCGGTGTTGAATGAGCAGGGCGAGTTTGTTACGCTTACGGGCAATCAGATTGCCTGTATCATGCTTTCTTATCTGCTTGAAAAATGCAGGCAAACGGGAACGCTTCCCCAAAACGGCGTTGTGGTGAAAACAATTGTTTCCACCGAGCTTGCAAGAGCCATTGCCAACGAGTACGGCGTGGAGCTTGTTGAAGTGCTTACCGGCTTTAAGTTTATCGGGGAAAAGATTAAAGAATATGAGCAAACAGGGGAGCAGACTTTCCTGTTTGGGTTTGAGGAAAGCTACGGTTATTTAGAGGGAACCCATGCCCGCGATAAAGATGCAGTTGTGGCCTGCATGCTTATGTGCGAAGCGGCCTGCAGCTTTGCAGAACGCGGAAAGACTGTCTATCAGGCGCTTGGGGAGCTGTATGAAAAATACGGTTACTATACCGAGAAAACCGTTTCCTATACGCTCAGCGGCGTTGAGGGCATGGAAAAGATCGCGCAGACCATGCGTATGCTGGCGCAGAGAAAAACCGAGGAGATTGGCGGCGTAAGCGTGCTTGCAGTGCGGAATTATTTAACGGGTGTGCGGCGTGCGGCAGAGGGAAACGAGCAGGCGATCACCTTGCCTAAGAGCAATGTTCTTTACTATGAGCTGGAAAACAATCAATGGGCGTGTGTAAGACCTTCCGGAACAGAGCCGAAGATTAAAGTGTATTTCGGAACCTGCGCGCAAACGCAGGAGGCTGCGCAGAAGGCGCTGGCAGCTTTGGAGCAGGGCATGAAGGAGATCATAGCTTTGTAGAGCAGTGCTTGCTTTATTCAGTTGAGTGAAATGAAAATCGCATTCCATAAAAACAGCAGGGGCTGTATCACTGAGAAAAAGTGATGCAGCCCCTTTAATGTATCGTTTTTATCAGTCCTCCAACCAGATGGGTTGAGAAAATGCCACACCTTCATCGGTTACAACCTTGCAGCGAACATATTGGCAGCGGCCGTCCGTGCTTTGATATTTCCAGCTTGCCTGTGTAAGCTTGCCTTTCGGGTCAGTTACTGCCATGCCGGGGTACATGTCTCCGTATATGCAGATCTGCCTTGCTTCGGGGCACAGAACATGCGCTACGCCGTCTTCAACATAGAAATCGTCTATGTAGGCGCCTGTTGAAGCATAAAAATTTCCGGAAATTAAAGCATTTACTATATTTTCTTTGGTAAGCGATTCAGCCTTGCACATGACAAAGCCTCCTGTCAGGCTATGAACGCGATGCATATCATCGGCGGCTACGGCCCACACCTTTTTTCCGCCCCAAAGAGCTGTTTCAAAATATGATTCGCTAAATCCTTGACCGCAGCATACCTCACATTCATGATTGTAGATTTCTATTGCATCGGCGCCTTCTATGTATTCGTTAAAATGTTCAAGCCGCGTTCTGGACCAGGTGGGGTGGGCGAATATGGTAAAGTTGCCGTTATCCTTTAAGTATCTTATAAAATCAGGCGTATCCATTGCGGTATTGTATTCCAACGTTTGACCGTCTGTAAATTTGAGCTTGCCCGGAATGCCGATGCATACTATATGTGCTGTAAAAGCGGTTTTTCTGCTGTTGTGCCACAGCATAGGTTCTGCGCCCGGAATGGTAATAAAGCTGTCTGTATCATATTTTGTCGTGTCGGTATAAGTGTTATGTTCCGTAAGGGCAAGAAAATCATATCCTCTGGTTTTGTAAATGCGCACAACTTCTTCTTGCGTAATCGTGCCGTCAGATACTGTGGTATGTGTATGAGTATTGCCTTTGTACCAATTGCCTTGGGTAAATGCATTTTTTCTCATAAAAATTACCGCCTTTTAAATGAATTTTTACATATATTACACCATTTAAATATACAAATCAAGATTATTTTAAAAATTATTTTTCTTCGCAGTGGTTCGGAAGGCTTGCAGAGGGAATCGCCAAATTTTCGTTGAAGAGCGCGGTGTTTTATGCTATAATTTTTAAAAAGGCGGTGGATCAGCTTGGAGCTTACACAAAGGACGGAACTTCTTCTGGGAACGAGGGCAGTGGACAGGCTTCGTGGTGCGAAAGTCATGGTGATCGGTTTAGGCGGCGTCGGCTCCTATGCAGCAGAGGCGCTTGCGCGCAGCGGTATCGGCGCGTTAGTGTTGGTGGACGGTGATACGGTTGCGCCGAGTAATCTTAACCGTCAGCTGATCGCGCTGCACAGCACGGTCGGAATGCCGAAAACAGAGGCGGCACGGCAGCGCATTGCTGATATCAATCCCCTGTGCAGAACGGAGTGCGTCGACGCTTTTTTAACGGCAGAACAGGTGATGGCTTGGAGCTTTGAGGGCTGCGATTATGTAGTGGATGCGATCGACACAGTAACGGTTAAGCTGGCGCTGGCGCAGCGCGCATGGGAGATAGGAGTTCCGATTATTTCATGTATGGGAACGGGGAATAAGCTTGACCCTGCGCGCTTTGAAATTGCGGACATTTTTCAAACCTCTGTGTGCCCTTTGGCAAAGGTTATTCGCACACAGCTTCGTAAACGCGGCGTACCGCAGCTGCGGGTTGTTTATTCCAAGGAGGAGCCTGCTCGCGGGGTTGTGCAGGACGGGGCGCGTCATGCGCCGGGCAGCGTTTCGTTTGTGCCCGGTGCGGCAGGCTTGATTCTTGCAGGCGAGGTTATCAAAGCGCTTGCTTTTCAGGAGAAGGAGGGGAACTGAATGCCGATAGTGTATATCACAGGCGCAACGGGCGGCATAGGCGCGGCAGTTGCGCATGCGTTTGCGGCGCAGGGTTATTCTGCCGTGCTGCAATATCATCGGAACAAAGGGAAAGCCGAAAGCCTGCAAAAAGAACTTACGGAGCAGTTTCCCGTTTCTATTCGCACGGTGTGCGCCGATATTTCCGATCCGGATCAGGTAGGAAGAATGTTTGAGGAATGCGGAAGCGCGGACGTACTTGTGAACAATGCCGCGATCGCGCCTCCGGCATGCCTTACAGCGGATGTTTCTGTACAGCAGTGGCAGCGGGTCATTGATGTGAATTTAAACGGAACTTTTTACTGTACGCAGTGCGCGGTGCGGTCAATGATGTTTACCGGAGGCAGGATCATTAACATTTCGTCGGTGTGGGGTGTGTGCGGCGGTGCGTGCGAAACGGCGTATTCTGCCTCAAAAGCGGGGATTATCGGTATGACGCGCGCGCTTGCGCGGGAGCTCGGCAGCTGCGGGATCACAGTCAACTGCATTGCGCCGGGTGTGATTGATACGCCGATGAATGCGCACCTTTCACCGCAGGAGCTTGCTGAGCTTGCGCAGCGAACGCCGCTTGGGCGCATCGGTACGCCGCAGGAGGTTGCGGCGGCGGCTGTATTCCTCGCTTCAGAGGAAGCCCGCTTTATTACAGGTCAGGTGCTTGGGGTGGACGGCGGCTTTGTCGGCTGATCCCGGCATTGACATTTTGATCTTTGGGTAGTAAAATAATCAGGACAAGAGCTATGGCTCAGCGGACAGTTCGAAACCATCCTGTCCTAAAATAAAACTACGGGGGAATTTCATAATGAAAAGGTCTTTAACGGTCAAAAATTTGGTTCTGTGCGGCGTGGTTGCCGCAATGTACACTGCGCTTACGGTGCTGCTTGAGCCTATTAGCTACGGCGGAACGCAGTTTCGCATTTCTGAGGCGCTCACGCTGCTGCCTATGCTTTTTCCACAGACGGTGCCGGCGCTTGCCGTAGGCTGCTTTTTGGCAAATTTGCTGGGCGGCTGCACATTGTTGGACATTATTTTCGGTTCGTTGGCCACGCTGCTCGCCGCTTATCTGACAAGCAAGCATACCAATCCGTTTTTGGGCGCGGTGTATCCTGTTGTAATCAATGCGATCGTGATTGGCGCGGTGCTGACAATTACCACGGCTGAACCTTCATGGACACTGTTAGGCTTTAATATGGCGGGGGTTGGAATCGGGCAGTTTGGAGCTTGTTATCTTGTCGGTGTTCCGCTGGTTTATCTGCTTCGCCGTGTACCTGTGATAAGAACTTTGGGCGGGAGAGATGTGCGTGGCAGAACGCTTCCGCAAAAGGAGATTCATGAATAAAAACAAATTTATAGCGGCATTACTGGTTTTTGCCTGTGCGTTAATCTATACGGGGCGTCATGTTATGCTTTTGGCAGGCATGGCGATCGATACGCGCTTTTTCTTCGGCCTTACATGGTTTCTTTTGCTGTTTACGCAGGCAGTTATATTATATGTGCGTTTTGCCGAACGGACTGACGGTGCGGGAAAGGTTTCACGGTGGGTAGCCGCGGCGTTGGGAGCGCTTACTTTTGTTTCCTCATGCGCGGCTTTTGCATTGGGGATTGGGGCGGCCAATGTTGTGTCGGTCATTTTGCTTTTGGCTTGTTTGCTTTCAGCGCTTTCATTGGCGGTATTAACGGTATGCTGCGTGCTGCCTAAAAATTGCATGATTTTAAGCTCCTGCGCCGCAGTGCTGTGCGTGTGCGGAGCAGCCGTGCTGTTAGTTTTTTACGACGGTTCGCAGATGATTGCTGCGGTACAGGATATTGCAGCGAATATCGGAGTGTCGCAGAGCGGGGATGCAGTGGTTTTTTATGCGATCTTTTCCCTGTTTCAGATCGGTTTTTCGGTTTTGGCACATGGAATGTTATTGTATATCGGAGCAAAAACGGTCATTCGTGCTCGCAGCGGCGAGCAGCTCCACAGTTTATAAACGGAGGAAGGCGTATTGAAAAAGAGCGATAAGATCAGTGCAGCGCTTGCAGCCGGAATGGCGCTGCTGTTTGTGCTTGTATCGGCATTTTATAATCAGATTTATACCGCGGTCGGCGGGATCGCTACAGCAGCTTTATGGCTTCTGATCGCAGGGGAGGTTCTTCTTGCGCTCGTCTACTTTGGCAGGATCCTTTATTCCATACAGGATGAGACACGTTTTAGAGGAGGGCTGTTTCTTCCGCCGGCTGCTGCGGTGCTTTGCACGGTTTTGGCGTTTTTGCTGCTTTCACCGATTGAAAGCTATCAGAACAGTCAGTATGTTTCGCATAATTTGGAACCGCTTACGCAAACGGCGCAGCGCCTTCAGCTGGAGTGCGCGCGTGAAGAGCAGGTAGTTCTTCAGGGAGAAGAGGCAAAGCTGAGCGTAAACGGAAAGGCATATATCTATATCTGCGAAGGGGATAAGATTTGCGTGCTGTTCCCGACGCTGGATCATGCGCAGCGCTTGGAGGGTTATCTGTATTTGCCGGAAAAGGTTCTTTACAGCGAATTGACAGATCGGTTTTCAGATTATAGTTTTGAAGAGATAGGAGAGCGCTTTGTGCGCATATGTTTGTATAAATAATGCGAAGATTTTATATTGAACAGGGCGTTTTTGGCAACGAGGTTTCTATTGCAGGCCAAGAGGCGCACCATATTGTCAACGTTTTGCGGATGAGAGCAGGAGATCGGCTGCTGGTCTGTGACAACAGCGGCAAGGAATATGACTGCGAATTGGTTTCTGTGGGTGAAAGCTGTTTGGCAAAAGTGCTCTCATGCACTGAAACAAACAGCGAGCCGCGGCTGCGTATTACTTTGTATCAGGGAATTCCTAAAGGCGATAAAATGGAAGGGATTCTGACGCGCTGCACTGAGATCGGTGTGGCGGCGTTTGTTCCCGTGATGTCGCCGCGGTCGGTCGTGCGCCTTGCGCAGAAGGAGGCGGCGGCTAAACGTGAACGGTATGCGCGCATCGTGCAGGCTGCCTGCAAACAGTGCGGCCGCGCGCTGATTCCGGAAGTTGCACAGCCAATCCGCTCCGAAGCAATACAGGTAAGCAAGCATCAGTTGTTTATCGTTTGTTACGAGGGCGAGCTTTCACGTGGACTGCGGGAGACGGTTGAAAACACTCCTTGTTCGGATATCGGGCTTTATATTGGGCCGGAGGGCGGGCTGGATCTTGCGGAGGCGGAGCGGCTGTGCGCGGCCGGCGCGCTCACGGTCAGTCTCGGCAGAAGGATTTTGCGCACGGAAACGGCGGGCTGCACGGCAGCAGCGTTGATTTTGGGTTATAACGGGGAAATGGGGTAATTCAATGGCAGCGGGAAAAAGAGCGGCGTTTGCAACGCTGGGGTGCAAGGTGAATCAGTGTGAAACGCAGGCGCTTTCAGAGCGGTTTGCTGCCGAAGGTTATGTGATCGTTCCGTTCTCCGAGGAGGCGGATGTATATGTTATCAATACCTGTTCCGTTACACAGACAGCCGAAAGTAAGTCGCGTCAGCTGATTGCCCGTGCACATCGGAAAAACCCGCAGGCGATCATTGCTGTGGCAGGGTGCTATGCGCAGCGTGCGGCAGGTGAGCTGCTTGCAATGGCCGGAGTGCGGCTTGTTGTCGGTTCGGCGCAGAAGAGCCGCTTGCCGGATTTGCTTCGGGGTCTTAAGCAGGAAGATGAAGCAATCAACGCCGTCTGCGATGTGCGTTCGTGCAGAACTTTTGAGGAAATGCCGCTTTCAGCGCATCATGAAAAGACCAGAGCGTACATTAAAATTCAGGACGGCTGCAATAATTACTGTGCATACTGCATCATTCCCTATCTGAGAGGGCCGGTGCGTTCCAGAAGCACTGCATCCGTTGTGCAGGAGGCGGCGCGTCTTGCCGCTGCCGGTTATAAAGAGATTGTTCTTAACGGAATTAACCTTTCGTCTTATGGCAGGGATTTAAAAACGGGTGAAGATTTGCTTTCTGTTCTGCGCGCCGTTCATGCATTGCCGGGCATAGAAAGGATCAGGCTTGGCTCGTTGGAGCCTGTGGTGATTACGCAGGAGTTTGTTTCTGAGCTTTCAAAGCTGCCTAAGGCTTGCAGGCATTTTCACCTTTCGCTGCAATCGGGCTGTAACAGCGTGCTTGCACGCATGAATCGCCGTTACACAACGGAAGAATTTTATGCAGCGGTTGAACGGCTGCGTGTGCTTTATCCCGATTGCGCGCTTTCAGCGGATATTATTGTGGGTTTTCCCGGCGAAACCGAGGAGGAATTTGAAGAAACCGTGCGTTTTGCCGAAAAGGTTGGCTTTGCGTGGGTTCATGTGTTTGCCTACTCTGTGCGCGAAGGCACTGTCGCGGCGAAAATGAACGGTCAGATAAGCTCAGAGATTAAGCAAAAGCGTTCCGCTCGGCTGATTGCCGTGTGCAGGGAGATTGGGCGCGCATATAGGGAGAAGTTCGTTGACCGTGAGGTTACGGTGCTGTGCCAGCAGGTTGAAAAGGGTAAGACTTCCGGGCTTACAGACGAGCATCTTGAAGTAGAGTTTTCATGCGGAAATGCGCAGATAAACAGCTTGATCCGCGTTCGTGTTACCGGTGTTACGGAAAACGGACTTTGCGGAGAGGCTTTAGAATAAAAGCGAAAGGGAGAATTTTCATGGAGAGCAGCTGTATTTTTTGTAAAATTGCGGCGGGGGAGATTCCTGCCCAAAAGGTATATGAGGACGATACGGTTTTAGCGTTTGAAGACATTCATCCGTGCGCGCCGGTTCATGTGCTGGTCATTCCAAAGCAGCATGTTGCGTCCGTTATGGAGCTGAACGTACAGAATGAGCAGATGTTGCCTGCGCTGTTTGCAGCGATCCGCCGCGTTGCGGAAATCAAAGGCATTGCGCAGAGCGGCTTTCGGGTTGTATCTAATGTCGGTAAGGACGGCGGCCAGTCTGTAGAGCATTTGCATTTCCATGTGCTGGGCGGCCGCAGCTTTGGGGAGAGCTTTGGCTGAGAGTGTATAAACGGTGTTTTTGAAGGGGGATTTTTTCTATGCCGATCTGCGTATATGCGGCAGAAAATCCGTTTGGCGATGTTGTGGCGCTGGAGGGGGAGTTTTTCAGAATCTTTCTTGCGGATATGCCGGCGGAATATGTAAAGGTCTATTTGTATTGCCAGTATATCGTAAGCGGCCGGGACAGCGGCTGCGACAGCCTTAAAAAGCTGGCTGTTGCCGTTGGGCAGACGCTTCCCGAAATTAAAAGTGCGTTGGAATATTTTGCGCAGACGGGGCTTTTGAAGTTGGTGAGTGAGCATCCGCTTGTGATAGAGATTCGCTCCGTGAAAAATGCCGCAATGATGAAGCATAGCGAAGTGCCCGCCATGATGACGGGTTTTTCCGATTATTTTTCCGCGCTGAAAACGCTTGTGGGCGGGCGGGAGCTGCGCCCGGCGGAGATGGAAAAGGCAAGGGATTGGATCGAGGTTTACCAGATGCCGCAGGAGGTCGTGCTGCTTGCCGTGCAGCATGGTATGATGAATATGCAGCATGAAAGCAAAACAGTCCGCAGCCCCTTTCAGTATATCGAAAAGATCATACGCAGCTGGGCGGACGGCGGCATTACTACGCCGGAGGCGGCGGAGCGTTATTTGACGATTTTTGAGCTGGAGCATCACCGTATCAACGAGATTATGCTTCATATCGGTTTGAAGCGAATGCCCTCTATTGAAGAAGTGAAGTTATATGAAAAATGGACGCAGGAATGGCATATGAGCCATGAGGCGGTGTTGGAAGCGTGCAGTGAAACAACGAAAACGGCAACGCCTTCCTTTGCGTACTTAGATAAAATCGTGCAGGGAATTTATGAACAGGGCAAACAAAACGCCGGAGACGCACGGCAGGCGCTTGACCGTTCCAATGAGGAGCGCGCTTTTGCACAGGCGGTGCTGGAGCAAATGGGGATGCGCTCCGGAGGCGTTACGCCTAAGCTTTTGGAGCTGCTTGATACTTCGCGGCAAATGGGCTTTTCTCAGGACGGAATGCTTTATGCGGCGGCGGAATTCGCGGGCAAGGCCTATAAAAGCTTGGATAAATATGAGCAAGCCTTGGATAAATGGGCAGAGTGTCATGCGTTTACCGAAGCGCAGATGAAGCAGTATGAGCTGGACTTAGCGCGTTATGACGCGCAGCTTGCGCGCGTGTTTGAAGCGTTGTCGCTCAGGCGCGCCGTTACGAAAGCAGATCGCTTGCTTTATATTGACTGGGTAGAGAAAGAAGGGTACTCTGCCGAAAAAATTCTTGAAGCGGCGGGGAGTGTTACTGCGCCTGCTCAAAAGCTTAAGCAGTTGGGCGAGATATTGGCAGGGAAAGAGAATAAACAGCAGGCGGCAGGCTTTAAGCAAACAGCAGCGCACAGCTATGATGCGCGCGCGAATAGGGATTACAGCAATGTGTTTACTAGGCTGGACGAGCTGGAGGATGAAGAAACATAAAGGTAAAAGGAAGGAGCGAACGGCATGGCGGATTCGGCGCTGCGTATTTTGGAAAGTGAATACGCTCAAAAGGTCATACGGGCGGAGCTGGAAAAGGATCGGCGCAGAGAGGAAGTTTTTGCGCGCATTCCGGAGTTGCAGGCGTTGGATACACGTAAGCGCAGGCTGATTGTTTCGCGATTTCGTGCAAAGCGAGCGGGGGAGGAAGCGGAAGATATCTCTTCTCAGGTTCAGGCTATTGAAGCGCGTATGCAGGAAATGCTGGAGAGAAACGGGTATTCTGCCGATTATCTGGAGAATGTGTACGAATGTCCGCAATGCAGGGATACCGGCGTTTTGCAGCAGGGAAAGCGCTGCCCGTGCTTTACCAAGCGTCTGCTTGAAAGGCTGTACCGAAGCGCCAGCTTAGAGGGTGCTCAGGAGCAGACCTTTGAGCGCTTTGACGACAGCATTTTCAGCCGTGAAAACGATCCGCAAACCGGTGTTTCGCCTTATGAGGCTATGCAGAATATTAAAAAGTACTGTTTGCGTTATGCGGAGACTTTTCCCCGTAATAAAAAGCCGAACGTTTTATTCAGTGGCCAAACGGGTACCGGAAAAACCTTTTTGCTGAACTGTATGGCAGGTAAGATATTAGAGCGCGGGTATTCGGTGCTGAGCATCACTGCCTCGCGGCTGATTGAAGTTTTACGCAAGGCTGCTTTTGAAGGCGGCAGCGCGCTTGAACGCCTTTATGAAATCGATTTGCTTATTATTGACGAGCTTGGCATGGAACCCATGCTGAACAATATCGTGGTGGAATATTTGTTTATGGTCATCAACGAGCGCTGCCGCTCAGGCAAGGCGCTGCTCATCAGCACAAACCTAACGCCCGATCAGCTTGCGCAGCGATATACGGAACGTATCGCTTCGCGCCTGCTTGATGCGCAGAATTCACGCTGCCTCCGTTTTATCGGCAACGATCTGCGCCTTATAAAAAGATCATAGCGCAGTGTATAAAAAGAGACGCTGCGAGAGAATGTTTCTTTGTTTTAGGGAACAATAGAATACATTTTTACGGTGCGGTTTTATTGAAATTATAGGCATGTCATGCAAGATATTTAAAAAGAACAGGAATGTGCGGTCTGAGCTCCTGTTTTTTTTTCTTGTTTAATGAGATTTTTAGGCGGAATCATTTTGGTTGATGTGATTTAACTTGAGTAAACTTATATTGCGATTGTGATCTTATCACAGAAAAAGCCGTTTTGCTCTGATATAATTCAAACACAGATCAAAGGAAAGGATGTAAACAATATGTCAGTACTCAATGTAACCAAAAATAATTTTGCACAAATTAAAAACAGCGAAAAGACCGTTCTTTTGGATTTTTATGCCGATTGGTGCGCGCCTTGCCGCTTGGTGTCGCCGCTTATTGACGAAATCGCAAAGGAAAACCCGCAGTATCTTGTAGGTAAAATCA
>JAHAAN010000059.1 GCA_018376855.1 Clostridiales bacterium | reverse complement strand
TGGTCCGCTGTCCACTTCTGCTGCTAATTGATCTTGCGTAAGCTTTCTGTTTATTCTTGCTTCTTTGATACGCGCTCCCATTCTGGCTTTATCCATTGCCTATGTTTCCTCCGTTCATAGCAGTATATTTATATAGTATAAATCTTAACCCGATTTATGGAAATAAGGCGATAGTCGTACTTAAAGTTATATTCTTTTCAGTGGAATTAATAGCTGATTCATCTCTAACATGCTGCACTCTTAACTTTTTAATATTAGCCGTTTCATTAGGTAAGGTTCTATAATAATCTAATAAAATTCTTCACTTAATGTTAAATATGAAATATCGTTGTTCTCATCAAAGAACTCCGACATTGTCATGTTTAAATGTCTAACAAGCATTTCTAAAGTCTCAACAGTTGCATTTTTCACACCGCGTTCAAGATTACGAATATGACTCTCCGAAACGGTACTCTCTTGCGATAATTTATATATACTTATTTTCTTCGCCTGCCGGATTTCATTCAGTCGTTTTCCAATATCCATTACTTTTGTTCCTTGTTTTTCTTGATACTATTGTAATATTTTTTTCACTTTTTGATAAGCCATCTATAGAGTCGATATATCAACACTATAGTGCTATAATGTAAAAAAATGGAATAAAAGAAAAAATGAGTCTACAACAATGGAAAAGAAAATTAGTAAAGAAATAGCTGTAAGAGCAATAGATGAATTGGGCAAAGTTATTTTGCCATGTGAATTACGGAACAAATTTGACATCAAAGCCGAAGATAAGCTTCAAATTTTTGAAAGAGAAGATGAAATTGTAATCAAAAAATATAAACCGTCATGCACATTTTGCGGCGCTGAAAAAGCATTGATAATGTTTAATGAAAAGTATGTTTGTAAAGAATGCATCCGATCAATACATTCTTTAACCGAAAGTGAACAGTAATAGCAAGCTGATAGTTTCCTGATGATACAAACCTATATTGTTTCTCATCCCCTTTCGTGAACAATATCAATCAGGCGCGCCGCATAAAGCGGCGCGCCTGACTTTTTAATACACCCCTAAATCTCTGAACGCATAAAGCAGCAGCACACGCGCCGCAATGCCCAATACAATCGCCGCGGAAGCAATAAGCGCGTACTT
The DNA here is from genome assembly GCA_018376855.1 of Clostridiales bacterium. GTDB lineage: Bacteria > Bacillota > Clostridia > Christensenellales > QALW01 > JAHAAN01. Next base: position 11,208 of record JAHAAN010000059.1, on the reverse strand, counting down.
TCCGGTTGAAATACCGATAAACTTTTTGCCCTCCCATATTGTAACCGTAAGAATAATCGGCGGAAGCAGCAAACACAGCGCTGCGGAAAAATCAAATCCGCAGCCATATCCGCCATATAAAAGCTTCCTGATCCCAAAGCATCCGCTTACAAAACAAAATGTCGAAAAATATCCTTCAACAGCCAGCAATACCGTTAACGCCCAGCCGGATATTCGCTTTAACACCAATGAATCTTTCATACTACCCCTCCTTAATGAAAACTATGACCAAACTCGTCCGAAATTTCTTTCCACCCAAATTCCTCGTGTTCATCAATTTGAAAAATACCGGAAATGCAATCCGCTTTTTTACTGACATTATTAAAATGCACAAATATCTCACGATCACTGCTTACGGAATAAATCGTGCGTATAATTCCGCTACCAAACGACCGTCCCTGCTGACCCATAATTGCATCTGTTTCCTCCTCCGTTTTTCCAAGAAGGTGGAACTCCCAATAAACCCTTTCCACAGAGTTAGGAAAACACGCGCTCACAATAACCGTGCACAGCACCACTGCCGCCACGATTCCCGCAAGAATCATACATTTTTTCTTCATTGCTGTTTTCTCTCCTCTCTATGCAGCCTCTAAAGCATTTGCAGCGTTTGCGCCATACATATAATTCAACGGCGTTACCGCAAAATACCCGATAAAAACATTATATTCGCCTTGATACTCACCTTTACTATTATAAATATCTCTTGCTGCCGTTTGCGGGTCATAAATAATCTGATTGTTGCTGTCCAAGTTCGTCACCGGAAGATCCCCCTGTTTATGGGACCATGTGCCGTCTGCATTTTGCCTGTACCAATGGTAGTCGCGTCTTATAGCATAACGTGCGATTACAATCGCCACCTTATATGTTCCCGGCGGACAAACTTCATATCTTCCAACTTCCTGAAAGGTAAAGCCCCAGTTTGCAGCGTCTCGATTAACGCATTCAATAAATTTTTCCCGGTTCGCCGTATCCAAAACATCCGCAGTAAGACCATTTGGATCCACTGCGCCAAAATGACCGGTATCGGGATTGAGCTGCGTATTAAGTGCATAAAAATAACAATGCGTATTGGCCTGCACCGGCGAATAGTTCCACAACTCAGGCTGATATTCCAGTTCATACCCTGAACGCGGCATATAGCAAACTACTGAAAAGGTCGTCGTCCTTCCCGTTACCTTATGCGTAGCCGAAACGGTTGCATTTCCTGCCGAATTTGCAGTAAGCTGTCCTGCGCTGTTTACGGTTATTCGATCAGACAGAACAACGGTATAGGTAAAATCGCTTGCTTCCGCCCACGCAACTGTTGCGCCTGCCGGCGTTTTATTGATCATAGCGCTTTGGGGTTGATTTACGTCTAATGTCATATCCGAAATAGAGAAGTTGGCATCCAGTTCCCGCAAAGTATGGCTCGATGTAGTTCCGTAAAATGCGGTAGTTGCGCACCGCCAGCGTTTGTTCTGCGCCGAAGCAGAAGGGTAAGCCCGAAGCTCGCCGTTCACCTCGCAGAGCACATAGCCCGTGGCAGCGTTGGTGAACACCGTTCCGTTATCGTAGGAAACCGTCCAACGGCAGTTGTTGGGAATCTCACCTGAGGATACCGTCTGCATAGAGACCGTTGCGTTCAAAAGCTGACTGCTGCCCGCAAGGTAGGAAGCATTGCTGCCTATTGCGCGGATAACATGCTGCCCGTTACCGATGCCGGTAACGCTCCATTTAATGGAATTCCCCAATGAAGCAAGCGTTCCCGAAGCGCCTACAACCGAAGAAGCGCTGCGCCGGGCATACTTGCCGGTATCCGCATTATTGAAATAATACTCGCCGTTAGCAAGATACGGCGAGGTATTCTGCGAAACCATTGCGCCGGAGGCATTGTAAAAATACCACAGCTGCGAGGAAGCTCCGGTATAGGAAGAAACGCAAACGTTTCCGGCAGAGGAAGCCGTTTTGCCGCCCGATGTGCCGTCCGCCGTTCCCACAGCGGTAAGCGCCAGCGCCATATTGGTGCGCGGCGAAATTTTAAAGCCCTGCCCTACGCTGGTGATGACCCACTCCTGTGCAATCGCATCCACATTGGTATAAAGCTGCACATTACAGCCGCTCTGCACATAGCCATCCGATTTAGCAATATCGAGCACCCGATTTGCGCCGTTTGAGCTGCATTTTGCCCGCAGCAGATAAGCTCCGTCAGCAGTACGATCCAGTTTAAATTGCTGTTTAGTCGTATCATCCTTAGTCAATTGGCAAATATTAGTTCCATTTGCGTCCGTGCCGCCGAAAACGGAAAGATACTTACCGCTCGCGGCATTTTTCATGCTGTAAACCGCACCGTTTGCCAAACAGGAGGGCAAAGCGTAGCTGTAGTAGATCTTGATATACGGGCGACTGGCGCGCGTGGTGAACTCACTGCTGTAAAAAGAATTGTAATCGGGATTGGCTGTACTTTCATCGGTATAGCGAATCATGTACCCGTAATTCATGCCGGCAAAGTATTCCGGATAAAAGGAATTGAGATCGCTTGAAAGCGAGAAGGTGTTTACCAGATCGGAAGCTTCAAATGCGTCCGTAGCGATACAACCGCTTACCTGCGGCTGATTTGCATATGTGATCGTATCTTCATTCCAGTTGGAATAAACCTTATACAGGCCGAATACGCGCCCTGTGGTGGAACCGTTTGTGTTGCGCACACAAAGTTCCGCCTTTGTGATGGGCATGTTATCCGGAATAGCGGGAAGCGAGGTAATCTTAATATAGCTTCTGTGCACCTTTCCGTTCTTAATGCCGGCATAAATTCTCTGCTCACTGCCGTGTGCAGCCGTATCTCCCTGCACAACATAAGTATCTATAATGCCGGATTGATATTCCGATGTTGTAATCGCAGGGTCAAACAGCACAGGATATACACGGGAGGGGTCATCCAACCAGCCGCGCCGCGGAGTATAGGTAACAGAAATCTGATCGCCCGACTGCGCGATATCCACGGTAAAATCATTAAGCACTGCGTCGACCGCATCGCACATATACGGAGCGCTGATGCGGTAAACAAGCTGATCGCCGTCTAACAGCATCACACGGTTATATTCATCAGCAACCGCACGCAGCCCGGGTGCGGACAATTCCATGCGAAACGCCGTAATATCCCCGCGCTCATGGAGAATAATATCCTCCTCCAGCTTATGCTGCATTACGGTATAACGAACGCTTACGTTCTGCAAGCTGCCAAAAACCCGCTGATACTCAACCGTTCCAAACGCTTTGGAAGCGCTTGTAGGATCTGCCGCCTTCGCCAATTGCTTCGGTGAAACAGCCGCTGCCCCGGACGTCTCATGGATTTGCTTTCCCGCAACTGCTTTCAGCGACCACGAAAGCTGCTTCCCCCCGCTTTGCATGCTCACAAGCCTATCATCGGCCGCCGAAGCAGAGAATGCGACAGGAAAGCTTTGGTTAGAGGTTTTAAGCACTTCTGAATTTTGATTCAAAAAAACAGTATTATCAATTTCCTCCCATCCGTCACCGCTGCGCACATGCACGGCTTCAGGGTAAGAAATCGCCATAAAAGAGCCGTCCGACAGCAAAAAATGCTTGGAAAATTCATCCCGCAGCGCGACCTCTTCTCTTACCACCGAAAGCTCCTGCGTCTGCTGCGCCTCCGCCGCAAAAGAAAGCCCCGGAAAGAGCGCAAACAGCATCATGCCTGCAAGCAGCGCACTGATCCATTTTTTTACCTTGTACATCCTACTCATCACTCCTATTCTGATTTTATGGCAGCGCGCAATCAAAAGTACCGTTATGCTCTTCACGAAAAAGCAGCAGCTTTTGGTAAAAAGACTTATTGCCTACGCTATTCATTCCATATTATGTATATTACCATATATCCCCTCGCATTTCAAGCCCATAATTATTACATTTCCATAACATTTCAGCGGCTTCATATATAACGCCGAAATGCAAAAAGCATCCCCTGCACGCAGCCGCACTTTTTCCGCATTCCAATGGTTACAAACAAAAACCGGCAGAGTACGCAGGACTGTTTCACAAAAAATACCGGCATCACGAGCGCACCTGCAACAAGCTCTTTTCAAGGAAAAAGCGCGGCAGCCTTCATAGTAAAACGCTGTAATAAAAAAGTGCAGCTTTCAAAAAGCTGCACCCATTTTTTAACTTCCGAAAGTATACACTCCCAAAGGAAGAATTATGCCGTATTGCCGCAAGGCTTTTTGAAAAACTATTTTACCCTCCTGCTCCGCAATCACATGAAATCCACACTTTCTATATATTTCTAACAGTTTTCTCACCGCATCAAGCGCAGCTGTAAAATGTTTATTCGGATACGCATGCGCTCAACTAATTTTGCGGCAATGTCCATTTTCTGAGCCTCCAATGTAACGGCAAAACAAAATTTTATTTTTATGTCCGCACGGTTCTTTTCTGTCGACCCCCATGACCGTAATACTGCTGCGCCAAGCTGACAATCTACGCTAACATTGCATCAACCAACCTATATCTTTGTACACAAGATAGCCCTGAATACTTCATTTTTGCACATTCTACAACGCGCCGCCTTCTTTCCTCCCATATCCGATGCCAAGGATCACCGTTGCCCGCATAGGTCGAATCGCTGCGTCAGGCTACGCAATAGCCATAGCATAAGGAATAGCGCTCCAAAAACACACACACCTTCCAGCCATACAAATAAGCTCTAACCGATAACATAACGCATAAACGCGTTCTGCCTATTCCTTACTTCCCCATCATGATGCCTATCAATGCGCAGCAGCGTTTTTAATAAAAAAATGTCGTCGCGGATGATACGCATCCGCGACGACATGGTGATCCATCCGGGATTCGAACCCGGAAATATATGATTTAAACAAAAACAGCAAATGCGCCTAAAATGCGATAATCTTTGATTTATCGGAGCATTTCACGTTTTCCGCAACACAAAAATATTATTATGAATATTGCTTTTTTGCTTAAAATATGCAACATTTTATAGAGTATGCAACACAAAATGCAACACATATAAGTTATAATATTAAACAATATTAAGTCATTCTTTATCTTTTGAATTTTTTTAATTTAAAGCATTGCCACTACATAATAAATTTTTATAAAAACTCCTTGACAAATACGTATTAAATGCGTATAATATTAAGTGTAAGGAGGTTGCCATGAAAACAAAAGATTTAATTGAACTCTTAGAAAAGAACGGTTGGAAATTCAAAAGGCACGGCGCAAATCACGATATATACGTTAAAGACGGAGAGCGTGAAAGCGTCGTAAGGCACCGAGAAACAGACGAAAAACTTGCACAAGCAATCATCAGACGGCGCGGGCTGAAATAAGCCCCGCCCTAATCTGCCATAATAGATAAATAACGATAGGAGAGGAAACAAAAATGAAAAAAGCATATCCGATTATATTGTCTCAAGGGAAAGATTATATTGTTGTATCTATACCGGACTTTAATATCAATACGCAAGGAAAAGATATACCGGAAGCGATTGAAATGGCGCGGGATGCAATCGGAATTATGGGAATTGATATGGAGGACGAAAAAGAGGCTTTGCCAATACCATCTGATTTATCCGCCATTAAAAGCGATGCAAAAGATATTATAACGCTTGTTGACGTAGATTTTGCAGAATATCGGCGCAAAAACGATATGCGCACTGTAAAAAAGAACTGCACCATTCCGTCATGGCTAAACTTTGAAGCAGAGAAAGCAGGCGTTAATTTTTCGGCATTACTGCAATCCGCGCTAAAAAAAGAATTGCATATTGCGGAATAAAGTAACAGGGGGCTTTCGCCCCCTTTCATATTTATTCCCCCGCATTCAGCCGCGCTCGAATCGTTGAGCCGCATCGCAACGGGGGAAGGTTAATATTGGGCGGGGAATCCCCGCCGCGGTTGACCTTGACCTTTCGGCCAGCCAAAATGCAGTTTAAACTACGCTTTGTATAATAGCATAATCGTAATTATTCCGCAACCCAAGATCAATATTTTTCGCTTAGTTGTTTGATTGCTTTCATGTCTTTGAGCAAAGCGTCATAGCTGGTTTGCAGTGCGTCTGCTTCGGCCTTCAGCTTTTCGTACAGTGCTTTGTAGTCCGGGGCGGCTTCGCCCCAAATGAGGCCTAAGGCGGTAACGGTGTTCCTGCCTGCTATACCGTCTGCCTTCAGGTTCGAGGCGGTTTGGAAGGCTTTCACGGCGGCCTCAGTGGCTGCGCCGAAGGAGCCGTCCGCTCCGAACTTGCCTAAGTCGTAGCCCTTGGCGAGCAGGGCTTGCTGGAGTGTTTTAACCTCCTCGCCCTTATCCCCCTTGCGGAGGTTCTTGGTGATGTTCATGCCTGTTTCTCCCCCTTCTATTTCCGCAGCAAATGCTTCCGGCCGCCCGAACCGGTTCCAGCGAGAGGACAGCGGACTTTTAATCACGCCGTAGTCCCGCCCGCGCGCTTCAATCACGTTCAGCTCGTCGTCCACGATATAGCCGATGTGCACGGCTCTGCCCGCGTCGTTGACGATGAATGTCCAGTCCCCGCGCCTGAGCTCGCTCTTTTCAAGCTTTCTGCACTTGCCCATCATGCCGTTGGCCGTCATATCGTTCTTGTATATGCCCTTCAGATTTTGCAGCCAGTACATGCCGAGGCCGGAGCAGTCGAATGCGCCAAGGCGATCGCCGTAGCCGGCTGCTACCTGCAATGCCCAAAAGGCCACGGCGCGGTCGGCGTTCGTTTTGCTTTCGCTTTCGCGGCTGCGAATCCACTTTTCCGTAACCGCCTTGCCGCGCTGCCCCTGCCCGCCGATCACATAGATGCTGTGATTAGCTACCTCCTGTTCAAGATAGGTGATGAAGTCGTTAAGCATTGCTCCTCACTCCTTGCACTCGTCGTCGCAATCGTTTGTATACTCATGCTCCACCTCAAAGCCCACCACATTGGTGTTAATCTCCGGCTGCTGCTCCGTCGTTCCGTTGCTCTGCGCGGCATGGCCTGCGTCCGCCAGCCCCTCTCCGATGATATATGCGATCACGGACGCGGCGGACAGGATGCAGCCCGACACCGTTTCCGCCGCCGCCTCGCTGCCGCCAAACGCCAAGATCAGCCCTGTAACCATACCGGCCACAGCCATCCACAGCTTACGGCTTGTAAGCTTTCTCTTCCAGTCAATCTTCATACGCTTCGCCCCCCCTTCTTAATCTTTTTTGTGCTCCAAATCCTCAATCCGATGGTTAATTACCTTGATCTGCTCCTCAACAACGGGCATCCGGCGGGCAAAATTGTTATGCTGCCGCACCTCGTCCTCTAACTGTTTAAGACGGTAGTTGACCAGCTTATTACTGGTCAGGATGCCGCCAAACGTACCAAGCGCAGTGCCTAAAAAGGCAATCAAGGCAGTCCATATCTCTGTGCTCATGTTGTCTATCCTCCTATTAAGCCCATGCGACCCAGCGCCATGTGCCAACCTTAAAATTATAATTGCTGTTATACTGTGGCACAATAATAATGCCGTTGGTGTAGGTGATCGCCTTTGTGCCCGGTGAGCTTGTGGCTGTGCCCGATGTGGTACGGGTATAGGTTGCCGTCGATGTATTGATCGCTACCACGGAGCACACGCTGTTTGTCGAACCTGTCCCCTCGATGCACATAACAAGGCTTTTGGGGATAAACTGCGTACCCATAATAATGCTTAAGCTGCCCGTGCTGCTTGGGCTGGATGATGTAACCGTTACTGTACCCGTGGCGATCTTAGGCGGATTATACATGCCTGTGATCTTAACTCCAGCCTTTGTTATTGCCGTTTTGCCAACCATCAAATCCGCCGTTGTTACCGTCAGATCGGATAGATCAATCAGCGTTTTGTCATTGTATACGACTTTATTTACGGCCATATCGATCACCCTATTGTTACAGTAGTGCCGCCCGCGCTGTTTTCGCTCTCGGCATACGGGATTGCATTGACCGTAACAGAGGACAGATAATTATAACCTTCATCCGGCAAAATCTCCTGCTTTGCGGTCGTAGGCGTAACGGTCTTTGCCTGCGGATTAGCGCCCTCTGTGCCGCTCATTGTACCTTCGACGCCTAAGATTGGCACTCCATCACGGATATTTGCACCGATAATTTTCGCAGCCTCTGCCGGATCAATCCGCACAGTTCCGCTGCCGTCATGGTAGCCTTGCGGGATCGTAAACACTTGATCTACTGTGCTGATCGTCCCCGTAACCTTACCCTTGTTGGGCATTGCACCGGTCAACTTTGTACCTCGCGCATACGCCGTTTTGCCGCTGAGGATCTCTGCAACGGCAGCAGTAGCGTCGCCGGAATCTACATCATAGGTGCAAGTACCGGTAATTGCCTCACCATCCTTGCCATGCGCCGTGTAACCTGTAAGCATCTTGTCCGCCGTTACAGTATCGCCTGTCAAGTCAATAAGTGTGTTGCCTCCGTAAATTACCTTGTTAATTGCCATGTTGATTACCCCTTGTATTTTAATATTTTATATCGCTGCCTATGTACACGGTATTGCCGCCCTGCACGTTTCCCGTCTCGTAGTACGGGATCGCCTGTACCGTTACATCGTCAAGCATAATCTTATCCCGCGTGGGTACTGTCTGCGCCGTTACCTTCGGCGTTATATCATAGATGCCATTATAGATTTCTCCGCCGATCACCACATGCATATTGCTTTGTATGCATACCTCTTGCGGCAACACATTTGATACACAAATCCTTTGTGCCGCTTTACCGGATATGACAATCCGTTGATCTTTTGCACCGGATATGTGGATCGTCTGCTGCTTGCCGTTGGATATATCAATCTCAGCGGCGCTTGCATTTGCAACCTTAATTGCATCGTCAGTCAATGCAATCACCTACACCCCAACGCAATACCACTTTGCCGTTATCAGTTATTTTATATCGCTTACCGTCCTCTGTAATCGCATTAACATCATAATAAGCGCCCTCGCGGTTGATCCTCATACTCTCTGCCGGCGTAACTGTTATGTTATACGGCTTAGCCTCGGTAAAATCTCGCACAATAATCTCATCAGCGGCAACGTCCTCGCTGTTTTTGACCGTAAGCACCAGCTTGTCTATGCCGGTATAGTCAAAGTCGGTCAAATCCACCGTTAGCGCCGTATACACACCCCTGTCTATCGTGATGTCGTCCATACGCTGCCTCCCTTACACACTGTAATTTAACACGCACCATGCCTCGATGATCGTATAGTTTGACACCGTAACCGGCATTGCCCCCTGCCCCATGATGCTTATAGTCTTACCGTTTGTATCGTTTGCGATCAGATAGATATTTTTTGGGTTTCCAGTCTGCCACACTGTGCCGCCGCCATAGCCGCCTGCCGTCCTGCCTGACAGATATGTATACCCTTGCAGCTCTGCTGGCAGCGTGATCGTGCTGCCGCCCGTCCCTGTCTGCACCATATCGGCTATGTATACGATCGCTCTGCTGCCGGATTTGATGTAGGTTATGTTAACGGTTAGGTCGTTGATCGTGGCGGTGGAGGTTTGGATATTTGCGCCGTCCGCTATTCCGTTGGCGATACGGGTTTCGAGATCATTCATATTATCCGCGGAGAAACTATCTCCAACCTCGGTGATAGAATCAGGAGTATTCGTTAAAACTAACATATTTCCATTTCCATCAGAAAACTTGTTCAATCCTACACCCTGACGTGCTTTCCATGTTTTTTTATTAAATGACATACAAAATCCTCCTATACTGCATAATCTACCAAATGCAACGTATCGTCCGCATAAAGCTCCATACGCCTAAAATCTTTTACAAGTCTTGCTGTTGCCGTTGCCTTAAATGCTCCGTTATAGGTTATTTTTAGTGTAAGTATACGAGCTATAACCGATCCGTTCCGAGTATTCAGCAAAATATAATCTCCCGCTTCTATGCGCGGATCACACCACCACGAGAAGTTAAATGTTGTATTGTTTTTCAAATACGCTTCAAGCAATTCTTTACTTGGCATTCCATATTCATTGCTGAATGATATTGAATTGCTGCGCGGATCAGTTCCCGAAACCAAATTCCAAGACTGATTATAAGGCAAACGTATAACATTTCCGTAAAAATTAACTGTAATCGTTCCGCTACCAGCATCTTTATCTCTTGTATATAAATATACACCGTAAATTGACGTTGAATCTTGCCGCACAACCACGTTCTCATTTTGAGGTTCTTCCACAGTTGCATACGCATATTTGCCATCCACATCATCGAACGGAATCCACTGCATAAGATGCTGTCTGACGGTTTCCGGACTGTTTCATCATAGAACCAAAATCTACTTTTCCAGTGGTGATCCGGGTACAAAACAATATTCTGTTTCTACTGTAGCCGTTGAAAATATATCTCCATCTTTTTCTTCCGGATATGCAGTTAAATCTGCAGCAGAAACTCGATAATCTACGGATTCATCAAGCTTCAAAAGCTTAGATTTTTGTATAATAAAAGCATCCGCTACACGCATCGTAGGATTAACTGTTTCAGCAAGATCAAGTTGTGTTTCACGTCGCGGAAGAATTTCTCCGCCTGATCCGAAAACAATTTTTTGCAGCGTTACATCTACCGCATTAGGCTTTAACGGATAATTTACTGTTCCAGTCCATGAATTGTCTGAAACCAAAGCATGACTTGTGGCACAGATATGCTCTAAATAATATGTTAAATCATCAAAATCATATCCGTTCCCCCACCAAGTCCACTTCTCTTCCGTGTCAAGTGCATACCCTATATCCCTAATGTTATCCGCTATTTCAACAGAAGCGGATAATGTCAAAGTCATAGCATTGCCAGAATAGATGAACTCTAAATTTTCATAATACGAATTTTCCATTTTAGAGGATTCATCGAAATAGAACCGAATGCGCATATAAGTTGCAGGTTTCATGGATTCGTTATAAAACAGCTTATCTTTTGAAAAATATCCATCTCGATTATTAAGTTGAATACTGATCTTACTTTGCGGGAGTTCCGTAGCCAACTCAGAAAACGATTGTCCGATTTCAACCGAATCTATGTATGTCTCAGGAATAATATTTTCCCGAATCAACGCGGAATACGCGGGAATATCCCGGGGAATTACTATTGGCATAGAAATCTCTCCTTCAATTCAGTAAAAATTATATTTTATCGAGCG
>JAHAAN010000058.1 GCA_018376855.1 Clostridiales bacterium | reverse complement strand
AATGAATCATTTTATCCTCCATTAAAGTATTACAAGATTCTTTCCGTATGCCCTTTTAAAGATCTGACCGCTTGTAAGCGCATCCTTAATTTCCAATGCCGCATCTGCCGTTACACTGGTTTTAATAATTACCGAATCTCCCAAAATATCGCACGAAACACTTTCCACTACACCGGCCATACAGCGATCAAAACTTTCCGCAATCCTAAGCAGCACGCCAATTTTACGAATAATCTCAATATCTTCACTGCTCAGTATGTCTGCATATTAGATATATTCCTTGAGCAGCTCAATTTCGTCCTTACGGTGAAACGCCGCAATAAATGCAGCCATAAGACGCTCTCTGTGATTTAAACCGTAGAGATTAGAATTCATCATAATGTAAAACGTATGCTTATGATGATCGTAATAACGTATCTTTAACCCGCAATCATGAAGCATTCCGGCCGCTTTTACAATTCGCATATATGAGTTAGGCAGTTTATGTAGCTGCCTAAGCTGCTCAAACATAGAAAGTGTCAGCTGCATAACCCGCACAGCATGCTCCGGATTTTCATTATACTGCCCTGAAAGATTTTTTAGGCTAAAATCGAGTACATTCTGAACCGGTCTCACAGCCAACTGCGGATCCAAATGCTCATACACAATTCCTTCTCTCAAGCCAGCACAAGAAATATAAACATCGCTGCTGTGAATATGATGCGTAACTGTTGTAATAGCCACCAACGCCGAAAGAAAAATATCTGCCCGCTCATTAGATAGACCTTTAATCTTCATACGCCCGTCAAGATCCAGCTTCTTCATGCTTTCATAAATTCCATTGATTTCGTCGCTGGTCATAAAATAATTATGCGCAATATCCATACTGTATTTTTTCTTTTTTCTCAGGATCTTTCCGATATTTCTGAAAGACCCGCCCACGCCAATCAACGGAAGATTTGAAATATTCTCCATCCATGGATGCTGCGCCAACGATTCCTTCACAAAATCTTCTATAGCCGTCATCTGCTCAGCAGAAACTTTATCGTAAATTCCAAACTGTTCCGTTAATGTAAGCGTACCAAACGGCAAGCATGCTAAATTTTTGATTTGCCTTTTCTCAAAATGAATCAATTCAACAGTCCCGCCGCCAATATCCATAATCACACCGGCATCTATATCCATGCTGTTGATCACGCCTTGATAAACGTACACTGCCTCTTGTTCACCCGTCAGAATTGTCAAATTAATTCCTGTCGCAGAAAGCACCTCGTCCAAAAAGCTTCGCTGGTTTGCCGCTCTGCGAACCGCTGCCGTCAACACCGGGATAATCTCCGTAATTTCATTTGCAGCACATAAACGCTTAAACATCTGCAGCGTTTTAATTAACTGCTGAATCCTCCGAGGACGAATGATATTATCCTGTGTCATGTCTGAAATCAGCCGAATCGGTTCTTTTATTTCATCAACAATCCTATAGGATCCGTTTTCAAAGATGTTTACTACAATCATTCTTGCGTTATTCGAACCAATGTCTATAACGGCCAGTTTCTTCATTTGTATTCCCCCTGATCGGTAATAATAAATTTATAGAATAATTGCTTTTGCGGATACCGCATACACTTTTCCATATCATAATTTAAAAAGCTGTTGCAATATTCCCTCTGAATTCATACAAAGCCTTCAACCTGCAAATTACAATTTTCCAATCTCTAACAATTCTATTATACTATAATTAAATATAATATTCAAGATTACATTTTATAAAATAACGCAATTTATCATAAAAAGCAGATAAGTTTTGCAATTCTCGCCTTTCTATTGCACATAAGTTACAACGATATAACAAACAAATCCATTAAAAACGCAATTAAAATCATTAATCTGTCTTCTATGGAACTAAAATCTGTAGAGTGCCAAAAAACTACAAACAAATTACGTAATTTTATATTATTATATCATATTTTACGAATCCTGAAATAAAAATCATAAAAAAATTATCATTTTTCATTCTTTTTTTCTTCTGTCGCCGCTCTATATCTTTTTACAGCTGAAAACATTTGCATTACACCAAAAAACAGTAAAAAAAATCCATAAATTTTTCTTAAAACAGCCCCATCAATCACCGAAGACAGCAAAGCCCCGCCCGCCGCTCCCGCAAGCCCTGAAATCAACACCGGAAGCAGCTGTTTGAACACTACGTTCCTTTTTCTAGCATGAACAACCAACGCCGCAGCAGCCATAGGAACATAAGTAATAAGACTCAAATGCTGCGCTTGCATCTGAGGATACCCAAGCAAAAGTGTCAAACAAGGAATCAGCAGCACGCCTCCGCCCATTCCCATACCGGCTAAAATTGCTGTAAAAAAACCGATTAAACCTAAATACACACTATATCCTCCGTTTAAAAAATCATCCGAATACCCGAAATCAAAATTAATACAGCAAAAACAATTTGCAAAATGTCATTTTTCAGTTTATGAAGCAGCCGCGCGCCAAGAATCGCTCCCGGAATACCTCCAACGCTGATCCAAATGGCCGAAGAAATATCCCACTGCTGCCCTACACCGCTAAGCGCCGCAAGACTAACCGCGCACATCACCAGTATGAATACGGTAGTGCAAGCCTGCGCTTGACGCTGCTGCATTCCGGCATGCTTAAAAACACTCACTGCAATAATGCCGCCGCCCGTTCCTAATAAACCGTTAAGAAACCCCGCCGTAACGGCACCAAAAAATAAAGCAAGTTTTTTTCGCATAAATTCGTCCCCTCTCATTGTTAGAATATGCTATCGTTTGCGAATTATACTTTTACTTGCAGCAGCATCTTGACTCTGCTATAATATTAAAGTATTAAAGTATACTCACGGAGATCAAAATGAAAAAAACTATTATCTTCTTATTTATATTTTCGTTTGTAAGTTTCCTTTCCCTTTCCGTTCATGCCAACGAGCTGCTTATAAACAGCGGATTTGAGTTATTTGAAGATGAACAACCACCTGCCGGATGGTACAGCTTTTCAACCCTAAACACTTCAGAATATACATTTTGCGCAAGCGAAACGGCATACAGCGGAAAATACAGCGCTCAACTTACTCATTTACGTTCAGGTGCAAGCCTAATCCGACAAAAAGTTAAATGCCTGCCCGATACTCTTTACCGTATCTCTGCACAAGTTCGCACAGAATTCGTTTTAGATCTCGGCGCAGGCGCAGGTATCGGCGTACAAACCGATGCTCTTGATTTTCCAAATCACAGCTGCATATCAGACGGAATCTACGGAACCGGCGACTGGCAAAATATCACTATATATGTGCAAACAGGAAAAGAAACCGACTCATTTTACCTCTGCCTGTTGTTAGCACATAAGAATGCTCCCAACCTCGGAACCGTATACTTTGACGATATCTCTATCATAGAAATCGACTCCATGCCGAAAGACGGCCTGCTAATTGAGTTAGAAACCATCCCCTCACAAACAAAGCCGTCCTCCTCATTATATTTTCTATACTTCTCTATAATATTTCTTTGCTTACTTGGAATTATTACTGTATCCTTCCTTAAACATCGCAGCAAGACCACTTCACAATCAGCTAATCAAAACGACAAAGAGAATGACTCCTTATAATATTCTCAGTTATACACAACCAAGTTCTCCTCCTGAATACTTCGACATGCTGCCGTTCGTAAAGCTTCCATGCAAAATCTAAGCTTAGGATCCGATTTCAGCTCTGCCATTGCTTCCTGTGATTCCTTTAACAGCGACATATCTGCAAACATGGAAGCATACACGGTATCAGGCATTCCGCTCTGTCTTTTTCCAAAATAATCTCCCGGTCCACGCATTTCAAGATCTTTTTGTGCAATAAGAAATCCGTCATGGACGGAAACCATTGTTTTTAAACGTTCATTAGCCCGATCTGCCAACAAAAAACAATAGGATTGTTCGCTTCCTCTTCCCACACGCCCCCGAAGTTGATGCAGCTGCGAAAGACCGAAGCGATCAGCCCCCTCAATAACCATATTGATCGCATTAGGCACATTGATTCCAACCTCTATAACGGTCGTAGAAACCAAAATAGCTATACTTCCCTCCGAAAAACGCTGCATGATCTCCATCTTGATCTTTCCCGTCATCTTTCCATGCAAAAGCGCTACAGAAACATCCGGCATACTTTCACGCAATCGTTCATACATCTCCTGCGCAGAAAAAACAGGCAGCTCCTCATTTTCTTCAATCAACGGACAAACTATATAAGATTGTTTTCCTTCCAACGCACATTTATGCAAAAAGCCAAACAATGCCTCTTCTTTTGGAGGCTCTATAATATGCGTACTGACCCTACGCCTGCCCGGCGGCAATTCATTTAATACCGATAACGCCAAATCATGAAACAAAATCAGCGAAAGCGTTCGCGGAATCGGTGTTGCCGACATTACCAACGTATGAGGCGCCCGCCCTTTAAAATCCAATATAGCCCTGTGCGCAACACCGAAACGATGCTGTTCATCCGTTATAACCAAACACAACCTGCAAAAACAAACATCCTGCTGTAATATAGCATGCGTACCGATTACAATCGAAAGCTCCCCGCATGCAAGCTTGTGTTTAATTTTTTCCTTTTCACTCTTTTTTGTGCCACCCGCTAAAAAAGCAGATTTGATTTCCGGATAAAGCTTTTTAAATTCTTCATAATGCTGCTGTGCAAGAACCTCTGTAGGTGCCATTAAAACAGCTTGTCCGCCATTCGCAGCTGCAATAAACAAACAATAAAATGCTATTACTGTCTTACCGGAACCTACATCCCCCTGCAGCAAGCGATTCATCGGTTTGCCTGACAGCAAATCAGCTTCAATTTCTTTCATAACGCGCTGCTGTGCGGCAGTAGGTACAAATGCCAGCCTATTAAAAAAATTCTTTTTCTGTTCAATCGTAGTGTTCAAAAGTTCCGCTTCAGCCGTATCTCGTTTGGAGCAATAATAATCAATTAAAATTTGAAAAAAAAGCAGCTGTTCAAAAGCTAATCTCCGTTTTGCTTGCCCTAATGCTTCTTCGCTTATCGGAAAGTGAATATTTTCCACGGCAAACGAACGTTCTGCCAACATATGCTTATTACGGAACTCATCGGGAAACAATTCCTTCTGTACTGCGCATGAATCAATAGCAGCACGGCACAGCTCCCGAAACAGCTTTTGACTGATCCCGCATCCACTCGGCAACGAATACACAGGGATAATTCCCGTCATATACGCTGCCGCCGAAACACGCGCAAATGTCGGTTGAAGAATATAAATTCTTTTTCCCTTTACAGATACCTTTCCGTATACCCGATAAGTCTCATTTGCAACAAGAGAGGAAAATAAATACATGCTGTTAAACCACATCAAAACAGCGCTTTCGGAAGCATCGTTTGCATGAACCATCAGCATTTTTCTGCCATTTACACTTCTCCGCGCGACAGGCTTTCCGGAAAGCTTCAGCTCAAACAAAGCCTCTTCTCCATCCTGAACCTCCGAAAGCAAACAAACCCTTGACATATTCTGATAAGAAACCGGCGCAAAACGAATAACTTCCTCATAGCTATGAATTCCCATTGCTGCAAGCGCCGCTGCACGTTTAGGTCCAATTCCTTTCATTTCCGAAAGCTGAATATGCCCCACCCCCTTCTTGAATAAAAAGCGCCGTCTCTCGGCGCTCAGTCACGATTACAACAGCTGAATCACAGCCAACATAATGCCCGTTTTTCCTTTTTGCCTTCTGTGCGAAAAAAACATCTCCGCATTACAACATGTGCACTCCCTCGCGATTGTCATATGCTCCTGCGCGATGCCTGCGCGAGCCAAGTGATCCAAAGTGCATTGCCACAAATCCACACTAAATCTGCCATCCTGCACAGCCCTATCATATACGCCGCAGCCATATCGCTCCTGAAATTGCCCTGCAACATCCTCGTGAACCAAAAAACACTCTCCGCAAATACTCGGCCCGACAGCGGCAATTATACTTTCACTTTTACACCCATAAGCCTGCTCCATAGCCTTTACCGCATTATAGGCAACTCCGTTAAGCGTCCCTTTCCAACCGCCATGCACTGCGCCAATTGCCTTTTGCACCGGATCATATAACAAAACAGTGTTGCAATCGGCAGTGCGTGCCATCAGCGCCACGTTGCGGCAATTTGTAATAGATGCATCGTAGCCTACAGGAATTTCCTTCCACCAACGCCCGTTGTTACGATGCGTCTCATTCAGTACAATCACACTATCACTGTGCGTCAACTGCACAAAAGCATAATTTTCAGGTAAAATCCCCATCGCCTGAGCAAGCCTTCGATGGTTCTCCTTTACGTTTTCTTCAGAATCCCTGCGCTTCCAGCTGAGATTCAAGCTATCGCACTCTCCGGTACTTACACCGCCTCCTCGTGTAGAAAAAGCATGCGTAATCTCCGGATATTGATCCAACACTTTTGATTTTACAAGCGTTAGCCCACAACTGTTCTGATAATAAAAATCGTCTGTCATTTTTTCTTTCCCGACTTATTTTCTGATCATTTTATTAGTTTCTTCCATCAGCTCCATAAGCTTGTTCAAATCATTGATTTCACGATACACCGATGAAAACCGAATATACGCTATCGGATCCAAGTTGCGCAGCCCCTCACTGATCATTTCACCGATCTCCACAGACGGTACTTCTCGTTCTGAACGGTCATGAATGCGTGTGTCGATTTCCGTTACCAGTGTTTCAATCTCATCCGCCGACACCTTACACTTTTCGCACGCTTTAATAATACCCGTTCGCACTTTATCTATCTCAAACAACTGGCGGCTTCCATCTTTTTTAACGACCATTACCGGCATCGTCTCAATTTTCTCGTAAGTGGTAAAACGTCTTCCGCAACGCATACACTCACGCCTGCGCCTGATGGAATTGTTTTCGTCAGTGGGACGGCTATCCAGCACCTTACTGTCCTGGCATCCACAATACATGCACTTCATTCAATACACCGCCTATTCTTAAATCTTATGTATATTATACTACAAAATTCCGCACATCGTCCAGTGGTAAGAAAAAATTATTTTCATCTGTTACGAAGACTTGCGCACCTGCGCGCCATCAAGATCCACTAAAATTACGTCACTGCCGAATTTGCAGATTTTACACCATGGAATGACTATCTCTTTTCCGCCTTTAAAAAATCCTCCAAACCCGCTTTGCCCCGGAACAATGATGCAATCGATCCTGCCATGACATTCATCTATAACTACATCGCAAATACATCCCAGCCGTTTTCCATCACATAAATTCACGACCTCCTTTTGTTTAAGTTCACTCAAACGAACGCTCATAACGCTCCCCTCCATCGGCTTTTAAAATCTTCTATAAACCCAATAATATACTCTTTATATCATATGCAGCAGCGTTTACTTCTTTGCACACCAGATCTAACACTTTTATCTTTTCATCGATTATAAAAAATCGCAATTACGGAATAGTATTTTTACTGAAACACTGCTATAATTGCAATCAGGAGGTGAAAGTCATGTATGACGTGTTAAAATATATCAACGAAAATCTGCAATACGAATTAAATTTAACAGATACCGCCAAACGTTTTTCCTACTCCAAATGGTATTTCTGCGAGGCATTCAAAAGCTTTACAGGATTGACTTTCACAGAATATATTCGCCACAGAAGAATGCAGCTCGCTGCCGCCGAGGTTCTAAACGGGAAAAAAATTACCGAAATTGCACAAAAATGCGGATATGACACACAATGCGGGTTTAATAAAGCGTTTTTAAAAGAATTTGGGTGTATGCCCAGCGAATTCAGAAAAAATGAACAATATTATAAAAAACAGTATGAGGAGAGAAGAAAAATGTATTCTTTATCAGACAGATGTGAAATTCTAAAGCAAGCCGCCATAAACGAAAGGCCGAACGACGAATTTAAAAGCGCGCAACGCGATTATTATTATCTTCGCGGTATGTACAAAGGATATGAAGCCGAGCAAACAAACGAGAGCGTCGTTGCGTCAGGGTTGTGCGAAGTCATTCAAAACGCTCCTCCCATCATTCATGACGGCGAGTTAATAGTAGGCTATAACTACGGCAGCACAGACAGCTATGACTGGGGAGATCTTAACAGCTTAAAGGTAAATTGGCCTGTATTTAAAGAAAAGATGAAATCCGGCGGTTTTTCCGACAGCGAGCTGGAAGAATATTACGAAAAAAAATTACAGTCTTATAAGCTGTTTTCCATATCAAATCCGGATACTACTATATCTGAAAAAGCTATGATGCTTTCCTCCGATTCTGCAATCGGTGCATATCTGATCACAAGCAATCATTCTGTAATCGGATATGAAAAAGTGCTGCGTCTTGGATTTGAAGGTTTATTAGAAGAAGTAGAACGCTGTTCTTCTGATTCCCCGTTTTACAGAGGGCTAAAGAAAATTTGCAAAGCCGCCTGCACATTAGGTGAAAGGTACGCAGAAGAAGCCGAAAAGGCTGCAAAAAACGAATCAAACCCCAATCGTCAGAAAGAACTGCGTCAAATTGCACAGATTTGCCGCCAAGTTCCCAGAAAAGGCGCGCGTTCCTTTGCCGAGGCCGTGCAAAGCCTTTGGTTTGCACACATCATCAATACATGGGAGGATTTTATCAACGCAAATTCTTTGGGCAGGTTAGACCAAATTCTTTATCCTTATTATAAACACGACATCGAAGCCGGCATCATCACCAAAAAAGAAGCGTTTGAATTGATCTGCTGCCTTTGGATTAAGCTTTATCGTGATTACGATGTTCAGCAATCCTGCGTAGGTGGCTGTGATTCTAACGGAAAAAGCGCAGTAAATGAACTTTCTTATTTAATGCTGGATGCTACGGAGGCGTTAGGCTTTATTCGCTGCATATCGGTACGCTTTTCTCCAGACACCGAAAAAAGTTTTATACGTCGCGCTTTAGAGGTTGTAGGGCACGTTCAAAAAGGCGTTCCGTTCTTCTTTAACGATTCCGTTATGATTCCTGCTCTAACATCTCACGGAATTGATTTAGAAGACGCCCGCGACTATACGCAAATCGGCTGTGTGGAAACGGTCATTCCCGGCAGAAGTAACCCCCATGCTTTCTCGGCACGCTGCAATTTTTTAAGAGCAATCGAGTACACTTTTAATAACGGAAAAAGTTTATGTATTCCGGAACTCGAACCCGGAATTCCCACAGGTAAGCTTGCTTCCTTCAAAAACTTTGAGCAGCTGAAGCACGCTGTATTTATGCAAATTGAGAACATGCTTGACAGCGTATGTCAGATTCTGCGTCAACAGCTCCTTCCCTCCGGCGATCTCTTTGTTCGCTTATATAAATCATTACTTACAGAAGGATGTACTCAAAGTGGTTTAGACTTCAATAAGCGAGGTGCAAAATACGACTACTATCAGGTCGATTTTATGGGAATCCCCAATTTGGCTGATTCCTTAGCCGCAGAAATCATGGGCTTTGCTTGCGATACCTTAGACAAATTATCAGAAAAATATGAAATGAACTTTCAAGCGCAACCGTTTACATTTACCTGCATGACAACCGACGGACGCATTGGCTGCGCCACTCCGGACGGAAGACACCGCGGCGATAATATCGCCTACAGCGTATCTCCTATGCAGGGAAGGGATTTTAACGGCTTTACCGCTTTAATTAACTCTTTGTGCGCGCTGCCCACTACAAAAGCTCCCGGCTGCACATCGGCCATTGTCGAAGTAGAACCAAAGCTTTTTTCGGACAAAAACCTTTCTGCTTTTGCCGATATTCTGTTGGCTGCCGCTGCTCAAGGGTTGTGCAATATTCAGTTTAATGTAGTAGACGCAGATATTCTGCGGGATGCACAACTGCATCCGGAAAACCATCGCAACCTAGCCGTGAGAGTATCCGGATTCAGTCAAAAATTCTGTCTGTTAGACAAAAACATGCAGGATCACATTATTGCCAGAACCAAGCATCAATTTTTATAAACAGGGGAATGCGTCATGAAAGCTCCTATATTTAGCATAAGCCGTTGTTCTCTTCACGACGGAAACGGCATCCGTACAGTTGTGTATTTTAAAGGTTGCCCCATGCATTGCCTATGGTGTCACAACCCCGAAAGCCATAACGCACGACCTGAAATCCTTTTCTATCCGGATCACTGCATTGGATGTAGCCGCTGTTTAAACTGCTGCCCCCAATCAGCTCACACGGCAGCAAACGATATCCATATAATGAACCGTTCTCTTTGCACCGCCGGCGTCATCTGAGCTGACAACTGTCCAAGCGGCGCTCTCTTGCTCTGCGGAAAAAATATGAATGCTGCATCCGTCATGGATGCAATTATGCGCGATAAACCGTATTTTGAACGTTCAAACGGAGGCGTAACCTTTTCCGGAGGCGAATGCCTTTTATATCCTGAATTTTTAAAAGAGGTTATGCTGAAATGCAAAGCAAACAAAATCAATACCGCTGTCGAAACCGCTTTGCATATTTCTTGGGAAAATATAGCGCCCTTAATCACGCTAACGGATACTTTTTATTGCGATGTAAAACACTCCGAAAGTGAAATACACCGAAAGCTGACCGGAGTAGGCAATGAACTAATCCTTAAAAATCTCTTTCGGCTATCGGCAATTCATAAAAACATCATTGTTCGCATCCCCTTGATTCCACAGCTTAACGATGATAACGAAAATTTGAAAAAAACCGCTATTTTAATTTCCAAGTGCAGCGGTGTACAAGGAATCGAACTCCTTAAATACAATAATCTTTCCTCAGGAAAGAACGCCGCACTCGGAAAACAATTTCAGGCTTTCGGGCAGCCTCAAGCGGATGAGGAAATGGAAAGAAAAAGATCATTCATAAAACAAATTTTGCCTGAAAACAAATTTGTTCTGTAATATACAAAAATCAAATTCACTGTTAATTAGCAATACATACCTATGGATTATTTTGCGTCCGTAAAACACCGTTAGCGCCAAACTTTTCAATCAAAGCAGCCAACCGCAAGCAGTCCCAAACTGCCGTTAAAGAGGTTGGCTGCTTTTTTACGCGCTCTTCAACGCGCCTATTACTTCCCCCACAATATACTCGCTGATATATATGCACGGCTCAAATGCGATTTTTTCTCTGCTCTATGTCAGCTTTTATTTTTTGGCAAATTACTTACTTTTTGATTACAAAAGCAGGCATGATCCCCGCCATTCTATGTCGTGTATTACAACTGTTTTAGATCAATCTTTATTTTTACCTCCTATAAATTGCTTGCTTGAACCAATAAATCTTTGCATTATATAAGCATTAAATCTTTTCAATACAAAAGCGAAAGTATTTTCATACTTTCGCTTTTGTACCTCTTACAATCTATTATCCCAAATACTGATAGCTCAGTCTGCCCATCGGCAGGCTGCGGCCGCTCACATAGTATTCCATAATGTCCTGCGGAAGCTCCACACCGTCCGCCACCTTGAAGTAGAACGTGTTCTCCTCCGCTCCAAGACCTATCGCCGCCCGCGGAATGCGGATCTGCATCACAGCTCCCTGCACCGTAACCTCCGCCTTGCCTGTCTCGCTCCCGCTGCCGTCCGCC
>JAHAAN010000057.1 GCA_018376855.1 Clostridiales bacterium | reverse complement strand
AGAACATGCCCACGGCCTTCTTCTCCCGCTGCGCACCCACCGCAGATACCTTCCGCCCGAACTCGTCTACCCCTACGATCAGCTCCATCCCCGTGCCGGTTAAAACAGCTTCATCGCTTCCGTCCGGCGTTACATCAAGGCTTTCTGCCAGAGCTAAATTATCTACCGTGAGCGTAAAGGCTTCCGCAGCACATTCCATGTAAAAAGAAATATTGGTGAAGTATGCGTTTGCACCGACATCATTCATTCTTTCAATGGGGAAAAATATCCAACCATCAAAGCCCGCGGGAATAATTGCGCCTTGTCCGCGATAGTTTTTAAGAGCGGTTTCGGCGGCGTTGATCTTTCCGTCTTTCTTAGAAAGCAGAACAACCGGCGCAGCCGCCATCTCTTCAGCAGTATTGTGGCTTTGCATCAGCGCGCCCCATGCGTTGCCGTTGCTCAGCGTGCTTTCAAGCGCCAGCGCAATATCTTGGCTGCTGCCGTTTTGAATCTGATAGCCCGCATACTTTGCCGATGCCCAAAGCGCTTCCGTAGCGGCAGTGCTTGGAATTGCCGGCCCCTCGTTTGCCTGCATATGATAGAGAACGTCGGAGTAACCGGTCATATTGATTGTCATTTTGCTTCCGTCAAACCCAAACGTCCAATATCCTTCGTTGCCGTAGTTATCGTTTGCCGAGTGCGCGGAAAAGTCGTCGATCACGTTTACCGTAACCGTTCCTCCCTTGACGCTGATGACTTCTTCCGCGGGCGCAGCAAAGGCCACATTTATTCCCGCTAAGCCCTTTTGTTTTGTGTTCGGCGCAAAGGGCAATGCCAAAAACATCAGCACAAGCATGAATACAACTGTGAATGTTAAAGCTCTTTTCATAAAGTGTTTTCTCCTTTCTTGCAGTTAAATATTATTCTGCTAATAATATAATGGAATTTATTGTAAAAATAAAGACACAATATTAACTTTTATGGAGAAAATATTAACTTTTTGAATAAGAAATAGAACAGAAACCGCGGCTGAATGATATAGTTTTGTATAGACAACGGTTCTGCAGCTTGTTATAATATAAAGGAAAACTATCAGAGGCTCAAGAATTTATAAAAATAAGGGTGAAAATAAAGCATTGGCAAGCGAGCTGTAAGCGTTGAGCCCTTGCACAGGCTGCGGCTGTATGGATTGAAAATGATCTGCGGGCACTGATTAGCAACTGGCGTTTATAATACGGTAAAATAAAATGGGAGGATATGAAAATAAAGAGGATCGCATTTGCCATTGTCATGACGCTTTTTATCTCTTTCGCCATCTTTATCACCGTTGTGCTGAATCAAGGAAAGCAGAGCCGCGGCATACAAGAGATCAGCGCCGTTACGGATGCGTCCGGAAATGTATTCGTAAATATAAAATATAGCGATTGCCTGGGCTACAGCGTTCAAAATGCAAAAGAGGACGAGAGGATTTATTACGGGGAACGCGCTGTGCGGTATGACGGCTTTTTGGGAAAAAATCTCATAAAAATCACGCTTTACGATACGAACGTAAGCGACAGGCTGCTTAAACTGCACGGAACCTTTAAACCGCGCGCTTTCAAGTGGCACAATTTGCGATTTATGATCGCGCCTATGGATGATCATTCAGTAGTTATATATGTTGGCTCGGACGAAGAGCTTGTTGTTGACGAGCAAAATTATACTAAGCTCAATCTTCCTTTCGGAAGCATCCGTGTCAGACTCGCTCCGTGATTATGCTCAAAGCAAACGCAGCGTGAAAGGGAAGGTTTTAATGATTCAATATTTTTTGATTTCAATTGGCGCGCTCGCAATCGTCTACGGCGCATCGATGGTATTTTTAATGAATTTCAATGCAGGTATCATTTTCATTTGGTTAATGGGGCTTGCCTTTGTGTTTGCCGGAGCCTTTTATAAAAAATTCCGTAAGGCAAAATGGCTTGCAGCGGCGGCGGCCGTCATGCTGGTTTCGGCAGCGGCGCTGACGGCTTTTATTGCCGAATATGCTTTGCATGATAATGCCGATCAAAGAGAGGACGCCGTAATTGTGCTGGGCGCCGGAATCAACGGCGATACCGTTTCGAGCCAGCTTGCTTGCAGACTTGATGTTGCAGCTGACTATTGCAAAGCAAACACGAACGCCGTAATCGTTGTTTCGGGCGGGCAGGGAGCTCAGGAAACGATAACGGAAGCGCTTGCCATGGAACGCTATCTTATTTCTAAGGGGATATCAGCCGAAAGAATCATCAGAGAAGAAACCTCGGTATCGTCCCGCACGAATCTTGTTAATTCAAAGAAGATTTTGGATGATTATTTTGATACTGACTACAAAACTTTATTAATTACAAGCGATTATCATGTATACCGCGCCATGCGAATTGCGCAGGAGATAGGTTTAAACTGCAATCATCTTTACGCTGAAACGCAGTGGTATGAGCTTCCCGCCAGATATTTGCGCGAATGCGCTGCGGTTTTGAAGCTCTGGATTATAGGAATTTAAATAAATCAATTATGCTGCGGAACTGCGTGCAGCAGGGAATATGTACGGCTGCTTTATAAATAAGAAAGCAGTGATGAAATTTAATTGCAGCGCCATATAAGAATCACGCCTTACAGAAAGAATAACGGCCAATGGGGAAAAATATCTGCAAAAGCAAAAAACCAATGGTTTTTTAATGGCAAAGACCACCGAAATTGATACAAAGACGCACGAGGTCAAAAAGCGACGCAACAGCAAACAATCGACGCAATATAATCGCTTTGGTGTAGTGCCAAAGAGATGTTTTGTGGTTTGTTAAAGACAACAAAAAGCATGCTCTTACAAATCTCTAAACACAGCTTTAATTGATTTTTTCAAAAAAACCAGTGCGCATATCGTCGTTAAAAATTCTGCAATGACAAATGTCCACCAAAAGTTTATTGCCACATTTGCGCTCAAACAAAAAAGCAGGGCAAACGGAACGACAAATACAATCAGTCGCAAAAGTGAAATGATGATAGGTTGATACACATTACGAAACCCCTGCAAAATTCCTTGGACGGCGACGCTTATACTCATAAAAATATACCCCAATGTAGCAATGTGTATGGCGATTTCACAGGTAGATAAAATATCAGCTTTTGCAATTCCGTCGGCTGATACCTTAGGCAGCGACATTCCGAACATCTCAGACACCTGTCCGGCAAAAAACTGAAGGAGAAGCATAATAAGTGCAGACACGATGATGGAGCTTAGAATGCCGAATTTTACGGTTTGTCTTAATCTTTCTTTGTGCTTCATTCCGTAAGTGAAGGACACAATGGTAATGAGCGTGTTGCTCAGTCCAAAGCAGGCAAACAAAGCTATTTGCATGATTTTATAATAGATACCGTAGGCATTAACCATCAAAGCAGCTGTAATACCGTCATCAATTACCTTAAAAATTTGGAGAACAATAAACATCATTATTGCAAGGAGTGCCTGCATAATGGCGGCAGGTATTCCGATTTTGTATATCGTTTTAATAACGGTAGCATTAGGCTTTATATATCGAATATGACCGTCTATTTCCTTGTTCAGACAGTAATGCAGTATCATGGCTGCGGAAAGTGAAACTACCTGACCAATCACTGTCGCCCATGCCGCGCCTGCAACGCCTAAGTCAAGGACAAGGACAAACAAATAGTCTAAAATAATGTTGCAGACAGCTCCCGCAATTTGTGCGACCATAGAATGAATTGTTTTTCCCGTTGCCTGTAAGAAACGCTCGTAAACCGTAAATCCGACGGCACCAAATGAAAGACAACAACAAATTTGCAAATACTGTGTGCCCATACCGATAACGGTGGAGTCACCTGACATAAGGCGCATATACGGCTTTGCCAAAAACAGACCGAACAGCAAAAAAATCGCATAAATAACAAATGCAAGAAAAATTCCGTTGCCTGCAACCCGATTGACCGTTTCCTTATTACCCTCACCGAGCTTTCGCGAGAGCATCGCGTTGATACCGACTCCCGTTCCGACGCCGACGGCAATAATCAGAATTTGTATCGGAAAGGCTGCCGTCAATGCAGCGTTTCCCTGAGTTGCGGCATTCGAGTTGATTACAAATATTGTATCAATTACATTATACAGTGCCTGCAATACCATTGATAATATCATAGGCAGTCCCATCGTCCAAATCAGCTTGTTTACCGAGCTGATTGCCATTTTGTTTTCTTTATTCATCGTAACCTCTAAGAGAGCAAAAAAATAATGCGCAAGCCCAAAATCTGGACTTACGCATACGCTACTCGATATATAAAATATATCACATAATTTTGAAAATGTCAACGGGTTTTAGTATATCTGTTTATGTGGAAATATCAGCAATTTTGCGATATCTAAACAATCGCACGCCCCCATAAATTACACAATACGCGATTGGAAGAGGGGCAGAAAAGAGCCAAAAAAGTATAATGACCGCTGTGGAAAAACTCCGCAGCGGTCATTTTATTTCACTCCTAAAAGCGAAAAGCCTTGAAACAAAGGCTTTTCGGGCAAAAAGAAAGGAACCGACTTTGTATCAAAATCGGTTGCCTTATTTGGTTGCGGGAGTGGGATTTGAACCTCACGACCTTCGGGTTATGAGCCCGACGAGCTACCGGACTGCTCCATCCCGCGATATAAAGCAGCGCTTACCGCTGATACTTTGTTATTATATGCAGAAGAGCGGGATTTGTCAAGCATTTTATAAAAATATTTTTACAAGATGTAATTTAAAGAATTTTCTTAAATTATATTTCCATTTTTTTGTTTGAGCATCTTGAAATCCGCCCTCATTTTTATTATAATAGAATAAAAATAAAATTGATCGGCAGCACGCCCGGTGCGGAACCTTTATGGAAAAGTACGGATTGTTTAGCATAGAATATATTATGCTTGAATAATGATAGAATTCACTTTTTGAAAGGGGAAACAGACATGGGATATCAAGCTAAAAAGATCAGAAATGCAGCATTGGTCGGCCACGGCGGGGACGGAAAAACAACGTTGACGGAAGCGATCCTTTTCAGCATGGGCGCGGTGGATCGGCAGGGGCGCGTGGAAGACGGAACTACGGTTTCGGACAGCGACCCAGAGGAAATAAGGCGGCGCATATCCATATCGGCTTCCCTTGTGCCGGTAGAGTACAAGGGCTGCAAAATCAATCTGTTGGACTGCCCCGGATATTTTGACTTCGCAGGCGAGGAATACGGCGCGCTTTCGGTCTGTGAAATGGCGGTGATCGTGATGAGCGCGGTTTCCGGCGTTCAAGTCGGCACGGAAAAGGCGCTTGCGCTGACAAAAAAGCGCGCGATGGCGCGCATGGTGTTCGTCAATCAGATGGACAGAGAAAACGCGGATTTTGCCAAAGCGCTTGCGGAGCTGGAGCAAGCCTACGGCTCGGCGATCGCGCCGCTGCAATACCCGATCATACGCAAGGAACAGTACGCGGGGTATGTGGATATCTTGCAAAACAAGGCGTATCTGTACGAAAACGGAAGCAGGCGGGAGATCGAAAGGCCGGCGGAGCTTGAACGCGAAATTGAAGACGCGCGCACCCGTCTTGCGGAAGCGGCGGCGGAAAATGACGAAGAATTGCTGGAAAAGTACTTTAGCGGCGAAGAGCTTACGCCGGAAGAGCTGGTGCGCGGCCTTATGGAGGGCGTCCGTTCCGGAATGACCGTGCCGGTGCTTTGCGGCAGCGCGGTTTCACTGCAGGGCGTTTCGATTCTGCTTGACAGTATTTTGGCCTTCGCGCCAGCTCCGGAAGGAACCGTGAAGACAGGAACAGATGCCTCCGGCGCCGAGGTCTCGCGCGCCTGCGCGGACAGCGAACCGTTCAGCGCGCAGGTGTTCAAAACTGTTACCGACCCGTTTGTGGGCAAGCTTTCCTTTTTCAAGGTGTACTCGGGCGTGCTTGAAGCAAGCACGGCGCTGTATAACCCCAATGCGAGAAAGAGTGAAAAGCTCGGCGCGCTTTATACCATGAAGGGCAAAAAGCAGGTTCCGGTTTCCGCGCTCCATGCGGGCGACATCGGCGCCGTTTCCAAGCTTCAGCATACACTGACCTCGCACACGCTGTGCAGTGAAAACGCCGTTATTCAGTATCCGCCCATCGAAATGCCGGAGCCGGCATTGACGCTTTCGGTTTATCCGCAGGTCAAGGGCGAGGAGGATAAGGTGTTCAGCGGATTTCGCCGCTTGGAAGAGGAGGATCCGACCTTTCGCATCAGCAAGAATGAAGAAACCAATGAAATGCAGGTCAGCGGCGTCGGGGAAATGCAGCTGGATGTGCTGAGCAAAAAGCTGAAAAACAAATTTAATGTTTCGGTGCGCATTACCGATCCTAAGATTCCCTACCGGGAAGCGATCCGCAAAAGTGTTAAAGCAGAGGGAAAACATAAAAAGCAGTCCGGCGGCCACGGTCAATACGGCCACTGCTGGGAAGAATTCGAGCCGATTCGGGATTCCGAAAACGATTTTGAATTCGTGGATCATATCGTAGGCGGCGTGGTTCCGAAGGCTTATATCCCCGCTGTGGAAAAGGGGCTGCGCGAATGCACGCAAAAGGGGGTTTT
Source organism: Clostridiales bacterium (assembly GCA_018376855.1). Lineage (GTDB taxonomy): Bacteria > Bacillota > Clostridia > Christensenellales > QALW01 > JAHAAN01. The sequence continues at coordinate 7,573 of JAHAAN010000057.1, read as the reverse complement.
GGCAGGCTATCCTGTGGTTGGCCTGCGCTGCACGCTGTACGATGGAAGCTACCACGATGTGGACTCATCGGAAATGGCGTTTAAGATCGCGGCTTCCCTTGCCTTTAAAAAGGCGTGCAGAGAAGCCGATCCCGTGCTGCTGGAGCCTGTTTACCATGTGGAGATCGTTGTGCCGGACGAATATATGGGCGATGTGATCGGGGATCTGAATAAACGGCGCGGCAGGGTGCTGGGCATGGAGCCTTCCGAAGAAGGGCAGCTGCTGGTCGCAGAAGCGCCACTGGCGGAAATGTTTAAATATGCTACGGATCTGCGAAGCATGACGCAGGCGCGCGGTTCTTTCCGGATGCGCTTTGAGCGCTACGAGGAAACTCCGCCGGACATTATGAAAAAAATCGTTGCGCAGGCGCAGGCAGAGGAATAAAAACAACGGTTTCAATGCGGCAGAGCGTTTTTGCTCTGCCGTATTATATCTGAAACAAACGCTAAATATATATCGGATTAAGCAACAAATCAACACTGCGGGAGAGGATATATGGAAAAAGAACTATCGGAAATGTCTTTAGAGGAGTTGTGGGCGCTGTTCCCCATATTCCTTGTTGCGCATAACGATAAATGGAAGACATATTATGACGAAATGGAAGCATTTCTGAAAGATATACTGTCCGAGTGTCAGATCGAGAGGATCAGCCATATCGGAAGCACGGCTATTGACGGCATATGGGCAAAGAACATCGTTGACATACTGATCGAAATATCGCGGGATTCCGATATAGAAGCTGCTGCAACAATACTTGAGGCAAACAGATTTATCCGTATGTCAGCAGCTGCAGGCAGAATTTCGTTTAACCGCGGCTATACGAAGACCGGATTTGCAGAAAAGGTTTTTCATGTGCATCTTCGCTATACCGGAGATCATGACGAATTATATTTTAGAGATTATTTAAACGAGTATACACAGACAGCCAAAGAATATGAAGCGTTAAAGCTGCGGCTATGGAAGCAGTTTGAACATAACAGAGATGCGTATACCGACGCAAAGGCAGAGTTTATCAGGAAGTGGACAAATAAAGCAAAAGAAGCTTACGCCGGAAAATATTAACCGATTCCGTTTTTTCTCCGCCCCATAGGCTCCATAACAGGGTACACAATATAAAAAGGGCAAGGCGAACCTTACGGTTCGTTTTGCCCTTAACTTCTGCCGTAAACCGGCTCTTTGCCGCTGCAAAGCAGCTGCTTTTTATTCACCGATCCTGTGCTCCCTATCGGTTTTCAGCCGGCGCTTTTCCGCAGCCGCCGTATCCGCAGAATGCTCAAATGCGGACATACTCCATCACAAGGCTGGTTCGCGGCTGCGGAAGCGCAACGCGAATACCGCGGCGAAGCTCTTCGCCGGTTACCTTCCGTTCCTCGCAGCTTCTGTCCTCAGCACGCAGCACAAGCCGATAAGCGCCGGGCTTCGCATCCGGAACGCTGAGCAGCATATCGGGATTTTTGCTTTCAGGCCGGCGGAAGCAATAAACTGCGCCGCTGTCTTCGAGCGCAAGGCGGAAAACGCACCACACGCTTTCGTCCGTTGTAGGCTCGGTCATAGGATAAAACTCGCCGCTCCAGTATTTGCGAAGCTGCCGAAATTCCTCGATCGCCTGCCGCGCCTGTTCAAAATCGAAATCAGGATTCAGCACGTCAAGATCGCACGCTATGCCGCTGGTGCCGCAGCAACGAAAATCATATGCGTCCGCCTCCCACGTTCCGCTGCACTGGAAAGGCAGATAGCGGCTCAGCGCAAGCGTGATATTCTGCTGCCATATTGACGTGTGCCGCCCTGATATTTTCTCGCTCCCACAGCCCATATCGCTGCGCCACATGACCACGGAACGCATTGCGGTTTCCAAATCAATTCTTCGCCCGCCGGACGCGCAGTTATCTATCATCAGTTCCGGAATTTCTTCACGCAGGCGATCCCACAGGCGGTACAGCCCGTCTATATGATGCATTTCGGTAACGCCCCTGCGCCCCGGCTCATCCTTGCGGTTCCAAAATGCCAGCGGCCAAATGTTGGCATCCTGCCGGTAAATATCGATTTTATTTTCCCGCATAGTGCGCAGCAGAAGCTCCGCTATATACTCCACAACCTCCGGGCGGGACAGATCCAGCAAAAAGGTATTGTCGTCATCCAAACGGATCAGATAATCCGGATGCTCCCTCCAAACCTCGCTGCCCGTGTAAACGCGCTCCGGCTCAAACCAAACCATCAGGCGGTAACCGCTTTCATGCGCATAGTCGGCTACCGGGGCAAGCCCGTTCGGGAAGCCCGGCGCACAGGAATAATTGCCAACGCCGCCCGGAAAGGTATCAGCGTCCTTAAACCAGCAGGCGTCCACCCACAGCACCTCAAAGCCGCCGCATCGATTCATAGCGTCTACCAAGCGCTTTTGCCCCTCTTCGGTAGCAAACGCAGAATCCGGCTTTGCAGTAGCTCCCCAAACATATCTGTCAAAGGTTTGCAGGCAGATCGGAAGCGGACGATCCACAGGCTGAAACGCTGCCGTTTTGCTGCGGATAAAGCTTCTCAGTCTTTGAAGCACGGCCTCCTCGCTCGGCTCGCGAAGCAGCAGAACAGAGGGCAGCCGCACCTCCTCGCCGGCGTGGAGATAAAAATCCGCCTCCGGAAGCCCCACGGTAACCCGTGTTCCCTCTTTGGAAACGGCAATTTCATAGTGCCACTGTCCGCTCCAGCCTATTGCAACAAGCGCCGCCTCCGATCCATATGAAAGCGTGAAGAACGGAAAGCCCGTATGCTCCGACGAACGTCCGCCGTTTGGGGAAACGCGCAGCACGTCCCCTGCCCCGAGCGTTTGTTTCACTGGCATAAAGCTGGTTTCATCGGCATTATCCCCCCGCAGGGTGGAATAGAAAACGCAGCTCTCCGGCAAAAAAATGTCCAAAGAGCGAAGCTCTGCGATCTGCCCGCTGTCCTGCGCGCCGTCATTGCGAAGGCGCGGAAGCCAATACGCGCCGCCGTCGACTGACTCATGCTCTAACGCCGCGGTAAGCCCCTGCGGCAAGCGAAGCGCATACCCTTTTTCCGATTTTTCCATCTGATCGGGAATCAGGCGCACACTGCCGCCGTTATAGAGGAATCCGCCCTCATACCGCCCCGGTTGGGGTGCGCCGGCTTCAGGCGAAATGCCGTGCGCCGCTTTTGATTCTCCGATCAAGCCGTCGATAAAATTCATGCAGGAATACCGCAGCGCTTCATCGCCCTTTACCTCGGCAAAAAAGCACTCCATTCCCCTATGCAGCGCCCTGCTCATTCTGTTCAGCATGCCGACGTCCGGCTCCGTTCGTGCAATTTCCCAATTCGACACAGCCTGTCTCGATACACCTAATATATCGGCAAGCTGCTGTTGCGTAAGCCCTTCGCTTACACGGAACTCTTTTATTCTTTCTCCGAGCTGCTGTGACATATTTCGCCATTCCCTTCCATGCTTGTTTTATAACAGTATAGCGCAGCCATGCCGCAATGTCACGCGCTGTTTCAGCGCAATCGGCATTTCTTTCAAAAGATCCGACTGTAAACAAAAAGCCGGCGCTTTATTATTTTCCCCATATTCCGTTTACCGCCGTATTTTTTATATATTTTAGATTAAAATCCGCTTTATTATGCCGGAAATCGCAATGTCTCCGATACACTCGTGCTCCAAGCCTGCTAAAGCCTTGTTCTTTAAACGGATTACTTTTCCGAGATGATTCCGCTTGCATTGCGTATAGCAGCTTATCATTTTTCATGAAGCCTCATAATCTTCCCTTCGCTTCAAAAGTGTCCGCGCTCCTTTAAATCCGCATTGGAGCGAACTGCTGTCAACTTTTGCAACACGCTTCTTCCGCCTAAACTTTTTATCTCTGCCTGCGCCCTTTCACGCAAGGATTCCCTTAAAACGCAAAACCGCACCCTTCAAAAGAAAGGTGCGGCGCGGGATCCGTCATTCTCCGGCAATGCGCCCAAAAATCTATTGCAAGCTACCATATATCGCCCAAACCGTATATTGAGCGCGGCTCGCTTCTATCCAGCCTTCGGTTTCTGTCCTGTTTACAACGCTGCCATCGAAGCCATAGCCTATCTCCTTGGTGCAGTTGCCCTCACCGTCATATTCGTACTCGGTGCGCGAAAATACACTGCCGTCGGAGTTATAACCTACTCTTTTCGTGCAGCTGCCTTTACTGTCGTATTCGTATTCAATATGCCTGAACTCGCTGCCGTCGGAGTTATAGTATACCGCTTTTGTGCGGTTACCCTGATCATCGTATCGGTACTCGCTTCGCCCTGATTCACTGCCGTCGGAACGATAGTACACCTCTTTTACGCAGTTGCCCCGATCATCGTATCGGTACTCGTTTCGCCCTGATTCGCTGCCGTCGGAGTTATAGCCTACCTCCTTTATGCGATTGCCCTTACTGTCGTATTCGTACTCGGTGCAATAAGATGCGCCGCTACCGGAATAATAACTCACTGCTTTCGTGCAATTTCCTTTACCGTCATGTTCGTACTCAATGTGCAAAGACTCACTGCCGTCAGCGTTATAGCTTATCTCTTTTGTACGGCTGCCGTTGCCGTCGTATTCATACTCTCTGCGCTCAGCTTCGCTGCCGTCGGCGCTATAGCTTATCTCTTTCGTCACATTCCCTTTGCTGTCGAATTCCACATGCATAGTAAGCGTATTCGTGTTATCTGTTACCGAGTAATAATTTACGGCGTTCTTCTCCCATGTAAGCTCTATAAGCCGTTCTTCATCAATACCGTCTTTATCCTCCATTACTGTTTTCATTTTCGTTGGAACAAAGCAAGCTTCGGCCTTGCTGCTCCCGTCCTCTTTGTCATCCCGATCGCAGCCGATCAACAGCGCCGCTGCCAGCATCAGCGCCAACGCGGCAGAAAATATTCTTTTGAGCATTTTTATTTACCGTCCCTTTCGAATGGGCATAACCGCCGTTATTCCCTGCGTGCATAAATCCGTTTATGTTTCTGCATTCCGAAATTCAATCATAGTCCCCCACGAAAGCAAAAAAATGAAACAATTCCTTTCCTGTTTTATCAATATAAGCCAGCCGATTCTCTCCGGCGTCGGCAACAAGCGCATAGCCGTTATAAAACATCCTCACTCGGTCATCGACCCATGCCTCCCAAATAAACCTTTGGAGCGCAGCGCAGTCATAGACAGGCGGAATCACGAATTCTCCGGTTTTATCAATATATCCGTAGGTTTTGCCGTCAAGACCGGCAGCGGCAAGCCCTTCCGAAAAAGGCTCCGCTGCGGCAAACGTTTGTTCAAACAGCGGCTTTGCGTCAAGCCCGATATAAATCCAACTCTGTTCTCCCTTGCGCCGCACAGCAGCGCAGCCCTCGCTGAAGGACAGCGCATACGCAAACTGCGGCGCGATCACATCCTTGCCGTCCCTGCCGACAAAACCGAACTCCAACTCACCGCTCTCTCTGTATTTTCCGTATGCCCTCGGCCATCTGCCTTCGGAAGAAAAATTAAGATCAATAAAATCAATATCTTCGCGCTGCGTTTTTACACCTGTAATCAAATTCACAAAACAGGCGTTTTTCACCGAAGCCTCTCTGTTGTCCGACCCGTCGTCTTCATAATAATAGCTTAAGATCCAATCCTCGCCCAGATATTCTATCGCATTAAGCTCTCCTGCGCTTACAAAAAGCACATTGCCGTCTAAATCCGCAACGACGTTCATAGGCTTCTCGCCGAAGAAAGCAGCAAATAAATACTTGCCCTGCCGATAGTATACGGCATTGTCATGATCGCCCTCCACGAAGATCCCGTCGCAATAGTATTTTCCGTTTTCCTCGTAAAATTCAGATAAAGCGTCGTAATCCGCCAGCTCCGCCGCCTCGCCGCGTGAATTTACAATCACCTCCCGAACCGGCATTCCGTCCGTATGCGCGCCGCAATAACTCGCCGCCATATATCCGTTCCAAAAGAAACGCTTGGAATATCCGCTGTATTCCGTTCCGAGCAAAATCTCTCCCCGCTCGTTGGCGTATCCCCATCCGTTCTGTTCCATGATATAGCATGGAAGCAGCATGCCGTCCGTTTTTTTCGGCAGCTCAACACGGCGAACGAAAACGTTCAGCTTTTCAATCGGCCTTGGCGTCTCCTCTACCCTGACCGTTGACGCAGCCGTTGGCTTTGCGGTAAAAGTCGCTTCCCCTGTTGGCGCAAAACTCCCGCTCGAAGCCGCCGTTGGTGTTTCGGCAGGCATGCAAGCAACCGAAAGAAGCATTACAATCAAAAAAAGCGCAGCTGCATTTAAAACGCGGGCAAATTTCAAAGTTATCTCCCCCTACACTTCTGCTTTTCGATTTATTATAGTCTACCGCATTTAAAATTACAACAGCAAAAGTATTTCGTTTTCTTTACGTTTTTGTAATAATCTGCGGCGAAGCAAAAACGGGGCGCACGCCCGATCGGCTTTTACCCGGCGCAAAATGCGCCGGGTAAAAGCTCAATCGAGAAAGCCCCCTTGCATAGCAAGGGGGCTTTGGCGCCGAAGGCGCCCGTGCGCACGCACTGCCGCTTACAGCAGAATGCAGATCAATCCGCCGCTGCCTTCATTAATAATTCTCTGCAAAGTCATCTGCATTTTCTGCTGCGCTTCCACCGGCATGCGCGTCAGCTTGCCGGAAAGCCCCTCCTTCACCAGTTCATGCAGATTTTTTCCAAACAAATTGGTATCCCAGATCTTTGTTTTATCTCCCTCAAACTCGGCCAAAAGATAGCGAACCATCTCCTCGCTCTGCTTCTCGCTTCCCACGATCGGGCTGACCTCCGTGTTGATATCCACGCGTATAATGTGCAGCGACGGCGCGCTTGCTCGCAGCTTAACGCCGAACTTCGAGCCCTGCTTCACCATTTCAGGCTCCTGAAGCACCATTTCATCCATCGTCGGCAGCACCACGCCATAGCCGGTATTCTCCGCGGACGCCAGCGCATCAGAGACACGGTCATACTCTCTCTTAGCCTGCATCAGCTCCCGCATGAGCGAAATCAAATGGAAATCGCCCTTGATTTCACAGCCGCACTCGTCCCCCAAAACCTTATAGAACAGCTCCGGCGCAACCTGAAGCGAATAATTGATCGTTCCGCTGCCTAAGTCCACATTTTCCACATCAAATTCCGTAACCGTCTGCGAATCCTCAAACATATTCAGCACGCGAGGGATACCGACTGTTCCCTTCGTTGCCTGCTCTGCCGTCAAGGGTTCATAATCGAACAGTCTATGGCGTTTATAATCATACAGGTTAGGTGCAGGGTTCTCAATTTTTTCCTTGCCCAGACCTCTTTCGCAGCGATTGCCTGTGATGAAGCGTCTGCCGCCGCTGAACAGATTGACCGTCAGCAGGCAGTGGTTGGTGCAGCCTTGACATCTTGCCATATTGGAATGTACTTCCAATGCGTTCATTTCATCGCGGCTAATGAGTGTGGTCTGATAGCCTGCGGTGTATTTATCTCTGGCAATCAGCCCTGCGCCGAAGGCCCCCATGATGCCTGCG
>JAHAAN010000056.1 GCA_018376855.1 Clostridiales bacterium | reverse complement strand
AGCGCTTCGTCAATGCGCGTGCGGCCTGTTCCGGCGGTATAGGCAACCGTTACGGTTTTTCCGCTGTCGGCAAAAAGAGGAATAAGCCCGCCCATGAAGATCACTTCGTCGTCTTGATGTGCGCTGATAAGCAATATATCCGTTTGCTCAGGAGCATCCAGCCAAGCGTGGTCAAAGTTTTTTGAGAAGTCTGCTTTGCATATTGCATTGGAGCAGGTAAAGGTAAGCTTTAGCTCCGCACAATTCTCCGGTATTGAAAGGCAATATTCAATTTTATCCGTTACAGCGGTTTCTTCTGCAAGAGTATCGCCGTTCGTGTCAAAGGCAGAATATTCAAAGCTGCATCCCTCCGTTTTAAAACGAAGAAGCAAATAGCTTTTTTCAGCAGGAGGCTTAAAGGTTGCTGTGCAGCTCTCTTTAAATTCCCAGCAGGTGGTTATTTTTCCGTCCAGCATAAGCTGCGGGTTTCCTTTGGAAACCTTTACGGCAGGTTCAGCTGTTGCAGTTTGAAAGGACAGGATTAAGAATAGGCAGAGAAAAAAAGCAGCAATACGTTTCAATGAAAGAGCCTCCTGAACCAATAAGAGTAAAACAACATTTATATATAATAATAATAAAACTGAAATGAAAAGTCAATAGAGGATTGCAAAATTTGTATAAATATGAAAGATATGAAAGCGAGGTTTGGCAGAGCGGCCTTTGATTTTATTTTAAAGACGGGGATATTCGTGCTGTCCATAGAAAATTCTGTGAAAATTTTACTCATTTCAATCTTGATTTCATTATGAATATATGGTATATTTAATATTATAAAGAAACTGTTATAAGATCTGCAAGGCTTGCTTTTAAAGCTGTGCAAAGAAAAAGGCGGAAAAATAGATTGATTATGGAGGGATGTCAATGAAAAAGTCGGTAAAAGGTTTGATATTGCTGCTTGTTTTAGGGCTGATTCTCGTTGTGCTTGCGGCTTGTCCAACGGGGGATTCCGGCGATGTTAGGGTGCTTAAGCCTGTAATCTATCTTTATCCGCAGGAGGCGACGGTTTGCTCGGTCGGCATAGAGCTTGACGGCGAATTGACATGTACGTATCCCCAATACGGCGGGAACGGATGGGAAAATTTTGTTGCTTTTCCGGACGGTACGCTTAGCTTTCCGGATGGAGGAGAGTATTATTGTCTGTATTGGGAGGGAGATCAAAAGATAATGCCCGATTTTTCCAAAGGATTTTGTGTAAAGGGCAGTGATACGGCGCATTTTTTAAACGAGACGCTGCTTGCGCAGGGGCTTACGCCGCGAGAGGCCAATGAGTTTATCATTTATTGGTTGCCGCTTATGCAGAACAATGCGTATAATTTGATTTCTTTTCAAACAAAAGCATATACGGAAGGTGCAAAATTAACGGTAGAGCCTTCTCCGGATACGCTTATTCGTGTGTTTATGGCGTGGAAGGCGCTTGACGAGGCGGTTGAAGTCGAGCCGCAGGAATTTATTTTGCCGCAAAGAACGGGTTTTGTTGCTGTTGAATGGGGCGGAGCGGAGATAATAAAATAAAAATACCTATAGAGTGAAGGGAATGTTCATTATCGTTCGTGGTTATACATAAAAATAATACCTCGCATTTAACCGAGGTGCGGCGACGAAGTATTTATTGAGGTTGGAAAGATTGTTTTATACCTGCTCATGTTTTATAGTATAGGAAAACTATCTATATAATAACGGAAGGAGATAAATGAATTACGGTAAAAATATACAAAAATAATTAGATAGCGTGGGAGCGGTTATTGAACATTGGGAGTATAGAAAGTTACCGCCTGTTCGATTTGTCGGTCTTGAGTTTTTTTGCGGTAGCGATGATTGGGCGACAACACGCCAAAAGGTCATTTCCGTTCTTGATAAAATGCCCGAATATGCTTCTGGTTTTGATTATGACCTAACATTGACACACCATTTTGGCAGACCGGTAGATACTGAGCGTAATCACGATTACATTGGACGGTTTATGAAAGCTGATTCACCTGTGCCTGATGGTTTTATATATTGGGATTTTGTATCAGATGCCAGAAATACATCTTGTTTAACTTTTTGTTCTCAATTTGCCTTTTCGGTGTTTGCAGGTGATCATGATGCTATGCATCGCCATAATGGATTTGATGTAAATGCATTATATGATATCACTCGTAATATTATTCTTGAAGAAAAAATCACTATTCCTTATCCGGAATTTTATTGGACAGCTGAAGTGCAATTTGACCGTGCTGATGGAACTGTTTATAATCCGGAAGGTCTTTATAATGGTGAAAACAAACGTAATGAAGTTCGTTGCGGTTGGTTGTTTTCGACATATTCAAAATAATAAGAGAAATTTACCTAAGCATAGGTTTAGTTTTGCCTTCATAAATATTTTTGTGAGCAGAGCCCAAAAGTATTATGGGGGTATAACTTTCGTAATGTTAAGACATTGTAAAAATCGGGAAACAGTTTGTTAACTGTTCCCCGATTTTTTAATTTTTATTATGAAATCTTGTTATTTGATAAGGTATTTTATTTATAAGAAGTCTATTATTTATGCCCCTTTTTCCAGCAGAACTAATTTATAGCCGCAAACATAGTCGCTCAAAAGCTCACGGCAGTCGCCCAGCGACATCAGATAGTCATAGCACGGACCGTCGTTGATTACCCAAATGCGTCCCGTATAGTAGTTAAGCTCCGGAATATTCATGGAACGAATTACATGGTTGCTGCTGCCAAAGGCTTTATAAGCGTCTTCAATATCCCAACCGCCGCCATTATAGTAATAGGATGTGTGTTCTGGATACATGACTGCGATATTGTAGCCTGCCATGTTTTCAAAAATGAAGCAGTCATTATCCTCCAATTTTTCTTCAAAATATGCTTCAACATGGTCAAAGGAGGATTGCTTTCGATATGTTTGGGAAATATAAGCGGTTGGAATGAATATAACGAGCAGCGTCAGGGCGGCGGCAGCTTTTTGTAGTGAGAGCTTGCAGCCTGCAATGTAGTATGCGATCGGGAATACCAACAGCGGCAGCATGACCACTGTGTAACGCACAAAGTAGACCACCCAAAAAAGCGAGAGCGCCAGTGTGAATAAAATAACGCCGAAATAAATAAACAGGGACCACTTGGCGGCATTTCCGTTTTCTCCGTCCTGCCTGATGCGCCGGTAAATCAGGAAACCGCCGATAACATAGAGACAGAGAAAGACTGCGCCGCAAACAGAATAAAGGGCGCCTGAAGCAAAAGAGCCGATCCCGTCGCCTATTAAGTGATAGGAGGTAAGGTCAAACACAAGGTCAGGCCATTTGATTTCCCGCCAGTTGAATGTATTGGTGGAAGAAAAGGTTTGCGAAAGGAATACAAGCAGCCCGGGAATATAGGCGATAAACTCGGCAATGCCTGTTATAAACCATGCTTTTACGGATTGTTTTTTGCGAACCGTGCGCACCAGTAACAGGAGGTTTATGATTGCAATGGTGAATAAAGCAAAGTAATGCGTGTATGCGGCGGCAACGGCAAACACTGCAAAAAGAATCCGGTTTTTGGCCGAAGCGTCCTTTTCACTCAGCCGGTAAGCGTAGATAGCGCATAAAGCCGTGAAAAAAGCCGCCCAAGAATACATTCTGATTTGCAGCGCATATACAAATGTCGCATTCAGAAAAACGGTTACAAACGAAAACCAAAAACCGGTTTTTGCGCCGAAATCGCGGCGAATATGCGTAAGCCCCAGCAGCGCCGTCAGCAGTGAGCCGATTACGGAAAAGAAGCGAAGCGCTTGCAGGCTCCCTCCGAAAACAAAAGAAAATAATTTCAGCAGAATATAATACAAGTGCGGGTGGACGTCGTCCGTCGCTACCCGAATCATGTCAGAAAAGCTCAGATTGTTTATCAGCCCTACGGTATAGGCTTCGTCAAACCAAATGGTATTATAAAAGGTTCCCCAAATAAAAAGCGCCGCGCCGATGAGCAGAACTGCTGCATGTGCGGCGGTGAGCCAATGCTTTTTTAAATTTTCCATTACAGATCTCCTTTAGCAGATACATTTTTTTCTGTTTCGGCAATGATGTACAGCGGCCGCCGTTTTGTTTCGGCATAAGTCTGCGCCATATATCTTCCTAAAACGCTTACAGCCGCTAAAATTGTTCCGCCGATAAAAAAGCCGCAGGTCAGGATAGCTAGCACGGCGCTGCTTTGTATAAGCGCAAAAATTAATAAGATCAAAGCGGTGAACAGAAATAATGCGGACGCATATCCCGAAAGCCGCAGAGGAAAGGAGGAAAACGAGATGATTCCGTCAATGGCATAGCGCAGAAGCTGGCGGAAGGACCACTTGCTTTCTCCGGCTGAACGTTCCACGTTTTCGTAGGGAAGCCATTTGGTGCGAAACCCCACATAACTGAAAATTCCTTTGGAATAACGGCATTTTTCGGGCATTTTTAAAATGGCGTCGGCAACATATTTTTTCATCAGTCTGAAATCGCGTGCACCGTCTACCATTTCGATGTCGGAAATTCGGTTGATAACCTTGTAAAACATTTTCGCACAGAAGGAACGAACAGGCGGTTCGCCCTTGCGGGTAACTCTGCGCATACCCACTTGATCGTAGTCATCCGCTGTGAGCGTGTCATACATGCGCCGCAGCATGGAGGGCGGATCCTGCAGGTCGGCGTCCATAATGGTTACGAATTCTCCGCCCTGCACGGCCTCAAGACCGGCAAGGATAGCGGCTTCTTTCCCAAAGTTGCGTGAAAAGGATATATAACGCACATGAGCATTGGCGGTATGCAGTTCGCGAATCAGAGAAAGCGTAGCATCCGTCGAGCCGTCGTCGATGAAAATGTATTCAAAAATAACGTTCGGAAAATCAGCTTTGCGAATTTTTTCCGTTTCTTTATAAAATATGTTAATAGTCTCTTGCTCGTTATAGCAGGGAACGATAACAGAAAGCTTTTCCATTGATTGAATATAGTCCTCTTTTCGTAATAAGCGTGCGCTTTGGCAAAAGAATGGCCATAAGCGTAAAAAACGGCAGGAGACGATATTGCAGTTTAAATTAAGCTGATTATCATCGACCATACCGTATATATTATGCAATAATACAACATAAAAAGTCAAGCTATTTATTTTTTCAGAAAATGAAGCGTGATTTACGTTCGGCGCAGGCGGCGTTATTTATTTGCTGCAATGATTGCAGCAAGATAATAAATAGTATATAATAATCATAAACAGACGGTTGCGTTTAAATAAGAAAGGAACGGCATTGCAATGAAAAAAATCGGGATTTTGGTGCTGTGCGTGCTTTTGCTTTGCGCATGCTCGCAGCAGAAGGAACTTTTGACCAGTCAGGAAAAATACACAGTGGAGTTAGCGAAAAAATATAAGGAGGAGCTGGGACGGGTCGAAGAATTTACGCTCTTGGAAGCAAAAGCGGCTTTTTTGGGAACGGATTTTGGGATGACGGTTTCCCGCGCTGCGCAAGAACGGCCGGAAATATGGAACGAACTGAATGAAGAAGCGCGTTATTTTCTTGGTGAAGCACGCTATGTGTTGCTTTTCCGCCTTCGTTCGGGAGGAAAAGAGACGGAGCATTTTTGCATTGTGGGAATGAGCGGATATGATCTGAGCGAATATTTTTCGGGCACAAATGCGGAAGCGTGGCTTCGTGAACTGCTTGCCGAAAATACCGAGGAGCTTTCTGTAAGCAAGCTGCAAAAGTATATATTTTGATGAATTTACCCGAAAAGGCGGTGCCAAAGCTCTGCAAAAAAGCTGCGGTAGGTTACTTTTTGGGGAACGGAGCTTGCGTTTTCTACAGCGCTGTAGCACAGCGGAGGGAATGCAACGCACCACCAGTTTGCACCGCTGCCTTCTCCGATGCGGACAATAAGCGCTTCGTATTCGCCGGCGGGGTAGAGAATATTGTCGTAGTAGCGGTCGGGAAAGCTTTCGCGGCCAAGCGTGCAGGAAACGGGCTGTCCGCAGACGGCTTCTGCGGTCTTTTTAAGCTTCGGCAGCATTCCATTCAGCGTGGAACGAGCAGAGTTCACATCTGAGCATTTATTCATTGCTTTGGAAATTTCGATGTTTATTGCATCTCTGACACGCAGCTTCATGGTTTGCGCCTCTTCGGAGTCGTCGTTTGCGCGCACATGGATGCGAATCAGGTTTTCGGTATCGGCAACGGTTTCGATCGGCTGCGGAAAGGGGATCAGGGCAGCGGCAATGCAGAGAAGCAGCAGAAAAATACAGATTTTTTTTGCAGGTTTCATGCGAAGGCCTCCTTTTTTTGAATGATGGCATGATTATGCCCAAAGCAGCTGAAAATATACAGGTGTGTTTTCGTGTTTTGAGTAGTGAAAGAAAAATATTGCGTAAAATTTGACGAAGTGGTATTATATAAAAATAAAGCTGTCGGCGCTTTCGGCGTGCGGGCAAGATTTAATGGGAGGTTGGCAAAATGGAAGGCGACCCTGCCGGAAACAGTAGAAACCGCAGAAAATATGCTTTGAAGCAAGCTTGGCTTTTACATATTGCCGCGTTCCGCTAAGGTTCATGGCGTATCGTTTTGCCGTCTTGCTTGGGGCGGTAAAATGAATAGGAGCTGATGAACATGATGACAATTGTTAAAACAGACCAAGAGCGTACCGAAGAGGTGCAGGAGTTCAGCAAGGGCTGCTGGGTGCATCTGTGCAATCCCGATGAAAGCGAGCTTAATGCTGTTACGGAATATTTAGGCGTGGAACCGGATTGGGTGCGCGCGGCTTTGGATGAAGAGGAACGTGCGCGTATTGAAACGGATAACGGGGATACGCTGATTATTGTGGATATACCGATGGTGGAGGCTGAAGGGCGGAGCTTTGTCTACAGCACGATTCCGCTTGGAATTTTGTGCACGGAGGACGTGATTGTTACCGTTACGCTCAAGCCTACGCCGGTGATTAACGATTTTATCGAGGGAAGAGTCAAGGGATTTTATACCTTTAAAAAATCACGGTTTATTTTGCAGCTGCTTTATAAAAATGCTACAAAGTTTCTCCAATATCTTAAACAGATTGATAAAGCCAGCACAAGAGTGCAGAATGAATTGCATAAATCTATGAAAAATAAAGAGCTGATCCAGCTGCTGGGGCTTGAAAAATCGTTGGTTTATTTTTCCACCTCGCTTACCAGCAACGAGATGGTGCTGGATAAAATGCTGAAGATCGACTATATCAAGAAGTATCAGGATGACGAGGATCTTTTGGAGGATGTTATCGTAGAAAATAAGCAGGCTATCGAAATGTGTAATATTTACCGCGATATTCTTTCAGGGACAATGGATGCTTTTGCTTCCGTAATTTCTAACAATCTTAATATTGTGATGAAAATGCTTGCTTCCATTACGATCGTAATATCAATTCCTACGATCGTTGCAAGCATTTGGGGAATGAATTTTGCTTCTATGCCGCTTTCCGATAAGCCATATGGTTTTTGGATCGTAACCGGCGCTGCGCTGCTGCTCTCCGGCGCGGTGGCATGGATCATGCGAAAATTGAAAATGCTGTAAAAGTGCAGCATATTGGGAAAGGGAAAGAATATGCCTCTTTTGGATTTTAAATGTAAGGACTGCGGATATATTTTTGATGAATTGGTTCGCAGCAGTGAAAATATAGACAAAGTTATATGCCCTAAATGTGCGGGGAAAAACCTGATGCGTGTGTATGAAGGTAAATGCTACGGTTCTATCGGCACAGGCGGCGGGGAATGTACGGGGCATTGCGCAACGTGTTCGGGCTGCAAGCATTGATTTGGGGGAAGTCATTGTGGAGAAGATTTTAATTAACGGCGGGAGGCCGCTGCATGGCGACGTTTCTATTAACGGAGCTAAAAATGCGGCTGTGGCAGTGCTTGCGGCAGCGATGCTTTCAGAGGAAGTTTGCACGATTGATAACCTGCCGTATATAGACGACGTATTGGTTATGGCGCGTTTGTTGGAGTATATGGGCGCGCGGGTGGAGCTGACACGGCAGGGCAAGATCACGATAGACGCTTCGCGGCTTCAAAATAAGATTCCGCCTGAGGATATGGTCTCGCGTATGCGCGCTTCAAGCTATCTGATGGGCGTGCTTTTGGCGCGGTATGGGGAAGCGTTTGTTCCGCCTCCGGGAGGGTGCTCCATCGGCGCGCGGCCTGTAGACCAGCATTTGAAAGGCTTTCGCGCTATGGGAGCCGAGATTGAAGAGGGAAATCTGCTTCATTTGCGGGCAGATCGTCTCAGAGGTGCGGAGATACATATTGAGGCCAGCGTAGGCGCAACGATCAACCTGATTATTGCGGCCAGCTAGGCGGACGGCGTTACCACGTTCTTCGGCTGCGCAAAGGAACCGCATGTGGTGGACACGGCCAATTTTCTGAACAATATGGGGGCTAATATCAAGGGCGCCGGAACGGATGTAATCCGCATACATGGGGTTAAGCGCTTGGGGGGCTGTAATTATACCATCATTCCGGATCAGATCGAAACCGGCACATGGATGATTATTGCAGCAGGTACGCAGAGCGATATTACGATCCGCAACTGTATTCCCATGCATATGGAGGCTGTCAGCGCAAAGCTCAGAGAAGCGGGCGCTGAAGTAACGGAAGGGGACGATTGGATTCGTGTTAGGGCGTTTGATCGTCCGCTTCCGGTGAACGTGAAAACAATGGTCTATCCGGGATTTCCCACTGATTTGCAGCAGCCGTTTTCTGCTATGATGACACGGGCGAAAGGAACAAGCATCGTTACGGAAACGATTTTTGAACAGCGAAATCGCCATTTGGAGGAAATGCGCAGAATGGGTGCGCGCGTTCGGGTGGAGGATAGGCTCGCTTTTATTGACGGTGTGGAACGGCTTTACGGCAGGCGTGTCGAGGCAACGGATCTGCGTGCGGGAGCGGCGTTGGTGTTGGCAGGGCTGATGGCGGAGGGAACTACTGTGATCGGCGGCGTGCGTTATATTGACCGCGGCTACGAAGGCATTGAGCAGAAGCTTTCGGCGCTGGGGGCGGATATACGGCGTGTGGAAGAAGATTGTGCAATATTGTGATAGATTGCTGATAATAAAGAGAAAGTTTTGGGCTTTCTCTTTTATATTTTTCGGATGGAAACAAATGTTACCAAAGTTCTTGAAAAAGTAATAATTTTGTAATATTTAAAGCGCGAGCGCGAAAATGAAAGAATGGAACAGCTATTTGCTCGCAACGGTGTTTGGAAAACTTGCATTTGACGGTGAGGTCTGATATTATATAAAATGTAAAAATATCCGGATTATATGATTTTTTTGTCGGGAGGACATGTAAATGAAGAAGTGGACGGCAATGATTTTGGTGTTGGCTATGCTGATATTAACAGCGGGTTCCCTTTGTTTTACGGAAGGAGGGGTTAACGCCGCGTCAACGCCTTCTATCCTGCGTGTAAAGCTCTCTACGATCGGCACAGTAAAGAGCAAGGATTTTAAGGTGCAGGGGCAGTACAGCCTTCCGGACGGCAGACTTCTGACGGCAGGCAGCACCTATACGGCTTGCCTTTCCGATGGAAAAGCCGCCATTAAGGATTCTGCGGGAAAGGTGGTTTATACATCTGATTCCGGTTATGTGATCCTGAAAAAAGTGGATAACAGCTATAAGGGAATGCAGATGGATAATCCGCGCTATGGATCCCGCATGTATTTGGGGGATATGTATTTCATTAAATCCGGTACAGGCGTTTACTTGATCAACCATATTGATATCGAAACGTATCTCGTCGGTGTGGTGTTTGGAGAGATCGGAAACTCTTCTCATATAGAAGCGCTGAAAGCGCAGGCGGTGGCTGCGAGATCTTATGCAGTCTCGTTAATGAAATCTGCCCAGACACCCACTACATATGATATCTTAGACAGCTCATCCAATCAGGTCTATCCGGGATATAATGCTACATGGACAAAATGCATACAGGCGGTGCGTGAAACGGCAGGGCAGGTGTTGACCTATAACGGAAAGGTTGTCGGCGGTTATTACAGCGCCAGCAACGGCGGGCAGACCCGCAGCAGCGAGAATGCGTGGGGATCAGCGCCGTTAGCGTATTTGCAGATCAACGACGATATCTATGATTATAATTCCAGCGGCGTAAACCGCAAGCTGTATTTACCCAGAACCATCACGAATAAGGACGTGTATTCTACGCTTGATGCGCGCATAGAAGCAATGATGAAGCCGGAGCTTCAGATTGCGCTTTACAGTCTTGGGTACAGCACAAATCCCGATAATTTTTCCATTTTGGGTGTGAACGATCTTTCCGTGCATACAAGAAGATTTCCGGATGAGAAGTCGCGTTCCTATGTATTCCTCCGCATTACGGCTCGGCTGCTTGCCTATAAAGGGGATCAGAATCTGCAGGCGGCGCCGGTGGGTGAAGCGGTAGAGTATATGCGCACAGCTAATGCAAAAAGAACGCTCGGTGTTTACAGCGGGCCGTCGTCTTCATACGATGTGCTCAAGACAGTTTGGAGCGGTGCGCGTGTGCAGGTTTTGGATAAATCCAAAAGTTATTATAAAGTAAAAACGGCAGACGGAACCGTTGGCTATATTAATTCGGCGAATCTTTCAGATTCCGTGGTGATTTCGCCTAATACCGGCAAGATGATGGTGCAGCAGGATGAGCAGGAGAATTTTCTTTATAAGGGAACGATCGTAAACTGCAATATTTCCGTAAATATGCGTTCCGGTCCGGGAACAGCATTTTCGATTATCGGATCATTGGCAAAGGGTCTTGAATTGGATGTTCTTGGGCAAATCGGCGGCTGGTATCATATCCGCACTGCGGCAGGAGCGGTAGGCTATGTAAGCGGTGAATATCTGAAGGTGGAAAAGATCGAAGCAGCTGTAGCAGCCGTTTCGGAAACAATGGCTAGTACGGAGGGAACGGAGTTTTCACCGACAGATACGGCAGAGCCGGACGGAACTGCTCAAGCAACGGACGCTGTTACTGCGGAACCGACTGAAGAGCCAACACAAGAGCCGACTGAAGAACCGACACAGGAACCCACGCAGGAGCCGACGGCAACGCCGCAGCCCGTGGAGGTTTTGCCGGAGGAAATCACCGTAACGGTGGATGTGTTTATCGATGATATCCGCGACTATTCGCTTGCACAGGGGACAAGCCTTAAAAATCAAATCATCTATTATGCAGAGAGCTATACGGATTATTTTATTTTTTCTATGCGCGGAAACGGGCATGGAGTTGGTTTCAGTCAGCAGGGGGCAAGAATGCGCGCCTTAGACGGACATACCTATCAGCAGATCTTGCTGTTCTATTATAATAATACTGTAATAAAAATTGCCGATTACGAAGTAATTAACCCAAATGAGCAAACAACGCCTGATCCTAACAGATGGTATGGCACAGTAAGCTTGTCGGATCCTTCGACGGCTTTGAACGTTCGTGATGAGGCCAGTGTGGACGGTGCGCTGATCGGGCAGCTTTGGCATGAAGCGCGCGTGGAAATTTTGGAGCAGGCAGGCGAATGGTATAAAATAAAAACCGATCATTTAGAAGGCTATGTGATGGGAAAATATATCGATGCATGGGAGAATCCCAATACACCGGAGCCTTCTGTTACGCCTGAGGAAACAGGGACTTCGCCTTCCCCGAGCGACGAAGAAACTTCAGAGCCTACTCCTACGATTTCAGAAACGCCTACAATAACGGAAACTTCCACAGCAACATCCACGGCGACACCAACGGCAACGCCCACGCCTGAGATCAAGCAGGTGGCAACGGTGGTGAATGTGAACACAGCGGTTAATATGCGTTCAGGGCCGAGCACAAGCCATACGCTGATCGGAACAGTGGCGAAGGGAACTAAGTGCGAGGTGCTGAGTAAGAGCGGAGATTGGTATCAGCTGAAAACGCCGCAAGGGAAGATCGGCTATATCCGCGGGGACTATCTGAAAGTGGAAAGCGTAACGGTAACGCCTA
>JAHAAN010000163.1 GCA_018376855.1 Clostridiales bacterium | reverse complement strand
GGTAATCTCCTTTGAAATTTGATTTGTTTTTAGCTTTTACTTAATTACAATTTAATATACTTGCGTTTCTTTGATAAAAGTGAATATTCTGCACATGTTTTTTGTGCAGAATGACAGTAGCGCAAAAAATATATTCATGATAGAATTTTAACGAAAATAAAAAACTGTTATATTATAACGTTTAGGAGGATGCTTTTCATGGCAAATGTAACACTCAGGCATATATACAAAGTGTATCAGGGCGGCGTAACGGCCGTAAACGATTTCAATTTGGCTATTAAGGATAAAGAATTCATTGTTTTAGTTGGTCCTTCCGGTTGCGGAAAATCCACAACACTGCGTATGGTTGCAGGCCTTGAAGAAATTTCTGAGGGTGAATTATATATAGGCGATAAGCTGATGAACGATGTTGCGCCTAAGGATCGCGATATTGCAATGGTATTCCAAAACTATGCTTTGTATCCTCATATGACGGTTTATGATAACATGGCATTCGGCTTAAAGCTGCGTAAGGTGCATAAAGCAGATATTGATAAAAAAGTAAGAGAAGCGGCTAAAATTCTCGGCATTGAAGACTATTTGAATCGTAAGCCGAAGGCTCTCTCCGGCGGTCAGCGTCAGCGTGTGGCATTAGGGCGTGCGATCGTGCGTGATCCGCAGGTTTTCTTGATGGATGAGCCGCTTTCTAACTTGGATGCAAAGCTTCGTGTTCAGATGAGAACGGAAATTACAAAGCTTCATAATCGTCTTGCGACAACGTTTATTTACGTTACGCACGACCAAACAGAAGCTATGACAATGGGTACCCGTATCGTTGTTATGAAGGATGGTTTTATTCAACAGGTTGATTCTCCGCAAAACCTTTATGATTTCCCGTGCAACAAATTTGTTGCGGGCTTTATTGGTTCTCCGGCTATGAACTTCATTGAATGTATGCTGATGGAGGAGAACGGGAAGGTATATGCTCGCTTCGGAGAAAATAAGCTTTTGCTTCCGGAAGGTAAGCTGGCAAAATTGACTGATAAATCCTATATTGGCAGAGAAGTTATTCTTGGTATCCGTCCGGATGATATTCATGATGAAGAAGTTTATATGCAGAATTATCCTGAAGCTGCTGTTAGTGCTAAAGTAGAGCTTTTGGAAAAGCTTGGATTTGAAACTTTGGTTTACCTCAATATCAGCGGTTTTGATGAGGGTAATATTATTGCACGTGTAAATCCGAGGAGCACGATCATGATGGATGATACCGTTAAGGTTGTATTTGATCCTAATAGAATTCATCTGTTTGATAAAGAGACGGAAGTCAGCATTCTTTCCGTGTAACATTGATAAAAAATTTAAAGATCCTGTCGATGCTTATCGGCAGGATCTTTTCTATCTTTTGTGGTTAATCATGTTTATGTAAAAATATATACTATAACACTTAACAGCAAAAGCTGCGCCAAAATTGGTATTGCAAAAAATTCAAATAAATATAAACACCAATTTTCCAAAAAATCATGCCAAAATCTAAACAGTGATAAAAAGGAACATTATAGGGAATAAAAGTTCCGTATTAACAGAAAGTTTTTCCTGCTTTACAAGTTGTTTTGTCTTGACTCCGGAAA
>JAHAAN010000055.1 GCA_018376855.1 Clostridiales bacterium | reverse complement strand
TGATCGAGGATCTGACCGGCCATATCGTCTTTGAGCCTGAATATCGCAGCGCCGACGCCGTAAGAGGCCTTGAAGGGTTTGATTATATCTGGCTTTTATGGAAGTTTGAAGGCACGCAGCGCCCTCACCCCTCCTCCACCGTAACGCCGCCGCGCTTAGGCGGCAAGACCTCTATGGGCGTGTTTGCCACCCGTTCTCCGTTTCGTCCCAATCCCATCGGCCTCTCTTCGGTAAGGCTGCGTGAAATCAGCCTCACAAGCAAGGGACCTGTGCTGCACGTCTCCGGCGCCGATTTGCGAAATAAAACCCCTATTTATGACATCAAGCCCTATCTGCCCTACACCGACAGCCACCCCGATGCGCGCGACGGCTTTGCGCGCGTTGGAGCAGCGCACCGGCTGAAGGTAAGCTTCCCCCCTTCACTGCTTGCCGCATTTCCGCCGGAAAAGCAAAGCGCCGCTCTTGCACTGCTGGAGCAGGACCCGCGCCCGGCCTATCAGCACGACGGCCGCATCTACGGCGTCGCCTTTGCAGGGCACAATATTCGCTTTACCGTGCAGGGCGATTGCCTGACCGTATTGGAGGTAACGCCCTTTCCTTAAACAGAAAAAGGCTTCCGCCTGCTTCAGGCCGCCTGCCCTGACGGATCGAAAATAAAAATTCGCCTTGGGAACTAACCGGTTATGCCTAACGGGGCCGAAAAAGCATACTATAAAAGAGAAGCAAAGCCCTTTGCCCGCCTCAATGAACCCTATTTCACTTTACAAACCGCTAAAACGGAGACTGCTATGAACAATTATCTCACTGTAAAAAAGCCGCTTTCGGCGATCCTGCTGTTTTCTCTTCCGATCATTATCGGAAACCTGTTTCAGCAAACCTACACAATGGCGGATTCCGCTATTGTGGGGCGTTATGTCAGCGAACAGGCGCTTGCCGCCATCGGCGCCTCCTACGCGCTGACCAATATTTTCATCTGCGTTGCGATCGGCGGCGGAATCGGCGCGTCGGTGATCGTAAGCCGGTACTTCGGCGCAAAAGAATACGGCAAAATGAAACGCGCCGTCTATACCGCGCTGCTCGCCTTCCTGTGCGTCAGCATCCTGCTCGGCGGGATCGGCCTACTGCTAAGCCGCCGAATTATGATCTGGCTCAACACGCCTCCCGAAGCGCTTGATCTTGCCGCAGAATACCTGAACATTTATTTTATAGGACTTCCGCTGCTGTTTATGTATAACATTTTCTCCGCCATGTTCAATGCGCTGGGCAAATCCCGCATTCCTCTTGCGTTTTTGATGTTCTCCTCCATTGTGAACGTCGCGCTGGATTATCTCATGGTTGCAGAGCTGAATATGGGCGTTGCGGGCGCTGCATGGGCTACCCTTATCGCGCAGGGAATTTCCGCTTTTCTCTCCTGCACCGTTTTTCTCTGCAAGCTCAAACGGTTCACGGGCAAAGCCGAAACTGTTTTTGATAAAACCGAGCTGCTCTCCATGACGAAAATCGCCCTGCCCTCCATCTTCCAGCAATCCACCGTTTCCATCGGGCTGATGCTGGTGCAGTCTGTCGTCAACAGCTTCGGCACGGAAGCGCTTGCCGGCTTTTCCGCCGCTATGAGAATCGAATCCATCTGCGTCGTTCCGATGTCGGGAATCGGCAACGCGCTCTCCTCCTACACGGCTCAGAATATCGGCGCCGGGAAGCCGGAGCGCGTGCAGAAGGGCTACCGTGCGGCAAACGGCATGGTTCTTTTCTTTGCCGCCGTCATCTGTTTGGTTTTGGAATGCTTCAACCGGCCCATCATCTCCCTGTTTCTCGGTGCGGACGGAACCGCGGCGGCGATCTCCACGGGGCAAAATTACCTTCGCTTTATGGGCTGGTTCTTTTGCCTGATCGGCTTTAAAATGGCGGTGGACGGCGTTCTGCGCGGCTCGGGCGACATGAAGATGTTCACCGTTGCAAACTTCGTAAACCTCTCCATTCGCGTCGTTTTAGCCGTAACGCTTGCGCCGAAATTCGGCATCGACATGATTTGGTACGCCGTTCCGATCGGCTGGTTTGCCAACTGGCTGATCTCCTTTCTGCAATACCAAACCGGCAAATGGCGGCGCATCTACCAAGCGCCGCCCGCAAACGAATAAAAGCGCCGTATGCTCCCGACCGTTATGCGGGCAGCTGTCCCCATCATACCGCTACGATTGTATTCCATATTTTTTCATTATTACAAAAATCCGGTGCATAATCTCTTTGCATTTGCAGACACTAATCATACAAATCAAACCAAAGGGAGTTTATATGTTATGAAAGCAACCGGAATTGTACGAAGGATCGACGATCTAGGAAGGATCGTGATCCCAAAAGAAATCCGCCGGAGTTTCCGCATTCGAGAAGGGGACTCCGTTGAAATTTTTACCGATACGCAGGACAGGATCGTTCTGCGCAAATATTCAAGCTTCGGCAACTTGCAGGAGACAGCCGCCCTGTTCACGCAGCTTTTCTCCGCCGACGGAAAGCAGGTGCTGTTTTGCGACACCGATCAAGTGCTTTTAGCCGTAGGCAGCGATTTGCAGGGCGTTGAAGGCGCTGTAATCAGCGCCGAGCTGCGCAGTCTTCTTACCCAGCGCAGAAGCGCCGAGCTTTCCGGAGAGGACCGCGTTGCGCTGACCGCAAACGACGACGCGCAATTCTCCTTCCAGCTGATCGTTCCCCTTGTAAGCGGCGGCGATCTGCTGGGCGGCCTGCTGCTTTTAAGCCACGCGGAGATCACCCCAGAGGAACGCGCGCAGATCAGCATTGCGGCGCGCTTTATCGAGCTGCAATCGCAGGAAGTATAGAATTGCGCTTTTTAGGCAAAAATGTTATAATGATCGCAGATAGCTTGTCTGCGATCATTTATTTATCTCAGGATACGCCCAAAAAATCTTTCCCCGATGTATCCGGAAGGAAGGGACGCATGGAGCAAAACGCAAACGATCGCCGTTCGTTTCTGCACGGCGCTGTCATTCTCGGCCTTGCGGGCATTCTCTGCAAGGTGATCGGGGCATTGTACCGCATTCCGTTAACGAACCTGATCGGCGTGGAGGCAATGGGCGTCTATGCAAAAGCATATCTGATTTACTCCCTGCTGTGGGTTGTCTGCACTTCGGGGCTGCCTGTGGCGGTTTCTAAGCTTGTCTCCTCCCTTCGAGCGCAGGGGGATCTAAACGGCGCTCACGCCGTTTTTTTGGCTTCACGCCGCATACTCGGCGCGCTTGGCGTCGTCTTCTGCGTGCTTATGACGGTGTTTTCCGGCAGCATCGCTGCCTCCTTAGGCATTCCAAGCGGTCGGTTTGCCATCGTCTGCATTGCTCCGTGCATGCTTCTCACCGTTGTTTCTGCTTACCGCGGATATTTTCAAGGCATGCAGAACATGACGCCCACAGCCGTTTCACAGCTGATCGGTTCGGCCGGCAAGCTGTTCATCGGCCTCGCATTGGCGGCGCTTTGGCTGCCTAATGGGCCTGTATACGCCGCGGGAGGCGCGCTGCTGGGCGTAACGCTCAGTGAGCTGAGCAGTATTGTCTACATACATTTCCGCTACCTGCGCTATCAAAAAAAAGCTCCGGCGCACAAGCCCGTTCAAAACGCGCAGCGCGGGTTATACCGGCAGCTGTTCAGCGCCGCATTTCCCGTTACGGTCGGCGGCGCCGTTCTGCCCTTGGTCAACATGCTCGACGCCTATCTTGTAACGTGGTGCCTGCATGCAGCGGGCTACGAGGAATCGCACATCAACAGCATGTACGGCGTACTCAACGGCATGGTAAGCTCGCTGGTCAACGTGCCGGCAGTTGTAACCGTTGCGCTCGCAGCAGCGCTGGTGCCTTTTATCAGCGCCGCCTATGCGCAGAAGCAGGATGCCGTTGCTTCCCGTTCCGTATGCACGGCGCTCAAGCTTGCGCTCTGCGTCGGCCTTCCCTGCTTTGCGGGCATGCTGCTGCTCGGAAAACCTGTGCTGAATCTGTTCTATCATCAATCCTCCGCTGAAACTACGGCTCTTTTCCGCCTGATCCCTACGCTAGAGCGTGCGCCTTATTTCGTTTTCGATAAGCTCTCGCTCGGCGGAAGCATGATGCAGATCTGCGGCTTTTCCGTGTTATTTCTTTCCGTTTCGCAAACCGCAACCGGAATTTTGCAGGGAACTGGCAGGTTCCTCGTCCCCATGCGCAGCATTGCGATAGGCGCTGCCGTAAAAATAATCCTGAGCATTTTTTTGCTGCAAAACGCACGCCTGAATATCTTAGGCGCGCCCATCAGCTCCGCTGTGTGCTACGGCGTTACCGCTGTTCTGAACCTGCTGTCCCTTCGCCGCGTGTGCAGTCTCAAGCGTGCAAAATTTATTTTTGCCGCGCCGCTTGCCGCTGCCGCGATCATGAGCGCTGCACTTTGGGGCGCCCGAATGCTTCTGAACGAAGCGTTCATGAAACGAAGTGTAATCCTTACTGTTATCTGCCTTGCGGCGGTGCTGTATTCTCTGCTTTTACTTTTATTCAAGGCCTTTTCGCCGCAGGAGCTTGCACTGTTTCCCGGCGGAAAACGAATCTGCGCATTTTTGCAAAGGCTTTCTTTATATAGAAACAAAACCAACGAAAAGGAAAGGGAAGAAATATGGAAAAACTAATCATCATCGGCAGCGGCGCCGGGGAATGGGAACAAATCACGCTCAAAGCGTTAGACTGCATTGAACACGCCTCTCACACCGTTGTGCAAACGGAGCGTATGCCGCTGTTTGCCAGCTTAAAAAAAGGTGAAATTTCCGTAACATCGTTGGACAGCTGCTATGAAGCTGCCGAGGATTTCGACGCTTTAAATGCCGCCGTGATGCGGGAGCTGTCAGCACTGGACGGCACGGTTTGCTATGTGGTATACGGCTCCGGAACGGACGACTGCACCGCCGCCTATGCCGCCAAGCAAGCGGAAACCGCTCAAATCCCCGTTACGCTCCTTCCCGGCGTTTCCCTTAAAGACACCGCGCTTGCGGCCCTGAAACGCCCCTGTGGCGCTTTTACAGCGCTTGCAGAGGATTTTGATCCGTCGGCGGTCGATCCTTCTCGCCCTGCGCTGTACACCTGCATCGATAATAAACTCATGGCCGGAACGCTCAAATGCGCGCTCTCGGAATGGTACGACGACGAACAAGAGGTTTTCTTTTACCGCGAGGATGCCCGCGGCTGCGCCTATACACAGGTTTTTCCGCTCTATGAGCTGGACAGACTTACTGCCGAAAGCTACGACCACACCGCCTGCGTGTTCCTGCCCTCCACGGCGCTGACTGCGCAGCACGGCTATGGCTTCCGCGATCTTATCAAGATCATGCAGCGCCTTCGCGACCCCGACGGCTGCCCTTGGGATCGCGAGCAAACGCACGATACACTCAAGCGCTATTTGCTTGAAGAATGCTATGAAGCGCTGGACGCTATCGACGAAAGCGACTATGACGCGCTTTGCGATGAATTAGGCGATGTGCTGCTCCAAGTGGTATTTCATGCCCAAATCGGCAGCGAAGAAGGAGAATTTACGATTTACGACGTGATCGGGGCGATCTGCCGCAAAATGATCCGCCGCCATCCGCATATTTTCTCAGACACTGAGGTGAAAAGCAGCGATGATGTGCTGCAAAACTGGGATGCAATCAAGCGGCAGGAAAAAAAGCAGAGCAGCATCGCGGAAACCCTTAAAGAAATTCCCCGTTCCATGGCCGCTTTAATGCGTGCTGAAAAGGCCTGCGACCGCGCTAAAAAGGCTATATCCGCCCCTTCGGACGAGGAGCTTTCGCAGCTACTTCTTTCCGCCGCCGAGCAGGCCGCACAAGCTCCTGAAAGCGATACGGTCGGCCGTCTGCTCTTTTTGACCTGCCTCCTTGCAAACGGGAAACATATTCAGCCTGAGCTGGCTTTAAATATGCAGACCGATCGCTTTATCCAAGCCTTCTGCGAATCCCCGAAAACAATCCCCTCCCTATGGAGCACAGAAAAAAATTCATAAATATTTCCAAAAAATACGAATTGCAAATGTACTATTGACATACGAACAAATTTCGTGTAAAATGAATGCGTTTCTTGATTGTTAAACTGTTTTTTACGGTTTTTCACACAATATCATCATTATTTTTTTAGGAGGACTTTTCATGAATAAGGCTGATTTAATCAACGCTCTGGCAGAGCAGAACAACATGACGAAAAAGGACGCCGATAAAATTGTAAATTCAATGCTGGATATCATTGAGCAGGCACTTAAAGACGGCGATAAAGTTCAACTGATGGGCTTTGGTTCCTTTGAAGTAAAGAACCGTGCCGCACGCACTGCTTTGAACCCCGTTACCAAAGAGAAGATGGATATTCCGGCCAGCAAGGTCATTTCCTTCAAAGCCGGCAAAGCACTGAAGGACTCCGTGCAGTGATTAGGTAAAACAAGTTGCAGGAAGCGACACATAGTCATGGCCTCTTCTAAAAAAAGCGGCATGATGATAAAGCATATAATAAAGCCATGATAAATCCAGCGTCTAAATGACGCTGGATTTCCTTTTCATTCAAATTACTTGTAGTATAATTAATTATTTGTTACCCTCTAAAAGGATGGCTATATTCCTTACAATTCAACTATCTTCAATCTAAACTTGTTTATCCTGTTTCAAATATATTTTACACTATTAATACCTACCGCGCTAATATAATATCCTCTTGCCCAAACGTTATAATTTCCCAGCTTATATTTTAAATTTGTGTGTCTTTTAAAACCATCATGGCACTTTTACCTTTTAAAGCTCCCACAAAAATAAAGCTCTTATCTTAGACAAAATACTTCTCAAAATCTGCATAATCCAAATTTTCTCCTCTATAATCTTATGCTTTTCCACTCACATAATTTTCAAAGATTTTTCCTCTATTTCATTTGATTTTCCACCGATTATCTCCCCCGGTATCTTGGCGTAAGCACATAAGTACATAATGATACTTACAATTCTATGTTGTATGCATTTTACTGTTTATGTCAGTTTCCTTTTAAGTCTCCTGCTATTTTCGCTTATGCTTGTTTATCACAAAAATTCTTTTGTTCAACAAAAAACTCTTTTTGAAACACAAGCAATATCGGTGATTTTAGCATAACAATAAACCCGGCAAAGTTTTAACTCTGCCGGATTTTTATGCAAAGGCTTTTATTAGAGTCATAAAGTAAAATTCAAGAAAAATTATAGGCTTCACAGATTTCCTAAACACACACACACACACAAATAAAGCGGTGTTCTGGCTTATTCGCCCTCCACTCTGCAAATCAAATACCCTGCTGCATTATACAGCGCTATAGGGGTTGCCTTCTTTTTGCTAAACACCTTTTCCAAAGGCCATACCAGATCCCCAACTGCCGTACACGAGACCATTACGCTTTCGCCCGGCTTCAGTAAATAGGAAGGAAAAACAAAAATCTCACTGTTCCGTTCACTGAAAAGGAAAAAATTTTGCAGCTGCACGGCAGTTTCTCCCGTGTTATACACAGTAATAGTCTGCTGTTCACAATCCGGTTCGGAAAGCACAAGCTTTTCCTCGGCAGAATCTTTCGGCGGATCGCTTACATTCATAGTGCCATCCTGAGTAATGGTCAAAAGCGCCCCGACCGAAAATTGCTCAGAGAGCACTATCTTCGCCCCGTTCTTTTTCAACGCCGCTACCACACGCTCATTGGCGGAATTTTTGTCCTCCTGCGTATCGGTCGTAATAAAAGCTAACTCCGGGCTGACTGCCGCTGCAAACAAATCGCCGGTTGCATCGGGATTCCCGTGATTTCCTACCTTCAGCACATCTGCCGAAAGCGATACATTGCCGCGCATAAGGGACTTTTCCTCTGCAAACTGCATATCTCCCGCAAACAAAAGCCGACGCCCATTCACCCGCAGAGAGAGAATCAAAGAATTGTCATTATCATCATCTTCATTATATTCAAGCGGCCCGATCACTTCAAAGCGCAGAGAATCCCCGGTTCTCACGGCTTCCCCTGCCTTTAAACGCCGAAGATGCAGCCCCAATTCCGCCGTCAATTCGGTAATTGCATTTGAACCGTCTTTTTTGTTATGGGAAATTTCCGCAGCATATACGCATCCGATTTCATAACGCTGTGCCACCGCAGCAAGTCCCCCGATATGGTCCTTATGCGTATGTGTTAAAAACACAGCTGTCAGCTTATCCACCCGCATACAGTCAAGCGCCCGCAGCACCTTTGGAGCAGATTCCTTAAGCCCTGTATCAATCATGTAAAACTTGCCCTGCGCACGCACGATGATCGCATCGCAGCGCCCCGCATTGGCAAACATCACCGCAAAATCATCTGTTTTACTATCTTGAGTCTCCCCGCATCCTGCCATTAGCATACAGGCAAAAAACAGCAAGCAAAAAAATCCGGAACGAAATCGCTTCAACTTTAAATCCCTCCTTGTGTTTTTATTATAACAGAAACAGCAAAAAAACACCAGTATGAGAAAAGATTTGGTCAAGAGACTTCTTACCATAAAGCAGATTTCAACATATTAAAGCTGCTGTAAAGGCGATTTGCAGACTTCTCTACAGGCAAACTCACCGTTCAAACCGGCAATGAAAGCCACTGTTACCAGCTGAGATGCCAACCGCAAAAGTATCCAAACTTTCATTAAAACTCCCACCTTCCAACACAATGCAAACTATACCGCTATTAGAAAAATATTCGCAGTGTATAACATAGTTAAAGAATCGACCGGTCAAACTTGCCGCCTGTACTGCGCAATACCTGCCATTCTTGCGGCATATCAATATAAGCCTCTTTCGCGTACAAACTGAGGGCGGCGCAGGCAGAACAATAGCGCAGCGCGCTTTTGTTTGGCGCCGCCATATTCGCGGCCGCTATACCGCGTCAAACGATTGCCTCAAGGCAATCGTTCTGAAGTGCTTGCGCACTTCTGCAAATAAAAACAATTGCTTTTTATTTGTTACATAGCTTTATGCAAAATAGCTTCTTTTCCCTGTCAAGGGGGCGAGTGGGATTGCGATTTCCCCCTTTCGCCCCCTTAACAATCCCCCATAGTCCCTTGAAGCTTTTTTGGGGTACGGCGGAAATAGAAGCTTTTGAGATTGCCATGGTTTAACAGCATGAAAACAAGCCGATTTTTTCGCGCACAAACTAAGAGAGGGGTGCAAACAAAAGCGTAATGCGCTTTTGTTCTGAAGAAGCGTTTGCACGCTTCTTCTATTATTTTTGATTGCGGCCACTATACCGCGGCCGCTTTTGGTGTATTGGAAATAGAAACTTTTTAGCAGAAAAGATTTTTAACAACAGGAATCGACAAATAGAAAATCTGTTACTGCCCAACAGCTGGAAGAGGGCGGCGGAAGGAAGGAGAACCGCCGCGATAGGAGGCGGTTCGAGTGCGGAAGTCGCCCGGCTGGATCGCTCCTGCTCTTCACTATGGATTATTTTTTAAATCTATGCTACAATATTAAAAAGCCAAACGGCATTCTTTTCACAAGCAGGCGGACCCATATCTTTTTAAAGACAGCACTCTGAAAGGAGCTTTGCCTATGTATAAAATACTCGTTGTTGAAGACGATCTCGGCATTGCGGATGCCATTTGCGCGCAGGCTCGAATGTGGGAGCTGGACGCACAGTGCGCCAAAAACTTCCGAGACGTTTTGAGCGAATTTGCAGCTTTTCAGCCGCATTTGGTTTTGCTGGACATTGCGCTCCCGTTCTTCAACGGCTATTATTGGTGCAGCGAGATCCGCCGCATCTCGCAAGTGCCGATCATCTTTATTTCCTCAGCGGCAGATAATATGAATATCGTAATGGCAATGAATATGGGCGGCGACGATTTTATTGCAAAGCCGTTTGACCAAAACGTGCTTATGGCAAAGGTTCACGCCCTGCTGCGCCGCAGCTATGATTTTTCCGCTGTCCCCGTCTTGGAGCACCGCGGCGCTTTTCTGAACACCGGCAACAGCATACTTACCTACAACGGAGAAGAAATCCCCTTGACCAAGAACGAATACCGCATTCTGTTATGCCTATTGGAAAACAAAGGCCGTATCGTAAGCCGTGAAAAACTCATGGAACGGCTTTGGAAAACCGACAGCTATATCGACGAAAATACGCTGACCGTCAATGTCAACCGCCTGCGAAAAAAATTAGACGCCGTCGGTTTAAAGGAATTTATCACCACCAAATTCGGCGAGGGCTATCTTGTCGGATAAGCTCAGCGACCCAAAGGAGGGTTTATGAAACTGTTCTTTCTATATCTCAAGCAGCGCAGAAAAATCCTGCTGAGCTTTGCGCTCTTCTGCTTGATCTTTGCTGTTACCTTTATATTATATCACCTTCCGGCAGCCGCAGTGCTCTATCCCGCCCTGCTCTGTGCGCTGGCAAGCCTGCTCATCTTATCAGCGGATTTCCGCAGGGTTTATAAAAAGCACCTTTCGCTTGAGCGGCTGAGTCATCCGCCCGCCTTGCTCCTTACTGAGCTTCCCGAACCCTCAACAACGCAGGAATCCGACTATCAGGAGATCATCCGCCGCCTCAGAGCCGAGCTTCACGAGCTGGAGACCTCGGAAAACCGCCGTTTTTCGGACATGGTAGATTATTATACTGTTTGGGCGCACCAAATCAAAACACCGATCGCTTCCATGCATCTGACGCTGCAAAACGAAGATTCCACACTTTCCCGAAAGCTTTCGGCAGATCTATTCCGCATTGAGCAATACGTCGAAATGGCGCTTGCCTTTCTGCGCTTAGATTCAACCAGCACGGATTATGTTATTAAAGAACAAAATCTTGACGCTATTATACGCCGCTCTATCCGAAGGTTCGCAGGCGAATTTATTGGCAGGAAGCTTTCCCTGCACTACGAACCCGCCAATCAAACCGTTATCACGGATGAAAAATGGCTCTGCTTTGTGCTTGAGCAGCTTCTCTCCAACGCGCTCAAGTACACGCCGCACGGAAGCGTTCACATTTATTTGACGGCCGCCAAAACGCTTTGCATTGAAGACACCGGCGTAGGCATCGCGCCGGAGGATCTGCCGCGTGTGTTTGAAAAGGGCTACACCGGCTACAACGGCCGAACGGATCAAAAGGCCACAGGCTTAGGGCTTTATCTGTGCAAAAGCATTTGCACCAAGCTCGGCCATGCAATCACGATCTCTTCCGTGCCGGAGCAAGGAACCGTTGTAAGGCTCGACCTTGCGCAGTACAAGCTCACCGATGAATAGGCTATTACAAAAATGTAAGAATTCAAACGGGAAATGTAAGCCGATTCGATGGCACTGCGTTTCCCGCTTCTGCTATAATGGCTTCCAGATTCAAAAAGGAGGAAATTCCATGAGCTTATTGGAAGTACAAGGGCTTCGCAAGATCTATACCACCCGCTTCGGCGGTAGCAAGGTAGAAGCGCTTAAAAACGTTCATTTTAATGTAGAAAAAGGCGAATATGTGGCCATTATGGGTGAATCCGGCTCCGGAAAAACAACACTGCTCAACATTCTGGCTGCGCTTGATCAGCCTACGGGCGGCTCCGTGCTGCTGGGAGGAAAGGATCTGAGCAAAATCAAGGAATCGGCGGCAGCCGCATTTCGCAGGGATCATCTGGGCTTTGTGTTTCAGGACTTTAATCTGCTTGACACCTTCACGCTTGAGGACAATATCTATCTTCCGCTTGTTTTGGCCGGAAAGCCTCACAGAGAAATGCAGGCAAAGCTGGCGGGCATCGCTGCGCAGCTCGGCATTGAAGGGCTACTCAAAAAATATCCGTATGAGGTTTCGGGCGGACAAAAGCAAAGAGCCGCCGTTGCGCGCGCGCTGATTACCGACCCTATGCTGATCCTTGCCGACGAGCCTACCGGCGCGCTCGATTCCAAGGCGACGGATGAGCTTCTGCGCCTGTTCAGCGAGATCAACCGGCGCGGCCAGACCATTGTGATGGTTACGCACTCAGTAAAGGCAGCAAGCCACGCAAACCGTGTTCT
>JAHAAN010000054.1 GCA_018376855.1 Clostridiales bacterium | reverse complement strand
CCGCATAAGGAAGTAATTTGAAACCATCAACGAAATACAGCTTTACGGACATTGGCAAAGGCAAAAACCGGCGTTGGAATTGCTTATCTCATAGGTATGTATCAAACATAATCAGTGAAAACTTGATTTTTCTGCTTAAACATGGGATTCGCTGTCTATGGTAAAGACATTTAAGAGGTTTTGCGGTAAAATGAAACCATAACTAAGACGGAGGCAAATTACATGGATATGGTAAAGATGGGGAGCTTTCTTGCAGAGCTTCGTAAAGAACGCAAACTTACACAGGCTGAATTGGGCGAAAAACTTGGTGTTACGAATAAAACGGTTTCCAGATGGGAGACAGGAAGCTATATGCCGCCTGTGGAAGCGCTGGAAGAACTTAGCAAGCTTTATGGCCTGACCATTAATGAACTCCTGAGCGGTAGAAAATTAACCGCAGAGGAATATAGAGAAATGGCAGAATCGAATATCAGAGAAACACTTAAAGCAAGCGCTTTTGAACTGAAAGAAAAGCAGACATTTTTTAAGAGAAAATGGCGCAAGGAACACATTTCAACAATTATTGCCTGTACAGCTGCATGGATTATTTTAATGGTTGCATTGAAAATTCAGGGAGTTGAGGTATATCTCTGCGGCACTGTTGGCGGTATACTTGCAGTTCTCTATTATGCGGCGCTAAATAATCGAATGATGGCTTATGTAGAAGATCATATTTATGGCGGCAAATGGAATGAATATAAAAGTAATTCCGCAAACAAATAGGAGCAGTGTCAAATAAGTTAGATTAGGAATGATTTCTTAAACTGAGTAACATATTAAAAGAGGCAGACGCAAAGGCGCAGAGCTGATGAACGACAACCGTTCGTTGGCTTTTTTGTTGCCTGAAACGCCGGCTGCAACTGAATGGGAAATCATTTTGCGGCGGCCTTTTTCGGAGAGTGAGCGAAACAACGCCGCCTGACGGGGGCAGGGAAACTGTATTGACAGTTTCCACTTAGGGGATAAATCCCCTAATACCCCAAAATTCAAAGAAAGGACAGATATTATAAACGATGTAACGAATAAAATACGGTATAATCCGCAGGACTTCAAGTTGCGGCGGAACAAAAGGATGCGACACAGCCTCTTGAATGAAGCTGCGCCGCATCCTGCATAAAAGTATTCTTATCCGGCAAGGGCTTGGGCAGCCTTTTTTTACGGTGTTTGCAGCGCGCCGTTTATTTTTTCCGTTTCATGGCAAGGCGATAGCAGAGCCAGTAGCCGCCGCCGAGCAGCGCCGCGACGATCAGCCACAGCAGCCATGCAAGGGGAGAGCTGTTGATGGAAAAGCCGTTTGTAAAATCCAGCAGAGGGGGAATTTGAATTAACCCGCTTGTAAAAACGATTACCGCGATCAGAACTGGAATGCACAGGCAGCACAGGCGCAGAATGCGGATCACGGTTTGCTGCTGCAAAAAGTCCTGAAAAGCCTGCATGCGTTCGCGGATCGCCGCCGCTGCCTGCGCCAGCTGAAAGATCTCCTGCCCGCGGGAAAAGAAGGCGGCAGCTTCGGTTTGGGTTTCGGGCGGCGTCAGAACGGTGTTGTCCATATACAGCAGCAGGCGGCGGTTCTTTTTTAACGCCGCCGCGTTGATCGGGGAGAGCGTAAACAGCGTGCGGTTGATCTTTTCCAGCATAAGCTTGCGCTGCAAGAGCGCCGCATACAGAAAATAATACTGTTGGGTAAATGCCTGAAAGCGCGGGTTTTCGGGTTCGGAGCCTGTGCAGATCAGCGCGCAGCCGCGCGCGTCATAGCAGATGCAGGCGTGCGGATCGGGGCGGTAAAGGCTGAAGCTGTCCGCGCTGAAAACGTAGGTGTCGCCCGAAGCGACACGGTAAGCGTCCCTGTCCGGCTGCTCGCTTCCCAAATGCAGATAGCCGTTATTCATTTGCAGTGCGGTGAAGAACTGCACCGGCTCAAAGGCGCATTCGGAAAATTCCGGAAAGCCTAAGGCCTCCCGAAGGGCGCCGGGCGCGGCTGCGGCAATGTCAGCCTGAAGCGACTGCACATCGGAAACGGCGTTAAAGGACACTGTTTCGGGTGTGCTGATCGTTTCAAAGGACAGCAGCCCCACGCCGGTGTGGTAAAGGCAAAGGCTTGCGCCGCCGGTAATCGGAAGGCTGCGTTCCCCCACGGGTACGGCGGTTACGGAAGGGTTGAGAAAGTAGAGCGGCTGCGTGTCGGCGCTGTAATCGGTTAAGCCGGCCGGAGACTCGGCGGCGGCAAAGCTCGTTGCCTTGAGCGCGGAAAGAAGCCTTGTAACGGCGGAAGGCTCTAAGATAAACGGCAGAACCGCCCGCAGGGAGGCGCGCGCCACCGTGCAGCCGCTTAAAGCGGAGATGGCGTCCGCAAGCTCTTCGGCGCTCAGGCACGTTCCTGCACGGGGCGACAGCAGCCGCCCCTGCTCAAGCCGCCACGGATCGGTGGTCATGTCAAAGGGCATTCCCAGTGAAGGCGCCAGCTGCGCGGGATCCCGCCGCGTGCGTTTGGAGCGGGAGTCGTTTTCGGGAAGCTGCGTTTCCTTATAAAGCTCGCGGTATTCTAACATTTGCGCGAGGGAGAGCAGCGCCGGTTCCCGTTCGGCGGAAGGCTCTAATTCAGCAAGAGTTGCCGAAGCGCCGCCCGCGGCGTTTTTTTCATGCAGCAGGCACAGCGGAAAGCCGTCCAGCCGCGCCCAGAAGAGCGGGTGCTCGCACGAGGGCGTTTTCTTCCAGAACAGGATCGCTAACGCGTCGGCGCACAGCCTGCCGTCGGCAAGAGGGAGCGGCGTGTGCAGAACACAGCAGCAGTCCGGATCGTTTTTATCGGAAATATAGCGGTTAAAATCTTCCGCCGCGCTGTTGATCTCCATGACGAACTGCGGCTCGTCCTTGGCGACCGGGGCGGAAGCAAGATCGTAATAAGGGTCCAAAAGCAGGTTGATCGAAGCCCTTTTAAACAGAATCTCGGATTTTTCAAGCAGCAGCAGATTGCGCTCGCTCAGCGTATAGGAGGCGTAATATTCCTGAAGCAGCAGCAGGATGAAGCCGAGCGTATAGAGCGTGTCGGCATTCGCGTCAGCACGCACGGCGCGATCCCGGCTGCTTTGCACATAGAGCGCTAATTTTGCCGCGGATTTCGGTATGCGCCCGTTTTCAAGGTACTGCTTGGCAAGGTAAGCCGCCGTGCATTCGTCTAACGAGAGCGTTTCGGGCAGATGAATGAGAACCTGCCCGTCCAGTGGCAGAACGGCGTCCAAAACCGATTCGCTTTGGAGCACGGCTTCCGTAAGCGTGGAAAATGCGGCCGCTTCAATGGAGAGCGCGCTCGCAAGGCCGATGGAAAGCTCGTTTTCACCGCCCAAAAGCACGGATTCGCCGGCGGGGTGGAATTGATACAGAAAGGTCATGATACACCTCGAATTTTGTAAAAATCAGTACACGGTTATTATACCATAAATTTTCCTATCTGCAATGCCGGAAGAAAAATATTTTGCCGCGCCGGGGGCAGACGGGGAACTTCTCCTTGCGCATCTATGGGAAATGAGGTAAAATAAATCATTAAGAGCAGGGAGATGATTTTTTGGTTTACTACACGACCTCGCCGCAGGAAACGGAGCAGCTGGCGGAGCGGTTTGCCGCGGCGCTTGAGGCGGGCTGCTTTATTGCTTTTTACGGCGATCTCGGCGCGGGAAAAACGGCTTTTATGCGCGGCTTTGCGCGCGGGCTGGGCTGCGGGGGGGAGCAGGTGTCAAGCCCCACGTTTTCCCTGATGCATGCCTATCAGGGCGGGCGGCTGCCGCTATACCATTTCGATCTTTACCGCATTGAGGGCGGCGAGATTGAGCGGCTGGGCTTTGACGAGATCTTTTTCGATCCGTCCTGCGTCAGCGCGGTGGAATGGGCGGAGCGTTTGGAGCCTGCCGATCTCCCTCCGAGGCGGATAGAAATTTCGATCCGCCGGCTTGACGGCGACAACCGAAGCATTGTTTTTAAGCCCGTGGGGATGCAGCTTGCGGCGTTTTAGCCCGCGGTGAAAGAGAAGGAACGGTGATGATATGCTGATTCTGGCGGCGGATACCTCCAGTAAATATTGTTCGGCGGCGGTGTACCGCGACGGGGAGATCGTCAGCGACCTTTCCGTTAACAACGGAAAAACGCATTCGCAGGTGTTTATGCCGATGGTGGAGCAGGCGCTTTCGCTGTGCGGGGCGGAGCTTTCGCAGGTTGACGCGTTTGCCTGCACGGTGGGGCCGGGCTCGTTTACGGGCGTGCGCATTGCGGTGGCGGCGGTCAAGGCGCTTTCGCAGGCGATGGGAAAGCCGTGCGTCGCCGTCAACACGCTGCGGGCTGCGGCATATAATATATCGGATGCGGGGGCGCTCGTCTGCCCGATCCTTGACGCGCGCTGCGGGCAGGTGTATGCCGCCGTTTATGACGGCGGGCGGGAGGTTTATCCCGTTTCCGCGCTTGCGTTGGAGGAGCTGTGCGATTATCTGTATGCCGAGGGCAGGAGCGTCGTCTTTACCGGGGACGGTGTTTCCGCACACCGTGAGAGGATTATGGCGCGCTTGGGGGAGGCGGCCCGGTTTGCGCCGCCGCACTTGGGCTATCAGCGCGCGGCCGCGGCGGCGGTGATCGGCGCGGAGGAGCTGGAGGCAGGCAGAACGATCGGCTTTGCGGCGCTTGAGGCGCTTTATCTGCGAAAGCCCCAGGCGGAAAGGGAGTATGAAGCGCGGCATGGAATTTGATCGGATGCGTATGCGGGACGTGGCGCAGGTGGCCGCCATTGAGCGGGATACCTTTTCCGAGCCGTGGAGCGTTTCGGCGCTTGAGGCGGAAGTGCATAGGGAAAATTCCTATTACGCCGTGCTTCGCCAAGGCGATACCGTTTTGGCTTACGGCGGCTTTTGGAAGGTGCTTGAGGAAGGGCAGATCACCAATATCGCCGTGCGGCGCGATCTGCGCGGTCAGGGGCTGGGCGATGTGCTTGTCAAATCCATGAAAAAGCTGGCGGCGTCGGTGGGCGTGGAGCGCATGACGTTAGAGGTGCGCGTGAGCAACACGGCTGCGCAGCGGCTTTATGAAAAGAACGGCTTTGTCAATGCCGGCAGACGTCCGGGGTTTTACGGGGACGGCGAGGACGCTTATATTTATTGGACGGGAGATTTGCCATGATTGTTACGGTCAATAACATCAAGGTCGCATATGAGCAGCTTGGCAGCGGGCCGGATCTGATTGTGCTGCATGGCTGGGGGTACGATCATACGCTTCTGCTGCCGTTTGCGCAGCAGCTCGGCGCGTTTGCAAGGGTTACGCTGATCGACCTTCCCGGCCACGGGGGCACGCAGGAGCCGCCCGTTCCGTATGACGCCTTTGATTTTGCCGATACGGTTGCCGGCGTGATGGACGCGCTGGGGATTCGCAAGGCAGCAATGCTCGGCCATTCCAACGGCGGAAGAACGATCCTTGCCATGACGCGCGATCATGCGGATCGCATGAGCAGGCTGATTCTGTGCGACGCCGCGGGGCTGAAGCCGAAAAGGACATTTACATATTATCGCAAAGTATATACTTATAAAATCGGGAAGGCGTTTTTGAAGCTTCCGTTTTTTTCGGAGGAAACACGCAAGCGCTACAGCAGCGGCAAAGGCTCGGAGGATTATAAAAATCTTTCGCCCGTTATGAAGCAGACGTTTATCCAGCTTGTCAATAAGGATCTTTCGGAGCTGCTTGGTTCGATTCATGTGCCTGTGCTGCTCATTTGGGGCGATCAGGATCAGGATACGCCGCTGTACATGGCGCATAAGTTGGAAAAGGAGATTCCGGACTGCGGGCTGGTGCTGTACGAGGGCGCAAGTCATTACGCATTTGTGGAGCGCATGGCGCAGACGGCAGCGGTCGTCCGTTCTTTTTTGAACAGCGGCAGGCAAGGAGAATGATTTGAATGGATAGCACGGTTTATTACATTTTGGGCGGCGCCGCGCTGCTGCTGCATACGGCGGCGCTGAGCTTTGCGGCGCGGTATTTTCTGCATATGCTTCAGCTGGAGTCCTACTATCTTGCGCAGTATAAGCACCATATGGCGGATCGCCTGCCGGTTTTGGCGGCGCTCAGCGCGCTGTTTTCGCTGGGGCATTTTGCGGGCAGGGAGTGGGGGCTTGCCGTGCTTGCGGTTTATTCGCTTGCCCTTGCAGGCATGATGAACGGCGCGCATCGGCAAAGCAATGTTAAAAAGCCGCTCGTCTATACGGCGCGCATCAAACGCCAGATAGCCGTGCTCGCCGTGCTTGCGGCGGGCGCGGGCGCCGCGGCGCTGCTGTGCGGGCTGAATATGGTGTGGCTCTGCGTGAGTGCGGCGTTGCTATCTACGCTTACGGCGCTTTCGGCTGTGATTGCGAAGCCTATCGAGTGGTGCGTGCGGCAGTGGTATATTAATGACGCTAAAAAAATTCTTGCCTCCCGGCCGGATCTGAAGATTATCGGGATCACGGGAAGCTACGGAAAAACAAGCACAAAGTTTATCCTTTCCACGATTTTAAGCGAGAAATACAGCGTGCAGACGCCGCCTTCAAGCTATAATACCACGATGGGCGTGGTGCGCGTGATCCGCGAGCGCTTGCAGCAGGACGATCAGGTGCTGATCTGCGAAATGGGC
The DNA here is from genome assembly GCA_018376855.1 of Clostridiales bacterium. Lineage (GTDB taxonomy): Bacteria > Bacillota > Clostridia > Christensenellales > QALW01 > JAHAAN01. The sequence continues at coordinate 5,518 of JAHAAN010000054.1, read as the reverse complement.
GCGCGGCATAAGGGCGACATTGCGGAGATCTGCCGCTTTGTAAGGCCGCATATGGGAATCATCACCTCCATCGGCCCCCAGCATTTGGAAACCTTCGGCGACATTGAAACCGTGATGAACAGCAAGTTTGAGCTGATTGAAGCGCTTCCGGCGGACGGCATGGCCTTCTTCCCCAAGGGGAACGAGTATACGGAGCGCATGTATCAGCGCGCCGCGTGCAGAAAGTTTTTGGTTTCGGCAGGGCAGGGCGGATACCTTTGGGCGGAGGAGATGTCCGTAACGCCCAAAGGGAGCCGGTTCACGCTGAAGACGGAAGCCGGTGAGAGCGTTCTATGCGAAACCGTGCTGCTTGGCCTGCATAACATTCAGAATATTCTGCTCAGCGCTGCGTGCGCGTATGCGATGGGGCTGACGCTGCGGCAGATTGCCAGGGGAATTGCAAAGCTGCGTCCGGTGGAGCATCGGCTGCAAATTGTGGCGTCCCGGCCCATGACGGTGATCGACGACGCCTTTAATTCCAACCCGAACGGAGCGAAGGCCGCGCTTGCGGTGCTGGCGTCTTTTCCGGCTAACCGTATTATCGTAACGCCGGGCTTTGTAGAGCTTGGCGCGGAGCAGGAAAAATATCAGTATGAGCTTGGGCGTGAGATCGCGCAGCGCTGTGAAAAGGCAGTGCTGGTGGGAGAGCGGAGGACCGAAGCGATCCGCAGGGGATTTCTGGAGAACGGAGGCGATCCGTCCTCGGTGTTTACGGCGGAAACGCTGGAGGAGGCTTCGGCGCTGCTGGCGAAGATCGGAAAAGCTGGCGACACGGTGCTGTTTGAAAACGATCTGCCGGATAATTACAGCGTAAAAGCGTAACAATGCATAAATGAATAATTGAACATATAATGATTTTGGAACGGAGGACTTTGAGATCATGAAAAATATAGCGGTTTTTTTTGGTGGAAAAAGCGTGGAGCATGACGTTTCTATCGTAACGGCGCTTCAGATGATCGAAAATATGGATAAGCAGAAATACAACGCGGTGCCGATCTATATTACGCGCGACGGCGATTGGTACACAGGGGAGAAGCTGAAACAGGTGAAAACCTTTGAAGCTTTTGATAAGGCCGATCCGGAGCTTACGCGCTGCTATCTGCCTGCCAATACGCGCGCGCGCCAGCTGTTCCGCTTTGAAACCGGAAAGCAGAAGCTGTTCGGGAAGAAGGAGGACCCTGTGATCTGCACGATAGACGCGGCGATTCCCGCCATGCACGGGCTGCATGGGGAGGACGGCACGCTTCAGGGGCTGCTTGAGCTTGCGGAGGTGCCGTATACCAGCTGCGGCGTGCTCGGTTCTGCCGCGGGCATGGATAAAATTTTGATGAAGGCGGCCTTTGCGGGCGGCGGGCTTCCCGTTCTGCCGTATATCTATTTCGATCGCAGCGCCCTGCCGGAGGAAGCGCAGCAGATCGCGGAGTGGGCGGAGAGCAAGCTGCAATATCCCATGTTTGTCAAGCCTGCAAATCTTGGCTCCAGCATTGGAATCTCTAAAGCGAAAAACAGGGAAGAGTTGTTGCATGCCATGGAGGTCGCATCGCATTACGACAGAAGAATCCTTGTAGAACAGGGCGTGGAAAAGCCGGTGGAGATCAACTGCTCCGCAATGGGCTTTGGCAGCAGCGTTCAGGCAAGCGTGTGTGAAATGCCTGTAACATGGGAGGATTTCTTGACCTACGATGAAAAATATATGCGCGGCGGCAAGAACGCGAAGGGCGGCATGCAGTCCCTTGCGCGGCAGATCCCTGCGCCGATTTCCGAAGAGATGACGGAGCGTATTCGCGCGTGCACGGTGAAGGCCTTTAAGCTGCTGGACTGCAAGGGCGTGGTGCGCATTGATTATATTCTTAACGGCGAAGAGCTGTACATCAACGAGATCAATACCATTCCCGGCTCGTTTGCGTTTTATCTTTGGGAGCCGATGGGAATTACTTATACGCAGCTTATCGACCGCATGATCGAATTGGCGGTCGAGGCCTGCGAGGACGCAAAGCAAAACGATTATGCTTTCCGCTCCGATATCGTGAAGAATTACGGGCAGGGGAAGGCGAATGCAAAGGGCGGAAAGCTCGGCGTAAAATAAACAGAAGAACGGAGAAGCATTATGCCTGTAAGAATCAACGAAGGATTGCCGGCCTATGGTGTGCTGACGCATGAAAATATCTTTGTTATGACGGAGAAGCGCGCTTCAGCGCAGGATATACGGCCGCTGAAGATCGCCATTTTAAACATTATGCCCACCAAGATCATCACGGAAACGCAGCTGCTGCGCGTGCTGGGCAACACGCCGCTTCAGGTGGATATCACGCTGCTGTATCCCTCCAGCCACACGCCGAAGAACACCACGCAGGAGCATCTGAACAGCTTTTACCGCACCTTTTCCGAGGTGCGCGCGGAAAAATTCGACGGCCTGATTATTACGGGCGCGCCCGTGGAGCAGATGCCCTTTGAACAGGTCAACTACTGGCAGGAGCTTCAGGAGATTCTGGAATGGACAAAAACCAACGTCTATTCCACCATGTATATCTGCTGGGGCGCGCAGGCGGGGCTGTACTATCACTACGGCCTGAATAAGACGCTTCTGCACAAGAAGCTCTCCGGAGTGTACGAGCATACGCTTACGGGGATCAAGGATAAGCTGCTCCGCGGCTTTGACGATCGCTTTTACGCGCCCCATTCGCGGCATACCAGTGTGGACGCGGAGAGCATCCGCGCCGTGCGGGAGCTGAAGATCCTTGCGGAATCGCAGGAGGCGGGCGCGTATCTCATCGTTGGCAGGGAGGGCAGAGAGGTTTATGTTACCGGCCACCCCGAATACGACGCAGCAACGCTGCAGGCGGAGTATGAAAGGGATTTGGAGCGCGGACTGAACCCGGAGCTTCCCGCGCACTATTTTGAAAACGACGATCCCGCGCGCAGGCCGATCGTCCGCTGGAGAGGCCATGCCAACCTGCTGTTTTCCAACTGGCTGAACTACTGCGTTTATCAGGAAACGCCGTTTAAAATTGAGGAGATTCAATAAATATGTAAGCGCAGCGATAGGCTGCGTTTTTTTTATTATAGAAACTGTGGAATTTTGCGCGGGGATATGATATAATATTTCACATGAACGTGTATTTTGAAAGGAGCATACGGTATGGGACTTATTAAAGCAGGAGTCGGCGCTCTGGGAGGAACGCTGGCGGATCAGTGGAAGGAGTTCTTCTATTGCGACGCGATCAGTAAAGATGTGTTGGTGGTAAAAGGGCAGAAGCGGATCAGCAGCCGCTCCTCCAATACGAAGGCAAGCGACAATATCATTTCCAACGGCTCGGTCATTGCCGTGGCGGACGGCCAGTGCATGATAATCGTGGAGCAGGGGAAGATCGTGGAGGTATGCGCCGAGCCGGGCGAGTTCAGATACGATACGTCTACCGAGCCGAGCATCTTTGCCGGCAGCCTTGGGAAATCCATTCTTGAAACGTTTAAAACAGTCGGGAAGCGTTTTACATACGGCGGCGATACGGGCAAGGATCAGCGGGTGTATTACTTTAACACCAAAGAGATTATAGACAACAAATTCGGCACGCCCAACCCAATCCCGTTCCGTGTGGTGGATAAAAACATCGGGCTGGATATTGACGTTTCCGTGCGCTGCAACGGCGTGTATTCCTATAAGATTGCGGATCCGCTGCTGTTTTACACGAACGTCTGCGGGAATGTGGAGAGCGAATATACGCGCGCGGAGATCGAAAGCCAGTTGAAACCGGAATTTATTGATGCGCTTCAGCCGGCGATCGGGAATCTGTATAAGCTGGAGATCCGTCCTTCGGCAATTCCAAGCCATATTGAAGAGCTGAAAGCGGGCGTCAACGAGGCGCTCAGCGCTAAATGGGCGCAGCTGCGCGGCCTGCAGGTTACGTCGATTGCGATGGGGCCGGTTACGCTTCCGCCGGAGGATGAAGAGCTGATTAAGAAGGCGCAGCATACCGCAATTATGAGAGATCCAAATATGGCGGCGGCAACGCTTACGGAAGCGCAGGCTGCGGCGATGAAGGCGGCGGCGGCAAATGAGAACGGCGCTATGATGGGCTTTATGGGGCTTGGCATGGCGGCGCAGGCAGGCGGCGCGAACGCGCAGAACCTGTTTGCAATGGGGCAGCAGGCTGGCGCAGGCAGACAGGAAGCCGAGCAAAACGACAGCTGGAGATGCGCCTGCGGCACGGCGGCGACCGGGAAGTTCTGCCCCGAATGCGGTGCAAAGAAGCCCGAGATACAGCGTGCAGAGAGCTGGAAGTGCGCCTGCGGCGCGGAAGCAAACGGCAAATTCTGCCCGGAGTGCGGCTCGCCTAAGCCGGCGGCAAACGGATGGACGTGTTCCTGTGGCGCTGTGAACAAGGGCAAATTCTGCGGCGAGTGCGGTGCAAAGAAGCCGGCGGCGGAACCGCTGTACCGCTGCGATAAGTGCGGCTGGGAGCCGGAGGACCCGAAAAACCCGCCGAAGTTCTGCCCCGAATGCGGCGACCGCTTTGACGATCGAGACATTCGCTGAGAAAATGTAAACAAAGCGACAGAGGCACGAAGGAAAAATCGTGTCTTTTGTTGCTTTTGTATTCGAGGAAGGAATTGCTCCTTTGTAAATCATGGAATCAAAATCGCCGCAACTCCGTGCTCTGCCTTTTGTGAATTCGTGTGCAAATGAACAGGTGAAGCTTTTTTTGGCTTGTTTGCACGCGGATAAGCGTCGGGCGGCGGGGAGGGGGCGATCCATCGGTTTATGAAGAATCCTAAATGCAAATTTTTCTGTTTTGGGGGATTATATGGCTGAATTGTTGGAATATAAATGCCCTGCGTGCGGAGGGAAGATTGAATTTAACAGCACATTGCAGAAGCTGAAATGTCCGTACTGCGACACGGAATACGAGGCGGAGGCGCTTCGGGCGTATGACGAGGCGCTTGGGCAGCAGGGTCAGGACGAAATGGAATGGGAGACGCCGAAGCGTTGTTGGCAGGAGGGGGAGGCGGACGCGCTGCATTCCTATGTGTGCAGCTCCTGCGGCGGCGAGATCGTGTGCGAAAAGACGACTGCGGCGGCCAGCTGCCCGTTTTGCGGCAATCCGGTCGTGATGGTGGAGCGGCTTTCCGGCATGCTCAAGCCGGATTATGTGATTCCCTTTAAGCTGGATAAGCAGGCGGCGAAGGCGGGCTTGGCGCGCCATTTGCAGGGGAAGCGCCTGCTTCCCAAGGTGTTTAAGGATCAGAACCATATCGACGAGATCAAGGGCGTTTATGTGCCGTTTTGGCTGTTTGATGCGGATGCGGACGCCGATATTCGCTATAAGGCCACGCGCGTGCGCACGTGGGGCGACAGCAATTATATTTACACGGAAACCAGCTTTTATTCGGTTCTGCGCGGCGGAAGCATCGGCTTTGACCGCGTTCCCGTGGACGGCTCAAGCAAAATGGCGGACGATCTTATGGAATCGATAGAGCCTTA
>JAHAAN010000053.1 GCA_018376855.1 Clostridiales bacterium | reverse complement strand
TGGCGCCGCCTGTTATGCTTGTGAGCTTTGCCTTATCCGCGTCGGTGTAATCATTAGTGGACAGACCCTTGCCGGGGATTTTGTCCACCTTGCCTTCATCAATCCGGTTTTCCAGATCGTTCATATTCGCCGCCGTGAACGCATCTCCAACCTGCGAGATACTATCCGGGGTATTCTGTAATTCAAACACCTGCCCGCTTACGCTATCCGTATACTTATTAAGTCCCACGCCCTGACGCGCTTTCCATGTCTTTTTAACGTATGCCATTATGCTCCCTCCGTCAAATAATCGTTAAGATACAAATCGTCATCGCAATATTTTGCAAGCCCGCCGACATATCCGCAAAGCCGCAGCGTGGTTTTAGACCTCCAGCCGCCGTTATACGTTACATCCATCTTGATAACTCGGCCGATTCGATCTGCCTTACCGTCCCAAACAGTTATAAAATCCCCTGCTTCAAGCCGTGGATCAAAGCGGTGATCCACCGTAACCATATAGGCGTTCAGGATCTCGGCAACCGTCTCGGCAGGAGGATGCCCAACTGAATTATTAAGCTTAAAAACCCCTGCATTCTGTCCTTGCCGGTTCGGGACTACTTGCGTAACATTCGGGCGGGAAATTTCCGCCATAAACTCAGCCGTCACGGTCGCTCCAATCGGAGGCGTATATTCCTCCCCCACCCAAACAAAGATTGCGCCCCACGGAGACGGCAGATCATTATTCAGTGTTCTAATACCGTCAACGCTTGCCGTCAGCTGTGGCAGCGCATATTTCGGAGCTTCACTCGCCGGACAGAATTCCACATAACAAGCCGGCGCCACTGCGCCGAACAGCTGATCGTAAATCGCAAAGCCGCCGGCAAAATTAAGCTCATAAACCTTAGTCGCCGCAACCGCCCCAAATCGTGGTACGGAAAATCCTGTGCCGGAAAACTGCATTTGATCCTGCGACGCCGCAAGCGCTATTACAGGCTTTACATAAGATATGCGGGGAGAGATGTAATAATCAGACGCTGCGCTTATATCCTGCATGTCCGGCTTAATCTTGCACTTTTGAATAACAACCGTGTTGTTTTTAAGCAAAATATCGCAGCCCGCTGCGTTGGCCGCCTGCTGCACGGCCTGAGACACCGTACACGGAGGGATAATGTTGTAAATTTTAGCGGGCGATGCATCTCCGTTAATAATATATGTTCCCGTGCTGAGCCGCGTAGCAATCTCCGCAATCGCATCCATTCCCGCGCCCGAAGCAGCATAAGCGCCGCCCGGCACAGGAAACGCCGTGTAAATATCCCCCGTAGCGACAGGTCTGTTTGCAACAATTTTTATCTCGTCTTTATCAAGCCCGCTTACGCTTTCAATAAAATAACATCCGATTTCAATCGTTTCCCGCGAATCGCCTACATTCAGCCACGCCGCAACCTTAATGCGCGGATCTTCTTTGTATCCTCTCAAAAACACTGATACAAACTCACTTTCCGGCAGATCCGACGCGTTTGCAATGCTTACAGTAATTTCATCACGCGGAAGCTCAAAGCTTAATTCGCTGATTTCCACTACCCTTTTTACGGAAAGTAATCTTGCATCTTCCAACGCAGTATAACCGTCTCCGCTGGAAATTGTTACGCCCGTTTGCGGCAGCAGCATTTGATTTTGCAGCTGCTTCCACTCCTGCGATACGCTTTTCATGCCTCTACACCTCCGTCAGATTAAACGTGCAATCAAGCCATCCGGCAACCGCTCCGCCGCTGTCAACATACAGCATTTTTGCAGTGCGGTCGGACACATACATTTCACGCGTGATATACGCGCCCGAAACTTGGTCGAAAAATTTTACCGGATTACTGAAACGCCCGCCGTGCGCAATACTGAACAGCTTGAGCATTCCGCTCCACTGTTCGACGCTGCAAAGCTTCCACTTCATGGACACCTTGCCCACATCGTCGCGGATCACCGTGCCTACCACATAGCCCGCTGCGTTGCGCGCGCTGTCAACAATGGTTGACGTGGTTCCTGTATATTCGTCCATGCCGCTGATCTCATGACCGACGCCGTGCTTATCATAAATGGTTACTACTGCCATAATATCCTCCTAAAACACTCCGTCAGCAAGCGCAATGCCCGCGCGGCTGTCAGACTGCCGCAGTGCACGAGAAACCTCGCGGGAATCCAAATAAACCGCCAGCTCCGGATCTTTGACAAGCAGCGCCTCCAACAGCGCTATAATACGCAATAGCTGCGCATAAGTCCGTTCGGACGCGCCGCTGTTTTGCAGCATTGCTTGCAGCTTATCAAGCGGCGCGATCACCTCAGGGTTACTGCTCGCGCCTCCGTATTCGCCCACCATTGCAAGCGTAGGCGCAGACACAATGCCGCCCGACGCCAGCGCCGGAATCTCTCCGATATGGCCGATATTCACCCCCGGAATACCGTTAATCAAATCAATCGTGCCATTGATCCCGCGTATTACGTTGTTGATTAAACTGATAATCCAGTTTATAGGAACCTTTAAAACATTAATCAATCCGTCAAAAATGCCTTTTACAAAGTCCTTAATTCCCGTCCATGCCTTTTCCCAATTACCGCTGAATACGCCGGTAATGAAATCCAGCAGTCCGCCCAGCGCATCAAAGATATTTCCCACCGCATCCACGATCGGACGAATCATGCTTTTCACAGAACGCACAATGTTTTGAATGACCGGCACAATTTTCGGATACAGATAATCCACAACCCACTGCACGATCGGCGCGATCGCCTTGTTATAGATCGTCAGCGCGGTCTGCACAAGCTTGTCCTTGAATTCGCCCAACTTATTGAGCAGCGGTCGCAGGCTGGTTTCCCACAGATCCGTAACAGCTTTATACATCTCGTCAAAAATCGGCTTGAGCGTGTTGTTCCACAGAGATTCAAAGATGTTTTCCGCGTTTTCAAGCGCCTCCCTCGCCGATTCAAAAATCGGCGCTCCGTATTCATCCCATCGCGCCTTTGCATCGGTAAGCAGATCCGTAACCGCATCCCCGATCCACCCAAGCACCGGCTCTACCGCATCCGTCCAAAGCCTGTCAAACACACTCTTAACGCTCGCAAACATGCTCTCCGCGGTTTTGGATATTTCGCAGAAAACATCAGAGAGCATCGGCAGCCCGTCGGTTGACATCCAGTCAATCGCGGGCTGTAACGCGCGCATAACGCCGCCTCCGATGCTGCCCAGCATATCCAGCAGCCCCGCAAGCACAGTGGAAACTGCGCCCACTCCGGATGAAATTGCTTTAGGAAGATCATTTTTAAACCAGTCGCCCAACGGCTTCATATTCTTTTTAAAGCCGTCTGAAACGCCCTTGAAAAGCCCTTGCAGCTTTGCAAACGGCGCTGAAAACTTAGAAAGATTCTCACGAATGGGACTAAACACATTCTGCTCCACCCATACACCGAAACCGCTCAGCTTTGCCTTAAAGTTTTCGACCTTCTGCATCGCTTCTTCGGCATACTTTGCGTTATCCAGTGCGCTCAGATCCGTTGCGCCTTCGTCCTTGCCGATTACGTTCAGCTCGTCTATGCCGATTGTCGCGCTTGCCTTTTTGGCCGCGGCGGTCGTTTGTTCCAACTTTTTTGTCGCTGCAAGCGCCTGCTCATAGGTCTGCCCAAACAGCCCTGCGATCGCTGTCGCAACCGCTTTCGTTACCGCCGCAAAGGTCGCCGCAAGCCGGTTTAAAACCGGAATAACTGCGTTTATAATCGGCGTAAAGGCCACCTTCAAATTGCCTTTAATCAAATTCAGCGACTGCGCAAATTGCTTGTTGCCTTTGACTGCGTCGCCGATGATCGTCTTGATCCCACGGAACGCCGCATACAGTCCCGCCATTAAAAACGTAGCTTTGAATGCTCGTTTAACACCAAGCGCCAGCCCCCTTGCGCCCTTTTGCAGCCCGTTCATGGAGCGCTTCCCCCGTTTTCCGGCTGTATCTGCACCCTTGCTCATACTTGCATTGATTAAGTCATATTCCTTTTTTACCGCTCCGGCCGCGCTTTTGGCGCTCTTAACCGTCTGCGTCGCCGTTTTCTTAGCGCTTTTGACCGTATTGCTCTGTGCTTTTTCACCCGTTTGTTCTGCGCTCTCTATAACCTTTTTGATCTTAGCCTCTGTTTGATTTGCCGTACCCTGTAAAGATATTAATTGCTCCTCCACACTGTTAAGCTGCGCGTCAAGCTTTTTCGCTTCCTCGGTATCGCTTTTAAAACCAATCACCTTTTGGTCATACAGCGCCGTTAATTCTTTGTGCTTCTCCTGCAAGGCACCGATCTTGGAATAAGTGTTGTCAAGCTTTTGGTTAAGCAGCCCAAGCGCGTCCTGTGCCAGCTCAAACGGCTTGCCTGCATCAACATCCCGCAAAGAGCGCGACACCTTTTCCCTGATCGTTTCTCCGATCTCCTGCGCAGGCTTTTCCGCCGCTTTTTTTGCCTCGTCAACGGCGTTCTTCACCTTTGCGGATATACCGTCGTCTTTCAGCCCCAGCTCAAGCCATATGGCTCCGACCGTTTCCTCAGCCATGCGATCCCCCCTTACCGCCGAACATAGCTGCAAGCGAGTTTTGCAGCTCCTTCAGCTTCGCTCCTGCCGATCTGATCCCTTTTTTCTGCCGCGCGTGGAACATTGCCCACTCATTACGAATTCGGCGCTGCGCTGAATCAAAATTTGAAATGATTTTAGGATCTGTCTCCATGCGCACGGATACCACCCTCCCCAGCGGCGTATTGTCCATGATTCCCGCCACCAGCTGCGACCAGTCCGCATAGGAAAGCTCTCCCTGCTCCGACGGCAAAACGCCGTACTGCGTCGCTATGCTCTGCGCGATCAGATCGGCGTCAAAATCAAGATCATACCACGCTTCAGTCTGCGCTTTGTTCTGCGCGAAATCGCTCCTCCACCTCGGCGGGGTCTTCGCCCGTCATTGCCGCAACCACAAGCTTACACAGCTGGATATCCGCCGCAAAGGGCAAATCCATTGCAGCAACTTCTTTTGCAGCCTCTTTGCCAAGCGCAAGCTCATAAATAGCCTGCGTATCTTCCGTATCTAATTTAGACAGCTTTTTAACCGTGCTTGTCCGGTCGTCCACCGCATAAATTTTGTCCCCGATTCTGATTTCGGGGCGCTCTGTCAGCAATTTGCCGTCTAATGTATAAATCTTTGCCATATTAATCTCCATCCTTTGTTGAATTTGTAACGGTTTCGGCTCTCAGCCGAAATTGCCGCCTGTCTTTGCGGCAAAGGAGCAAATTCTGGCGTGAAAAAAACAATTTTTCACGCTAATCCCTCCGAATAAAAAAATAAAAAGGGGGATTACCCCCTTATCGTTAGACAGAAACCGCAGCCGTATACGTCGGCTTGCCGTCGCTCATCACATCAAACGCCAGCGATCCGATGTTCGTGCTGTCGCCTCCGCTGTTCTCGGTAACGCTCACCACCGCGTCAAAGGCAAGCTTTGCGCCGTCGGGAAACGTCCATTCAAACTTCGTGTTGCAGTCAAGCCCTGATTTCCACGCAAGGGAAGCAACATAATCGTTGCCCGCGTCTCCGCTGCACCGTTTGCCGGAAAGTGAAATAGTGAGCGCCTTGCCGGTTGTCATGCGCTTTGTCCACCCCTCCGCCTCCATCGGCTTCCACTCCTCCACGTTGCCGTCAATGGACACGGAAAAGCTCTCCATCTCCGCAATCGTTACCATATCCGAATCCGCGCTTGTCCGCCCGCTTTTTCCGATTTTAAAAGCGTTTTCTTATACAGGGAAAACCCCCGAATGTGCCGCCATTATCTTCAACTCCTTTTGTATGTTATCGTTATGTTGATACTGTACTCATAAATTCCTTTTTCATCTTTGCCAAGGGAAATCACGTCGCCGCCTGGATCAATCGATACAACGGGAACGCCGTCCATTATAACGTTTGATTTTGCATAAAGCAGGGCATATACTTCCCGCGCCTTTGCCGCGCAGATCACGGCGTTATCCGTCCAGTGAATCAAAACGGTGAAGCGGCGCAAAAGATGCTTTGTCTGCGCATTTCCGCCGATGCAGAGGCGCTGCTTTGCCGCGGCGCCCTTCACGTCATACACGCCGATAAAACGTTCCTTGCTCCCGTCAATGCAGCCGACGGCGATTCTTCCTGCAGCTTCGCCGTCCTGCTCCTTGAGCCAGTTTTTCAGGTTTTCAGCCGTCATGTTTCCAGCTCCTTCCGCATCAAAGCAGCAAAGGTTTCCCGCACAAAATCAGCCTTTTCACCGCCGTCTTTGTATGGATCAAACCAGCCCGCCCCAGCGTTGGGGTTATTCACCGTTTGAAAATCATATTCCGGGTGGTAATACAGCCGCCTTGCCTGCGGGCTGCCCGTGATCACACGCACGCTGCCGTCTGCTCCGTTTGCGTCAACCCAAGTGTTGTTGTCCTGCATATCTCCGTTATCACGCGGCATTATCTGCGCGCTCACCAAATCGGTACGCACCGCCTCGCCTGTCATCAGCAGAGCTCTAACAGCCTTTTCATGCAGGCGCGCAATCGCCTGTTTATTGATCTCTATGTTCATCACATCAACTCCAGCTGTGTAAAATTCACGCTGCCGTCGGGATTTCTGCCTCTGCTCGCGGCATAAATGCGTCTTTTTTTATCTCCGATCACAGCATAACCAGAAATATCCTCACCCGGCGCGATATCGCCGTTAAAAAGAGCGGTAGCCTGCAATAACACAAGCTGCCGCTCGGCATTAAGCACCTGACGCATCTTTTCGGCATAATTGCATTTGCCCGCATACACCGTTTTTTCAGCCGGCGCGCCGCTTTCGGTTACCCCTTCAACCGTTACAACCCTGACCACCGTTTTGCACGCACGATCCGGCACAAGCTCCGGCCACTTCACGGCGCCACCCCCCGATACATAAGCCCCGTTTGCATAAGCGCATTGTATGCTGCGTCGGAAGCATAAACACCTCCGACGCGCCAAACCCTGCCGCTGTCCCAGCTCATAGAAACGCCGTTGATGCTGTATGACGCAAGCGGGGTGTTCAGCAGCTCCGCATTGCTGCCGATAAACTGCGCCTGCTCGGCAACCGCCTCTTTCACAAGCGTTTGCTGGAACGGCGTAAGCGCATCAAAACCGCGCCGCCGTATGCGGTTATAGGTCATGGCGTCAATATCCCGCTGCGCCCTTGCAATCGCTTCTTCAGCGTCAAAGTCCCCCTCGCCTTTTAAGGCGAGATATTCCGCCCGCGTCAGATACATCTTCAGTCGTCCTCCTTCTTGCTTTTTTTCGGCGCGCGCTTTTTCTGCGCCGCCTCAAGCTCACCGCTAGCATGTTCCTCTGCATACAGCGAATGATTCACGCACATACGCTCAGCGCCCTCCGGCGGTTCAATGATCGCCCCCGTTGCGCGGTTCATATAGCGCATTACGCCCCCACCTTCCAGTTGAGAATCAAATCTGACGCAAGAGCTTTTGTGCCGTAATCGTAAAACAGCGACACCGCATAGTCGTTGGACAGCGGAATCTTTTCCGGGTTGGAATACCGATTCACTACCACCGGCTGCGCAACCGCGCCGTTCACCATCAGAATGCCGTTAGAAGCAGAAGCGCCGCCGGGCAGGCGGGTGCAGCTGTACACCTTTACGCCGTGATACACGCCGAATTCCTCGCCTGCTGTGTCAACATTCGGGTTGCTCTGCGTATCAAGGAAGGTACGAAGCTTACCGTATTGCGCAGGCGTAAGCACCAACGCCATGAGCGATCTGTCCACTCCGTCCACATAGTCGTTGCTTGTGGTTTCCAGCGTTTGGATCATATTCTCCACAACGTCCTGTATCGCAGTAAGTCCGCTTGCAGGCGTGAATGCCGTGCCGCCGCTCGCCGCTTCCGCAAAGAACGCGCGGTCAAGATCGGCGCCCATTGCAAGAGCATGATTATCCGCCCTGCGGCGCATAATATTCGCCACCCCGAAGGTGTCAAGATCGAACTTAGCGACTTCCTCCACAATTTCTTTATGTGTGCTCAGGTTCACGGTTATAGGCGCTGCCGTAACCGTATCGCCCTTTGCAGCGGTTCTCGCTGTTCCGTAGGCCTTGGCCTCCGCGTTTTCAAAGCGCTTGAATTCTACCGATCCCGCCGCCGGATTGCCGGTGTACTGCTGGCTTTTGAGCGCCGTGGAAAGCGTTGCCTTCTGCACGTTATCAATGACCATTCCGTAAATTTCGGCCAGCGTGGCCGGTGTGCTTGTACCTGCAAGCAGACTGATTGCGTTTGTTCTTGCCATGTTTTAAAAATCCCCCTTAAAAAAATGTTACGCTGCCGAAGGGCTTTCTCCCGGCGTCCTTTTCATCCGCCCGCCCTTCCTGCGCGCCTACTTTAATGCCGCCCTTTTTCTCTTCCTTTTTCCATTCCGGATGGCGTTTCAGGACGGCTGCAAGCGCCTCCCGAATGGATTCCTCGTCCGGCTCATCGCCGTCCTTTTCGATCTGATGCAGCGCAAGCAGCACAGCGTCTTCTGCCGCTTCGGCAGATACGCCGCTTTTGTAAGCCTCCAGCTGTGCTTTTGCGGCAATAAGTTCCGTGTTCAGCGATTTCATCGCCGCGTCGGCAGCTGCTTGCGCCGTCTCCTGCACTGCGCCGGTTGCCTCCCCCTGCTGTGCGGCGCCCTGCTTTGCAAACTTTTTGCGCTCCCGCGCGATCCGCCTTTCAATCAGCTCGTCCAGCTCCTGCTGCGTTTTCGGCAGTCCGCTTTCATCGCTCTGCTGCGTTTTTGCCTGCGCATCCTCCTGCGCGGGTTCCGCCGTCTGCTCCTGCTGTTCCAGATCCTTTTGCTCCTCCATTACAACCTCCCGTTTTCAGCCCGTCGGCCTTGTTTTCCATGCAGCTTTTAACGCCTTTCACACGTTTTGGGCATAAAAACAGCACCAAACCTTATGGCGTGGCGCCGTTTTTATTATTTCTTTACTTTTTTATTTTTTACATATTTCTTTCTTTTTTCAACCCACGCTCCCGTGAGGGAGCGACCTTTTAACGCCTTTCACACGTTTTGGGCATAAAAATTTCAATCCACGCTCCCGCATGAGGAGCGACAGCAATGCGTATATCAATCAGCGCTTGGCGTTATGAATCACACCGTCAGCTATATGTTCATCTCCGCGAGCTTTGACTTCATCGTATTCTTTAAATAATATTGCCAATTTTTCTTTCCATTCACGACGTATTTGCAATCCTTCATCAGAATTGGAAACACCATCTAAGCCCATCGGTATTCCTATTTTCTTAAAATACTTTTCCAACTCTGCTTCTTGTTCATCGCGCCATTTATGGATCGCTCTTAATTCCTCATCGAAATTTCTCATCGTTTCTTTCTCCCGTATCCCACTTGCTTGCTAATCGCTTGCCGAATAGCGGCATGGTGTTTCATCAAATCATCTGCGTTTTGTATTTCATAAATGCTTGGTTCCGTATCAACTTCAAGTTCTTTTCTACTCAGTTGATATTCATACCGATCATCCACTCCGCGCAGTACTTTCAAGCCGAATCCATCAAACAATTCAAAATCCGCCTTACTGAACGAGTACTCCGTACGCTCATATGGGTGATTATGCGTAACATACGCCCCGCGCAGCTTCTCTCCGAGATCTTCATTCGGATAAACCATCTGCTCCGTTCCGAAGCATCGCCAAACCTCGCCGTCCTGCGTTACCACGATCGCATTTTCAACATTTAAATCCGCAATCTCCGGCTCGTACTGCTTCAGCTTTTCCACAGCAGTATTATACTCCACCCTTTCCAGCTTTTCAAGCAGTATCGGCGGTTTATGCGTTTCTTTCTCAATCTCTCCTGACGCAGCAAGCCCCTGCGCCGTCGGTGATTCCGCTGTATACACCTTTTCCCGCCAGTAATCCCGGCGCAAAACATCGGAATGTTCATCCACAAACTCACGCAGCTCGCTCTGCGCCGCCTTGCGCTTTTCAGCATACCGCTTCGCGGTCTCCGGCTCTACGCTTCCAATCTCAAGCCGTTTATATTTCCGCACTTTACGCTCAAGCGCCCGCTGCTTCTGCTCCAGCTCCGCATTCTGACGGATACGCGCCCCGCTCATCAGCTCCGGCAATCTACTCACGCCTTCAATCCAGTCTGTGAGAGTATGACGGCAGTTCGGATGGAACAGACCGCCCTCGATCGCATCGGAAAGCAGCGGATACCACAGACCGTTTCGGCTTTTGCCGCGGTTTCCCACCCGCTCGCCGTTCCATGTACCGAAAACATCATCTATGTACACTTGCCCTTGCCACGGCAGGCAGGTTTCAGAGCACGCGCCGTACTGGCTAACAAGTACCGTATCAATACCGATCCGTTCCCGGCGGGCGGCGTCTCCCATCATCGCGGATCGGGCGGCGGCAGTGCGCAGCGCCATATGCGCATAATCCGCAATATCCACGCGCCTGCCGTCCCTATATTCAATGCACCGTATGCCCGCCGCAAGAAAATCCTTCGTTGCCATATCAATGGCTTTAGGCAGCGTTACCGACCCCGTCGCCATTGCCGTGCTTGCCTGATAAATTGTTCTGCGATACACGTCGTCCATCATGCGCAAAGCCGCGCGTTCAGCCCGCTGCTCGGTGTGCTGAATCTCGTCAATCAGCTTGTCAAGACGCGCCGTATTTACTCCGAAAAAGTCGTCCTTACCCTCAGAAAACTGATCGCGAAGCAGCTTGGCTGTTTCGCGATCAATCACGGGCGCATATTGCCTAATGAGCTTTTTGTTCTGATTGCGGTACTTCCATACATTTTTCAGCTTTTCCGCCTGCCATGCCGGCCAATCAAAGCCCTCGTCTTTTTCCCACGCTCTATGCGGCGCAAGATTGCGCTTGAGGGATTCGATCAGCTGTTCCTCAATACGATCAAACAGTTCCGCGATTTCAGCCCACGTCAATCAGATCACCGCCCACAGCAGGCTCGTTTGCCGCCTCTATACCGCGTTGCCGCTTGATCCTTTCCACCTCCGCAGATTTCCACTGCTCATCCTTGGAATCGCCCCACAGCTCGTCCACTTGGCTCTCAATGCTCATGATGTCCGCACCGCTGGCCGCCGCTACCGTATTGATACGGCTGTCAAAATCCGGCGCGCCGTATTCGCCGAAGCTGACGCTCGGCTCATATTCCTCCGGCGCTCTCCCGCACATGTTGTCGTATGTCTTTAAAACGGCGCATATAAGCGCGGGCAGCGTCTTTTCCAGCGCATCCGTGATCGCATTGCGCGTATAACCTGTTACGTCCTTTTTCTCCCGCTGCGCTTCTCCGCTGGCCATCTTCCCCACATCTATGCCCAGCGTGGCCGGTGAAAGAATCCCTTGCAGGCACATGTTCAGCGTGGCGGAATAGGTGGATAAAAATGCATCATACCGGATTTCAGGCTGAATCGTTTCTATTTTGGAAGCAATACCCTCCTTGACGTTCCCTCCAACGGCCACAAAATGGCTGCCGAAGGTATCCGGCGTCAACAGCGCGCCGGTCTTGGGATCTCGCGGAATCATATCCTCCGGAATATACTTCTGCACGCGCCCCGCACGGATCGCATCCATCCACTGGCTGATTACTTCATCATGAGCGTCAAAAACATCCGTTTTGCTGTCGAACACAGATTTCCCCCGCCCGCAAAAGCGCGGATTGTCGTACACCCTGAACGGCACGGCCATAAGATAGCCGCCATCAAACGCCGCGGGCTGAAGCCCTGCGCATTCCGCCGCACGGTCAAGCGGAACCTCTTTATCGCCGTCAAACAGCGCATAGCTCACATGGCCTCGCTCGTAACGCTCCCGCAGGCTGTATTGCCCTTTTTCGCCGCAGCAGCGCGTCCAAAAATCCACGCCGCAAAGCCTGCCGCGCTTGATGATATAATCAACTCGATCGCCCGAAACAAACTCCACAATCGGATAATCCGAAAGCTCCGTATCCACAGAAATCTTAAAAGCCCCGTCGCCCGTTACCAGCGTTTCGCGAATCGCCTTTCCGACCAAAGCGCGGAAATCAAAATCCGATTCGATTTGCTCCCATTTATCAGCCGCCTGCCTGTCCGTGCCGAAATCAGCCGGTTCCATGTCCGCCTTCACGATATAGGTCAGCGTTTTGCAAAGGAATGTTCACCGTTGAAAGACCGTGCCACTTGACGCCGTCTTCGGAATAGTAATTTTTGCCCCCTGCGCAAACGTAGTATTTTCCTCAATCCGCACCCTCTGCCCCTGTGCCGGTACGATTTCAAGCCAGTTTTGCAGCATTTCTTTAATCCACCCCACCGATTACACTCCCTATTTTCGCCTTGTACGGCAGCCAGCTGTACTGATCCGCATTGATTACATGATCGTGCCCGTCTTCCGGCGTATTGTCCTTATCCTCCCGCCAGCTGTATGTATTCAGTTCGTCAATTTCATCTTTACATGTATCCGAAATCAAAAAATCCCCTTTCGCCATCCAGCCGGACTGCAAATGAATCCGATCAATGTTATTCGTCTGTTTCCATGCGGGAACAAAATTATAAATGCTCCCGTTTTGCCGCGCGTACTTTTGGCATTCAAGAATAGTTGCCTGATCCGCCGAATCAATAAACACGCTGCGCGCAAATCCCCACTTTTTGCGGCACATCTCCAGCCAATCAACAAGCAGCGGCGGAATGTCGCTCGGCGTGATCGGCGCGCTGCGCCCTTTGTTGTTATAAGTTTTCGTTTCAAGCGTGATCTTCTTCCGGCACGCCGTAACGCCTGAAAACACAAACGCAAATATATCGTCTGATTTTTGAGAATACGACGTATCCACGCCTGCGGAAAACGTTAAAAATTCGAGTTCCCCGCTCGCAACTCCTGCCTTTAGCCTCGTCTCAGGCACGATATGCTCCGCCCGCAGGTTAAATACCAAGCCGGTTGACCGCCCGCGCAGCCCGAGAATTTTATTTTTATGCAGCTTTGTCCCCGGCGGGACATTGCCGATGATCTGCTCACGCTTTTCCTGCGTCAACCCCGCATTGTGGTCAAACGAAAAGAACCAGTGCACCCATCCGGGCATAGCCGGTTCGGCAAGCTGGTTCAGAATTTCACGCGGCGTATCCGCCTCCCATCCGGGCAACGGCCGCGCGCGATTGATATATTCTTTATACACCGGCAGCGCCGGATCGTCCGGGTTCAGCGTTGCAAGCAGATAATCGCAGCGCATCGTTACTTCGCGCACATACTCCATATCCGCAATGTTGATCTCGTCAATGTACAGGCATCCATACTGCCCGCCGAGCGCTTTTTTCCATCGCGCTTTGTTGTCATAACCCAGCACATAGATGATTTTGTCCTCATTCGGCGCATGAAAAAACAAATGCGGCATTGAATTGCCACCCTTCCCGCCCGCGTTATATTCCACCAGCGCGCCGAAATCGTCCAGAATCCCAAGCTCTTTTTGAATGATATTCTTTTCCACCGTACCAAGATCAAGCCCGGAAAGAATATGGATTTTCTTCGGCGATTCGGCAACCTTAAGCATGAACTTAAACAATCCGACCGTCGTTTTGCCTGCCGCCGTAGTCCCCTCTAAAAATTCAGCATCCGCATCGCATCGCAAAAACGCCTTGTACTTATCCGATAGAACAAGATCAGCCACCGCCGCCACCACGCAGCTGCTCCAGCACGCTTTCCAGCTTGCCCGTATCCAGCCTGCCCGAAAGCTGCATCCGATCGACAAACGCCCCCGCCGCCTTCGCGCGCAGCTCAGAAGCCTTGATTCTGTCCTTCGCCTCAACGCCTGTATCGCGCATTATGCTTGTCCAGAACTCGTTGATCTCCTGCATATCCGCTACTCGCGGGGATTCAAGAATCGCGTCTCGGTCGGCTATGTACTGCCCAAGTTTACCCAAGTTTTCAGAACCGATATTCTGAAATGCCTTATCACTTTTGACCCCTGCTCCCACCCCTGCAAGCGTTAAAGCTTAACGCTATCCGGATCAATCAAACCCTTAAAACCAAATTGCAAACAAATATTAAAGCGGCCGTAAAACACCTACGACCGCTTAAATAGAAAGGAGATGGTCCGCCCTATAAAACCACGATAGCATTATAGCACGTACCAAACTCCAGTTTACTACAGTCTTTTAAAAACTTCATCTAATGCTTGTTTGTGCAGATCATAAATTGCGGTTTCTGAGTAGTGCATCTCCCTTGCCACAACCCACCAAGGCTTAAGATTTATATAATGCTTTTTAAGCAGATCCCGATACACTGTGTTATCAATACCGTTCACAACGCGCAGCACCTGACTCTTCAGAGATATAAGCCTGTCCGTATTATCATCCATTTCTTTTTCGGCAGCAGCATAGGCAATCATAGCATTTTCCATCGCGTTTGCTTTAGATGTTTGTACTTTGTCATCCGTATATCTTGCGGTGCACCTTGTAAGATCTTCAAATATCCGCTGTTTGACCCTCTCGTTTTCTGTGATCTCCGAATCAATCTTTTTAATCCCTTCAAGCCACGCTTGCGCTTGCAACTGCTCCTTAGTCATATTAACCCTCCTCCTTTAGCTTCCTGATTCTCGCTTTTAGTACCCGCATCACGGTTTCATGCGTACCCTGCCTGTCCTTTATCGCGGTAATCACGTCCTCATCGACGCAGCCTTGTGCAACGAGATAATGCACGTAAACCCTGTCATACGTTGATCCTTGTCTCCACAAACGGCACTTGCCTTGGTCGTTCAGCTCAAAGCTCCAGTTCGGCGTAAACCAGATAATATGCCGCCCTCCGGCTTGCAGGTTCAGCCCATAGGCGCAGCTTGCCGGATGCACCAACAGCACGTCAATTTTTCTGGCGTTCCAATCGTCCTCGTCATTTGTATCTTTGTATACCCGCACACGCAGCTTGGTTTTAGCCAAAGCTTCAAGTATACGGTCCCGGTCATGCTGATAGCCGTAGAACGTGACGCACGGTTCCCCGTTAAGGCTCTCCAGCAGTTCCATGTAAGCGTCAAGCTTGCAATCGTGAAGATGGACCACTCGACGCTCACTGTCGTATATAGCCCCGCTGCAAAATTGCAGCAGCTTGCCCGTCAGCACACCGGCAGTGTTGGCTGTAATAACATCCTCGTCGATCTTTAACAGCAGATCACGTTCAAACTTCCGATACTCTTTCAATGCCTTATCGCTCAAAACGACAGGAATCTCATGCTCGATACACTCCGGCAGTTCTAAATAATCCTCCGCTTTCATGCTCACACAAATATCGCTTATTGCATTAAGCACAGCAGCTTCAGCATCCGCTTTGGGACTGTACTCAGTAAAATGCCCGCCATGAGTATTAGCCGTAAAATAATGCTCGCGGAATTGTGTGATGTTTTTACCGAGCCGCTGTCCCTCATCAAGTAAATACATTTGCGCCCATAGATCCATAAGGCCTTTAGACGATGGCGTACCAGTAAGCAGCACCATCTTCTTGCAGAACCGCCGCACCAGTTTCAGCGCCTTGAATCGCTTACTCTGCCCGTTCTTGAAACTGGTACTCTCGTCAAGCACCACCATGTCAAACGGCCACGACTGCTTGTAGTAGTCCACCAGCCACGGGATGTTTTCGCGGTTAATCACATACACGTCCCCTGGAGTATTAAGCGCCCTAACACGCTTTGCCGAAGACCCCAAAACCGTAATCACCCGCAGGTGCTTCAAGTGATCCCACTTGCTTGCCTCCTTGCTCCACGTTCCCTCGGCCACCTTCTTAGGCGCCACCACCAAAGCCCTGCAAATGCTCCAGCGATAATATCTCAAAATGTTAATCGCCGAAAGCGTGATGGAGGTCTTGCCGAGGCCCGGCCGGAGGAACAGCCCAACCGCAGGGTTGTTTACAATCCGGTCAATGCAATAAGACTGGTAGCTATGTGGCTTGTACTCCATGGGGCATCACCTCCTCAATTAATGCTTTTGCGGCGTCCCAGCCTTTTATGACCCGGACGTCCGCCCCTCTCTTGCGCATTTCATCCCTCTGCCATTTTTGCAGATTAGACAACCGGCCTATCTCCGTTTTCAACTCAACGAATATCACTCTTGCTTCGGGTGTAATTATGATCCTATCAGGCACGCCTGGGTTGGAGGGGCTCACGAACTTATAACAGAGCCCACCACGCTTTTTAACCTCCTGCACCATGCGGCGCTCAATTTCTGTCTCAAGCAAAAATATAACCTCCTTTGTAACATTGCAACATTTTTTCCCATACTATCTATAATTAGAGGATTAGAGCGTATTTATATTCTCTAATTTCTCTAATCTCTCTATTTTTAGATTCTATAGAGAAAAAATGTTACAATGTTACATAATGCTTAAAAGTCCGTATTTTATGGGGTTCTTTGCGTAACATTTGCTGTAACATTTTATTTTTCAAATGTTACAGCACTTGTAACATTTCCAATCTGAAAAAGTGATGTTACAAGCCTTTGTTACACATTCGGCTTCACGAATCCTCGCTGTACTCCATAAGGACCGAACCGTGAAGATCCGTTTGCTTTTTCCCAGCCTGCAAAATCAATAATGGCATTGATTTCTCTGGTATCGGCATTTTTCATCTCTTTAAGGCTTCCGCCAAAAGCCTCACACCACACTTCAAGAGCGCATATACGATCGCGTGGTACCGTTTTTACTTCGCCTGACACAACGCCGCCCCAGTACATGCGGCGCTTGTCCAGGGGCCATTTGCTCCAGTCCTCAGGCACCTCGCGGCTTAAAAATTCCAGTACAACACCCTCGCGGCTGCTGACCTCTCGGTGTTCCTCCTGCTTTGCCTTGGCCGCTACCTCTACCGCACCTGTTAAATACAGCAACTCTCCCGCCTGCCAACGCACCACAGCTTCTGCCCAAAGCTGATCTATTTCAGCATCGAGATCCTTCCATACATTTTTACGGGCGTGCTGCTCATGCGTATCTATCGGCCAAAAGCGACGATTGCCTGTGGTATCCTGCAAAAAGTTCGGTGTATTGGTCGTGCCAAAAAAGACACAAGTCCTGGGCAACTCTTTCACGTTGCGCCCGTATGCCGCGCGGAAACGATCTGCTCGCAAGCTCAGAAACTGCTTGATGCGGCTTACATCCGTGCGCCGAAAAGCATCTAATTCGGACACCTCCACGATCCACACGCCCTGCAAAAGCTCTGACGCCTCCTTGCCTTCAAACGTGCGTATGCTGTCGTTAAACCAGCCCTTGCTCATCTTGTCCAAAAGCGTACTTTTACCAACCCCTTGCGGCCCCGACAAAATCACCATATTGTCATACTTGCAACCGGGAGTCATGGCGCGAGCTACCGCCGCAGTAAAAGCCTTGCGCGTTACAGCTCTATTGTACGCAGTATCCTTTGCGCCAAGGTAATCAATGAACAGAGTATCAAGGCGCGGCACGCCATCCCATAACCCCTGCAACCCTTTAAGATAATCTTTGACGTCGTTAAAAGCGTGCGCATTGGAATGTAACGACAGCGCGCCGTCTACTTTGCCGTTACCCGTAACTTTATACACACGCTCCATGTACCAATAAAGCCCCTGATTGTCGTTATCATCCCACAAACGACGTTTGTTGCGGCTATCCCAAGGCAACGAACCAAGCACCTCGCCGCGACCTGCAAATTCATTAAGTGCGAACTTGTCCTTAAGCAGCGGATCATGCTCCAGTATAATGCGCACGTTGTCTATAGTGCTTTTTACGGCGCCGGTCTGTGTGTTTTTTTCAAGCAATGCCATCCAGTTTTCAGCGTCCTCTTCGGCATCCGTCGCTAAACCCTCAAAATCTTTTACCGCGCTGTCATATCGCTCTTTACTAATAAGCGCCGACACCTCCGGAAGTCCTACGGCAAACTCGCACATGGCCGTATATGACGGCAGACGGTTGGTGGGCGTGCCGGCCTGCGCTTCGTCGTCTTTGTCTCCAAACTTATGCAGTCGCACAAGATCAAAGGCATTAACCAGCCGCCCGCCGCATGGATCCGTCGCGTGGTGGCTGTAAAGGAACTTTCCGTCGTCATAAAGCACGGCGCCGCCTGTAGTAGACCCTCCTATATAGGTGTATCTATCGGGCATATTGTCCGCTGCATCATAGATACCGGGCAGCAGCTCTTCCATTGCACGTTGTATGTCATACGCGCGACAGAACGCGCCCACAA
>JAHAAN010000052.1 GCA_018376855.1 Clostridiales bacterium | reverse complement strand
GCTGAAATACATAAAACAGTAACACCGTAAATGCACCCCAGGCAATGGATGACCCCAGACAGATATATCCCTGAAGATTAAATGGCTTTTTACTGTAATCCCACCATCGGGTATGGAAAATTGCTTCCATCAGCCAGCCTGTTATGTACTCTAACACCGTTGCAACAATCACTCCACCGAAATACAAAATCAGTATATTTTCGTCAAAATCTTTCAAGATTAAATATACACTGATTGCTCCGAACCCATAAATGGTACACAATGGACCATTTATAAAACCTCTGTTTATTATCTTTTTTGCTTTTGCGGACACGTAACAGGATTCCCACACCCATCCCAGAAAGCTATAGATAAAAAACCAGTTTATGATATAATACAAAGAGACTCCCGCGATTTTAACTTCCATATTACCTCCTTTTTGCTCTCTTATAATAATATAACATTTTTTTTGTAATTTCTCTATAAACCGTTCAGAATAGTATGATATTTTTAAAACGATATATTGATTGGTCAATATGCTCCGCTGTGATCTGAAATTGTGTAGGCTTCACGGCTGCTTCTACTAACTACACTGTTGTTTTTTCTTTACTGCTGAAAGCAGCGCATCATCCTTGCCGCTCACTTTTATGCCGCTCTGTTTTGAAATCTGTCCGGTTTGTTGGATTTTATCGTCTCTTATTTTAGTCGCCGTATATCTCATACGAATAGACTGACGATTGCTACGGTCATTGCGACAAATGATGTGATTGCCGATAAAATGGATAAAAGCATTTGCCGATCCATTTTACCGATTTCAACAGTGCTCGTCCTAAATGTGTCATAAGCAACCCATGAAAAGAAAAGCGTTGCTGTAAAAAATAATTGCAAAGCGAAAAACAACAAACAGGAAAAAAGAAGTGGCTATTTTTTAAACCGTATGGATCAATTGCCCATAAGGTGTAAGCGGCATAATCACGATATGTTTTGCATCACAGAACAATAAAAAACAAAATATTTAATTTGCACATGAGAGTTTATATTTCAGTGCATACTAGTTCTGCGGATTTTTCCACAGGGATTTATAGCCGCATGATTTTTACTGTTTTCGCAAAAACAAAATAAAAAGCATAAATGAATGAAAAACGGAAAAAATATTAAAAAACGCAAAGGAGAATGAGCATATGGTAGTAGATATTATCGCGTTGGTGCTTGTCATCATCGGAGCCCTTAACTGGCTGCTTGTAGGTCTGTTTCAGTTTGATCTCGTGGCTTGGATCTGCGGCGGTCAAGCGGCTACGCTGGCGCGCATTATATATAGCCTTGTCGGTATTGCAGGACTTTGGAGCATATCCTTTCTGTTCCGCAAGCGCTCAATTGACGATTAAGCAAACAATCTAAAATAAACCAAGTGAAAAAATAACGGTAGACACGAAAGTGCCTACCGTTATTTTTGTCCCTAAAAAACCATGCGATAGTCGCGTGGTTGAAAAAAGATTAACCGGAAAGAGAAAAATCCTCCGATTGTGATAAAACAGAAACGCCCTGCCAGTCGAAACGAAAGAAAACACAAACAGAGAATTTATCTATAAAAACAGAGAACATAGACGTAAGTAGTTTAGCACAATATAAATAGATAACTATTACGACTATCGCGTGGCTTACTGTAAAAAGTGCCGCACGCCGATGATATTCTTTACAATGCTGATTAACAGTACGTTTGCATTTCTTATCGCGCTTGCGCTTATTCTTGCGGGCGGCGAACAGCAGAGAATAGCGATAGCAAGAGTAATGCTGAAAAACTCGCCCATAGTCATCATGGACGAAGCCATCACGTCGCTCGATGCCGAGAACGAAACGGAAGTGCAGCTCGCTTTATCCGCGCTTATAAAAGACAAAACGGTGCTTATCATCGCCCACCGTATGAGAACGGTGGACGGTGCGGAAAAAATCGTCGTGTTGCAGGGCGGTAAAGTTGCCGAACAAGGCACGCCCAAAGAACTCAAAGAAAGAGGGGGTGTTTACGCGCGCATGTATGAATTGCAGAACACGGACGCATAACAATGATTTGCGGGATAAAGAGCGTTCTTCGGAACGCTCTTTTCCGTAAAAAAGAATTGGTGTTAGGAATACTGTTTTAATTACGGTTATAGGATTTTTGCTAATCTTTTCGGCGACGACACTCAGCTCGGCGCTCGTGTTCTTTTTCAAAAAAGAACACGTTATTACTCGAATCCGCCGCAGAAATTATGACGGCGGTTTCGGTTTGGCTGTTGCTGATACCATCGATTGACGGCGCGGAAAGCTGGGGCAAGTGGAATTTTATTCCGGCGGCGGGGGAATTTATTGTGGGAGGACGGTTTTTACCGTATTGGATAAACTGATACCGCATTTTTATAAAGGCATGAACGAAGAAGGGAAACATATTAAAGAAACCCGTTAAAATGTTTCTTGCCGCAACAATACGCAATATACCCAAAGGCGCGGCGATGTCCTTACTGATGAAGCAAGCGACGGGAAGCAGAAAGCGTTTTTATACGGAACGGGCAGCGGCTCGGTAGAGCCGATAGCTGCAATGATAGATTATTTCTTGGCGGCGTATCCTTCGGCGGCGCAACCGTGGCTGTTATCGTTTGCAGCGGGCGCAATGATATTCGCAGCAGCGGAAGCTTTAATACCCGATGCGCATATATCCAAACATCCGCATACCGGTACTTGGAATGGAATGATAGGGGTTGTTTTGATGATGATCTGGGACGCAGCGTTGGGGTAAACAAAACTTTTTGAAAAGATTGTCCGTAATGCTTTGTTTTCATTTGACAAAACAAATGAAAAGCTATTGACCGCTTCAGCAATAACATATTGCGGCTGGTTTTCTTTTTTTAGTAAAAGCACGCAGCATTTTCGTCCGCAACGGCGTCTTTGCTTCTCTTTATGCTCTCTCGACTGAGATTCCAAGCATTACAGCCGTTTCATCAGAACAGTTCCACACAGAATGCGGAATGCTGCCCTTTACCAAAAAAGCCTCGTCTTTTTTCAGGTGAATTTTCCGCTTTTCCAAACAAATTTCCGCTTCACCTTTAACAACAATAAATAAATGGTCATGCGCATGTGTATGCATTTGTTCGGGGCCTCCGCCATTCGGTTCAATATAGGCAACGGAACCGTCCAGAATTTTCCCCGATTCGCCAAACAGTCTTTTGGCCAAAAAACCGATATGATGCGGCGGCACGGTAAATTCGCCTGAAGCTTTTTGTACGAGCAGCTTTTCCATGTGAATATGCGGGCAATGTTCATCTAAATAAACCTCTCCGGCCGCAGCATATCCGTTTTTCTCATAAAACCCCCGTGCAGCGCACTGCGCCGAAAGCACCACGCTTTGCGCTCCCATCTCCGCCGCCTTTTGTTCTAACGCAAGCAGCACACGATTGCCCATATGCTTCCCGCGGTATTCCTTAACGACCGCTACACGGCCGATGTAATACACGCCCTCCGCATCCCGATACACCCTGCCGGTCGCCACGGCCGTTCCGTCTTCATAGATCACCGTATGCAGTGCGGCAGCGTCAATTTCATCAAACTCATTGATAAAGCCCTGTTCCTGCACAAATACGGCCTCACGAATTGCGCGCGCCTGAGAACAAAGCCCCTGATAAAAACGAATCTCCATTTATTTTTAACCTCCGTTTCTTTTCCCGAAATGAGCGATCGCGCACATTCCCGGCCCTGTATGCGCGCCGATAACAGGAGAAAGCATTCTCCTTTCAATGCTGCACTTGGGATTAACGGCTTTCACGGCAGTTTCCAAATAATCAGCATTCACATCGCTGTCAGCATGAAGGATATATACGCGCTCTCCCTCTCCGCCCTCAGAGGAAGCTGCATAAAGATCCACCAGCTCCTTCAATGCGGCCTTTACCCCTTGCTTTTTTTCAAACGTCTCCAGCGTGCCGTCGTTTTCAATTTTAAGAATCGGCTTAATATTAAGCGCCGTTCCAACGATAGCCGCAGAAGCCGGAATTCTTCCGCCACGCTTTAGATACATCAGATCCTCCACCATAAACCAATGGCACACCCTTAACCGGTTTTGCTCCAGCCATGCGGCGTTCTCCCGAAGGCTCATGCCGTTATCGCGGTTCTGCGCAGCGGCCTCCAACAAAAGCCCCATGCCGCCGGTCGCTGCCAAGCTGTCCACGCACACGACCTCTGCGTCGGGATACTGCTCCGCAAGCGCTTTTGCCGCTATCACCGATGACTGACAGGTGCTTGAAAGGCCGCTTGAAAGCGACAGATATAAAATGGCCTTGCCCTCCTGAAGCAATGGCGCAAACACCTCAATGTACTTATCCGGCGATATCTGTGTAGTCTGCGTTGCTTCACCGCGGCGCTGCGCCTCATAAAATCGCTTGAGCACAGCCTCCTGTTCAATATTCCGGCAAATTCTTTCTTCCTCGCCAATCGTATAATTCATGGGAATCAGCCGAACATCATGCTTCTGTACAAAAGAAGGCGCAAGATCAACCGAAAGATCCGAAAAAATGATATATTCACTCTTTTCCATAACGTCTCCTTTACCTTGAACAAAAAAATTGCTTCTGATAAAACCAGAAACAATTTATATCCGATGAAAAAATATGATTTACCGGCGGACAAAACTGTATTTATCAGTACGTTTTTACCTATCCCGCTTTTCTTTGAATCATAGCATAGGATATCCGTTCTGTCAACCCGTTGTCAAAATCTGCGTTTTAAGCTCTGCGCTTTCTGAAATACAACATTCCCGCCGTCAAAGCTACACCCGCCAGCGCAAAGAGCATGATCCAAAGCGCCGTGCTTGTGTCGCCGGTCTGCGGAACCTCCGTTTTGGGGACCTCCACTGCCGCCAGCTTATGCCCGCAGATCTCGCATTCCTCATGCTTAGAGCCCGTTTCCGCTTCGGTAACGTCTTTATCAATCACCCATTTAAAGGTGTGCCCTTCCGCATCGGCCTTCTCATGGCACGCAGCGCACTCATGCCAATGCTTAGCGTCGCTCGACTGCCACCCGTCCCCATAGCTATGGTCAGCCTTGGGAAGCTCTGTCGGAGCTTCTATCTCAGTTTCGGCATTCTCATCGGCAAACAGCTTATTGCAAACGCCGCAGGTCCAGTACGCTTCATGGTCTGCTTTTGTGCAGGAAGCCGCCTCTTCGTCCAGCCCTCGGCACTGATAGAACGCGCGCTCGCCGATCTTCCTGATCGAACCCGGAAGCGTAACCTTTGTGATTTGATCCGTTACCGTATAAGTAACGCCCTCGTGTTCAACGGTCTGCGGAATCACAAGCTCTCCTTTATAAGTAAGGATCCCGAACCCAATTCCTTCATCACCTAAAGACGCTTCGTCTATATTGCTGATAACCGTAACGGTATTCTCACTTAAAACCTGATAGCGGATCTTGTTCACCATAAAGGTGCGCCCACGCCCGTCGCCCCCGCGGCAAACGCCAGCGTCGGCAGCAGCGAAAGCACCAATGCAGCGGCTAAAATCAGCAGCTTTCTTGATCTTGCACTCTTCATTTTTTATCCTCCTGACCCTATGTTCCCTTATAAGAACAATAAAATTTCAACATATATAATAGCACGCCATAAATAAAAAAAGCAACAGTAACTATATTTTAAGGCAGGGCAGCAGCAATGGATTTTTATTTAAAATGATCCAATTTTTTCGCGTGTAAATGAAAAAGCAACCAACAGCAAAACTCCTTCGCTTGTTTGGGAAAACGATTTCCCGGCAAGGCGAGGGACGGTTCAAGTGAAGAAATCGCCCGATTGCAATACACTAAAAAGCAATTATTTTGTGAACAAATTAAACGAGCACTGCCAAACAAAAGTGCACTGCATCGTTATTGAGCGCCACCTTTTTACGGCACTATACTGCAGCCGCCTTTTTTAATGCAGTAGAAACAAAATATTATTCCGAAAAATAAATATTGTTGCTCTACAAATGATCCTGCAAGGATTGATGCCACTGCATGCTTTTGATCCGGTATCCTTTAAAAATTCCAACCACAGCTATGCCTACATACAGTCAGTCCCCTTAAAGCTCTATTGACAATTCAGCCTACAACCCTGCTGCAGTTCCGTCTTTTGCCGATCCTCCTCTGTCACTGTTAAAAAGCAAATATCCTTTTGTCAGCCTCTCTCCTTTTATAATAGACAGCTCTCTTCGTTCAGATATATTTAAAGGATTCCCCTTACTGAATTTCTCTACAAAAAACAGACCGCTCGATTGCGGTCTGAATCTTTTCACAAATGTAAAAACAACCTGCCTTATCATTACTGCGCTATATAGGAAAGACCGACACAGCCGGGGCCTGCGTATACGCCGATCGCAGGGCCGACCTGAATTTCCATAGCGTCGCTAAGCGAAAGCATCTCCGTCAGCTTTTCTCTCAGCTCCTCCAGCAATAACGGCGCGTCTGCATGCGCGAGCACCAACCCATATGTAAGATCCGGGTGCTCTTGCTTCAGATACCCGATAAGCTTACGAACTGCGGCAGCATGACCTTTTGCTTTATCAACGGATTTCACCACGCCATTCTGCATAGAAACAATCGGCTTAATCCCAAGCAGCCCTCCAATCACCGCCGTAGCAGACGATATACGACCGCCCATTTTCAGATATTTCAATGTATCAACAGCGGCATAAAAACGAACCTTTTTTGTCAGCCTTTTTATCTCCTCGACAATTTCCGCCGCGCCCATGCCGCTGTCCCTCATGCGGCAGGCAGCGCGCACCAACAGCGCCAAGCTCATTGTTGCGCTTCGAGAATCGACAGGATACAGCTTCTCGTAGCCAAGCGCTTCCTTTGCAGCGCATGCCGATTGATAAGTGCCGCTCACCTCAGCGGAAATGAAAATGCCCACGATTTCATCCCCCTGTGCTATATAAGGCGCAAAAGCCTCCGCAAAATGCTGCGGAGGAATCTGCGAGGTCTTAGGCAATTTCTCCGCCCCACGCAAGCGGCGATAAAATTCCTCACAGGAAATATCCACACCGTCTAAAAACTCGCCGTCCTCAAACAACACCGTCAAAGGAACGACGTGCAGCCCCATGCGCGCCGCTTCCTCTGCGGGAATATCGCACGTGCTGTCCGTAAAGATCCTTACTGCCATAATGACTCCGTTCTGCGCTGAAAAAAATAAAATATAAAAATAAATCCAAAAAACGCAATCTCGCTGCGCTGAAGCAGCGCTCCTCGGCACAAACGCTGTGATTGTTTCCAGCATTCTACCCGATTGAAAATGCAGTGTCAAGCGCACAGCAAAACGTTTTACCTTTGTTTACAAATCCTCATCCTGTGAAGATAACGCCTGTGCTTCCTTTTTGCGAACCAGCGTGTTATGCACCAAAATACCGGCAATGCTGACCACAGCAGTAATGCCGTAAAGAATAATCATAGAAATGATCTTTCCCTCGCCCAAAAAATTCCCCGCAAAGGTTGAAGTAATAATGGACGGGATCTTTGCAATCGTTGTAATGATTAAAAAACGCGACAGTGAAATTCCCAAAAGCGGTGAAAGATAAGTAAGCACATCTTTAGGTGTTCCGGGAATAAAGAACAGAATAAACAGCAAAAATTCTTTGTTTTTCTCCGTTTTCATAAAACGCAGTTTTTGAACCTTTTCGCTGTCGCACATTCTTTGAATCAGCTTCTTCCCAAAACGACGCACAAGTAAAAAAACAAGCATGCAGCCCAGTGCGCTCCCTGCCAGGCAGAACAGAAGTCCGCCCCACGGGCCGTACATAAAACCGGCCAGCAGCTCCACCGGCTCGCCCGGAATCACCGCAATAACGATCTGCAAAAGCTGCACCGCAAAAAGGATCATAAAACCAAACGGCTCAATCCCTTTCAGCCACTGCGTGATCCGTTCCATATTTTCGGGTGAGGCTACCTTCATAAACCACGGAATCAAAGCGATCACAGCTACCGTGAGCAGCACTGCAGCTGCCGCAAGAACACCGTATTTCCATTTTTGCTTTGCCGAAAGTGAGGAAAGATACGCTTTAAGTTTCATAAAATTCAGCCTCCCTTTTTGCTCAAAAATATAATCCGCTTATTATTATACATGCTTTTCTCTTCTACGCAAGCCAAATTCTGTTTAATTTTCCTCCTTATAAAAGGATCAACTACGCAACATAATCTTGCAACAAATTTACACGGTGAAATAACCACACAAAATAAATATGCACCAAACGAAAAAAGCTTTTCCGACTTTGTTGACCATAACATCATTTAAGCTATGAAAGCATGTAAAACAGCAATGCACCACGCCTTCACTTAACACCCATTTTTTCTGTTGAACTTTTTACTTATTGTGCGTCTTTTTGCAAAAAGTTTATTTTTAAATCCAATAATAAAGCGCCCTTAATTTTGCTTTTATCGGCTTAGCGCAGCATATTTCAACATCATTTTTAAATTGTTTTTATAAACGGGATGAGCACAGAACCGTTCGTTTTCGCAAAAGCTTTTTATACAAGCAGATAAAATTCTCTAAAGAGACCGATAAAAAACATTTAACAAATACGCCGCTTTCGTGTACAATGTAAATATGAATAAAATATGAATGCCTTTTTGCAGCTGCACTAATGCTTCATTGGCAAACAAAAACAAAGAGGAAGCGAACCGTCTCATGAATTTCAACGTAATGAACATCTTGTACGACTGCGCCGTTATTCTGCTGGCAACAAAGCTGTTTGGGCTTCTATCCAGAAAGCTGGGGCTGCCGCAGGTTGTCGGCATGATTCTCTCCGGAATCCTGATCGGGCCGGCGATCTTCAGCCGGCTGGGCTGGGGCTTTCAGGGGCTTATCAATCCATCGCCCGCCGAAAAAGAAGTGCTGCACAGCTTTTCACAGATCGGCGTTGTTTTTATCCTGTTTTCCAGCGGCCTTGAAACAGATCTTAAGGAGCTGAAAAGAAGCGGAAAGGCCTCCGCCGTGATCGCTGCGGCCGGTGTGATCGTTCCAATTGCACTCGGCACCTTGGGCGCGCTGCTGTTTATGGGCGGTTTAGGCGAACTTGCAAACCATCAAAAGCTGATGAACGCTTTATTTATCGGCTGCATTTTAGCCGCCACCAGCGTGGGGATCACCGTGGAAACGCTGCGCGAGCTTGGAAAGCTGAACACTAAAACTGGCACAACAATTCTAAGCGCCGCGATCATAGACGATGTGATCGGCATCATCGCGCTTAGCCTGATTTCCGGCATAAACGGCGGCGGAAATATAGGGATTACGCTTTTAAAGGCGTTCGGCTTCTTTGCGTTTACCATCGGCGTGGGCGTTTTGATGCGCATGCTGTTCAAGTATTTGGTCAAGCAGTATCCGCACAAAAGAAGAACAAGCATTTTTGCGCTCGTTATGTGCTTTTTTTATGCTTACTGCGCAGAAGAGCTTTTCGGAATCGCGTCGATCACCGGCGCATACATGGCGGGGCTTATGCTCAGCGGTATGGACGAAACCTCCATTGTGGACAGAAAGGTGATTGTCAGCGGCTACATGATCTTTACGCCCATCTTCTTTGCCTATATCGGCATCAGCGCGGATTTCTCACATTTTACGGCGTCCGGCCTTGTTTTTGCGCTTGCTTTCGTCGCATTAGGCATCGTTGGAAAGGTTATTGGATGCAGCCTGAGCGCAAGGGCTTTTCGGTATAGCAAAAGAGACTCTCTTGGCATCGGCTGCGGAATGATCGCCCGCGGCGAGGTGGCCTTGGCCGTTTACGCAGCCGGACAAAGCCTGATCTACTATGAAGACGGTCGGCTTGCGGGAATTGATCCGCTGGTCGCAACCATCTTTCTCATCATTATTTCTTCGATACTCTGCCCGATCCTTCTGAAGCTCATCTTCAAGCCCAACGGTTCGGAAAAGCCTTCGGAATCCCCGCAGACCATCAGCACTGAAGCTCTTGAAAATCTGCATGGAAGCACAATAAAGCCGGAACGCTCAAACAAATAAAACCGAGAGCTACTATGTCAAGGGTGGCTTCTCCCACCAAATGCATATAACTGCGGCTCTTTTGCAGTAAATAACACAGGCTCAAAATGCGGCAACAGACCGGCAGAAGGAAGCAGAAGCGCGGGCGTATAGGGTTGAACTAAATGCCTCTTCTCTTTGCAGGACAATACAGCCAGCCCCGGCTGCAGGGCTGTTCAAAGGGTTTAGGACGCTGGTCGGCTTTGTGCTATACTTCAACAGCGGTAAAGCGACAAACCGACTAAGCGCGGAGGTTTATTATGATTAGAAGACTGCAGAAAACAGACATAAACAGAGTTGCCGATATATGGTTAGATACCAATTTAAAAGCGCATTATTTTATTTCCGCCCAATACTGGAAAAGTAATTTTGCTTCGGTGAAAGAAATGTTATCGCAGACAGAAGTTTATGTGTATGAAAATGGTCAAAAAATACAAGGCTTTATAGGGCTAAGCGATGAATATATCGAAGGTATTTTTGTCCATGGCGAAATGCAGTCGCAGGGAGTCGGTAAACTTCTACTGGATTTTATAAAAGATAGAAAAGCAAAATTATGCTTAAATGTATATCAGAAGAACACACGGGCAATACATTTTTATCAAAGAGAAGGGTTTGAAATCCAGAGTGAAGGTTTGGACGAAGCCACCGGCGAAAAAGATTATATAATGGTGTGGCAGCAGGAATAAAAATCCCGCTTATCAGGTACTTTTATCTTTTGAATGAAAGCCCTTTTGACAAATGGCTTCTTGCTTTTCGATTTGATAAAAGCAGACTCAGAATGAATATGCATCTCAAAGGATGCATATTTTTTTACAAAAAGCACAAAATAAAAAAGATTCAGCGGAGAATTCAACAGTTCCGTTATAAAACAGCGGTGAGATTGAAAAGGCTGCGGGCTGTGATTTCTATACAGCAAGCCTTCAGCATACTTGCTTTCCGCAACGGATCTGTTTGACCGACAAATATAACTGTTTTCCTGCTCTATTTCAAAATTCCAAGGGCGGTTATTCAACATTGTGCTATCACGCTTCCACGGCGGGTTTAGAGACCGAAATATAAATCAAAGATGAAACGAGATTTGTCAAGGGTGTTTTCTGCAAATGTTAGACACTTTAAGGACATAAAAAGCATTGCGTTTATCAACGCAATGCCTACATAAACCATCCTATATAATGTCATATGCACAGTGTAGTCAGTAAATACTACGCAAAATGCAGTTCGTATAGCGCACGTGAAATATCTGTTTCTGTTAGGTGTATAAGCTCAATGGCGTCCCTGCATAACTCATCGCTGCAAACCGAGACAACATAATTATTATGGTAAAACGAATGCAGAAGCTTACTCGCGCTATTTTTATCTATTACGCAGAATGTATTCATCGGCAACGATAGTCCGCGGCCTGTGTATTTTACATATGCCTCTTTTTTCGTCCACACCTCAAAGAAGCGCATTTCTTTATCATTTTCGCTTTGGTATATGTACCGTTGCTCTTGCTGCGTGAAAAAACGTTCGGCTATGCCAACCGGCTCCTGTCTGATTTGCTCGACATCAATCCCCACAGGAGCATCATTCACCGCTACTGTTATAGCGTTATGCGTATGTGAAATATTGAAGTGAAATTCAGGGTAGCCCTCAAGCGCGGGCTTTGCATAGGTGTTTGCACTAAATGACAGTTCGCAATTCTTTACCCCGTAAGCCCGGCATGCCAAAAGCCTGATTAATATATCGGCAAAGAGCGTCAGCTTTTTATCCATCATGCTTCTCATTCGGCATATGCGGTCCCGTTTTTCAACAGAAATAACAGACAGACACCGTTCCACAACTGTTACATCCCACACATCTGAAAGCTCGCAAAA
Source organism: Clostridiales bacterium (assembly GCA_018376855.1). Taxonomy (GTDB): domain Bacteria; phylum Bacillota; class Clostridia; order Christensenellales; family QALW01; genus JAHAAN01. The sequence continues at coordinate 809 of JAHAAN010000052.1, read as the reverse complement.
GTATACTTGCATTTCTTGCACATCCACATTCTATTTCTATTGCCGCCAGTAGTAATATCCCTAATTGTACTGCTGCAATAACTTTTGCAGCACCTCCTCATCCTGGATGGCTGAGGAACGAACGGTTGCAGCAATACGTGCCGATAGAGCGTCCGAAGGCGCAACTTCGCTCTTTAACCCCAGCATTACGGCAGTTTGCAGTCTCGTTTCCATTGCTTCATATTGTGATATAACAGCATCCGGTAGTTTTAATCCACACTTTTCTTTCATGTAAGACAATCTAAGCCTCATAAGCCGTTTATGCTCTTTAAGAAAGCATAATGAGCGAATGTCAATATAGCCGCCGCGCTTTTCCGTTTCGTCCGCAAAGAGCTTAATCCCCTTCGCGCCATATACAGCGCCGTCATCTGCAATAGGTCTGCTCGCAATGTAATCCCGGATGGCGGCAATAACCTGTTCCTCGTTGAACCCCGGTTGCTTTTCTCTGTTGTAGTAAAGCAAATGCATATACATATCAGGCTCCTGTGTAAGCATCGCTCTGTTATAATCATCAAAAGCAATTCTGAATTCACGGTAATGACCGTCCGCGAGATAGGCCGACGAAACAAAGCTCTCGTTTTCGTAGCCGTATAGCAGGTAATCATGTATAAAATAGTGATTGTTGTATTGTGCTTTCCCCGGTATGCACCCATCATTAAAGGTGCCGAATACATATCCTCCGTTGTTCAACGAATTAACGGCAATGGCGCTCGGCACAATATTAGGTACACATTTCATGGGTATAACCGTTAGTTTCTCGGTAATCACTC
>JAHAAN010000051.1 GCA_018376855.1 Clostridiales bacterium | reverse complement strand
GGAAATACTTTTATCAAGCCCTTTGACTCTCCCATTATTCCGAACACGGGGAACATGTATCAGCCGGGTATGCGCGACCCGAAGGTGTTGTGGTTTGAGGATGCTTCTTATGAAAACGGCGGAATATGGGTGATGGTGGTGGCCGGCGGCAGAGCGCAGCTGTTTACCTCTTCGGATCTGATCCATTGGCAGCGGGATCGGGAGCTGTGCTATAAAGATGGTTCTCCGCTTGATTCCGAATGTCCCGATCTGTTCCAGCTCGCGGCGGACGGAGACGTGAATAACATGAAATGGATTTATAACGGAGGCGGTGTGTTTTACCTGATCGGAGAACTGTTCCGTGCTGAGGACGGAAAGCTGGATTATAAGGCGGAAACTGCTCCTGTGCAGCCGGTAAGCGGAGTAAGCGAACTGTTCGACGGTTCGGGGCTTTTTCCCGAAATGTATGCGGCGCAGACCTTTTTTAATGACGCCTTCGGCAGGCGAATTGAAATCAGCTGGATGCGGGATCGATCTTCCATACCCGGAAAAGCATGGTACGGCGTGCAGTCGTTGGCGCTGGAGGTGCGGCTTGAGACGGTTGATCGCAGGCTGGCGTTAGTAAAATATCCCGTAAAGGAATTGCAGGCGTTGCGCACGGAAGCGTTGTTCAGCGCCGAAAATCTGATTCTTTCGGAGGAAAGCGAAAACCCGCTTGGAAAGGTTTCAGCCTCGGTGTATGATCTTGAAGCGCTGATTGATTTGCAGGATTCCCGAGGCTTTGAGCTGAGACTGCGCAGCGGGAAGGGAGAGTATATAGCCGTTCGCTATGATGCGGTGAAAAATCGTTTATATACGGACAAAAGCCATGCGGGGCGGTATATAAACGGCGTGTATGAGGCCAGAGTTAAACCGCAGAACGGGAAGATCGCGCTGCGCATTATTGCAGACACCTCGGTTATAGATGTGTTTGCCAACAACGGGCAGGTTTGGCAGAACGGTTTGACGTTTGCGAGTCCGCAGAATACAGGCCTGTCGATCTCTTCGCTGGGCGGGGAGCTTTGCGTGGAGAAGCTTACGCTGTACGGGATGCGGTCGATTCGCAGCAGCGCTCCGGAGCCGTTTCATTCGCCTGCGCCGGCGGAAACGGAAAAATGCGGAACGGAGATCACAAAGCAAGCGTCGGCGGCATGGGTGATTGCCGCGGTAGCTGCGGTCATAGGCGCATGCGGAGCGGGCGTGTTTTTTGCCGCTAAAAAGAAGCGGTAAGCCTGAAAATATGCTATAATGGAGCGGAGGAGGGTGGGGCGGTATGCACGATATTTGGAATCCGTGGCACGGGTGCAGAAAAATCAGCGAAGGCTGTGAAAACTGCTACATGTATTTTCTTGATCGGATGCGTGATCAGGACGGAAGTCGTATTTACCGCACTAAAAACTTCTTTTATCCGCTTCAGAAGGATCGGTTCGGCAACAGTAAGGTTCAGTCCGGCGAGATGCTGCGTGTGTGTATGACCTCGGATTTCTTTTTGGAGGAAGCCGATGCTTGGCGCAATGAAGCGTGGGGTGTGATTCGGCAGCGGAGTGATGTGAGCTTTTTTCTGCTTACCAAGCGGCCGCAGCGGGCAGTTGATTGTCTTCCGGAGGATTGGGGCGACGGTTGGGAAAACGTCTTTTTTAATGTAACGTGTGAAAATCAGCGTCGCGCTGACGAGCGGCTGCCGCTGCTGTTGAAGCTTCCGTTTAAGCATAAAGGGGTTATGTGCGCGCCGTTTATCGGCGCAGTACGCATGGAAAAATATTTGGAAAGCGGGCAGATTGAGCAGGTGATCTGCGGCGGTGAAAATTATGACGGCGCGAGGCCGTGCAGATTTGAATGGGTGCAGGAGCTGCGCAGAGAGTGCGAGGCCTGCGGCGTAACGTTTTGTTTTATTGAGACGGGCACCTGCTTTATTAAGAATGGAAAGGAATATCATATTCCTAAAAAATCGGTGCAGAGCGAAATGGCGTTCCGTTCCGGCATGAGCTATCAAGGCAGGCCGATTCGCTTTGCCTTGACAGACGGCTTTGGCCAGCCGCTTGCGCCGGAAGCGCAATATGTTCCGAAATTCCGAAAGAGCTGCGAGCGCTGCGGTTCGCGGCCGATCTGCAACGGCTGCTCCGATTGCGGCGCGTGCGAAAGGAGTATGGAAAAGTAATTGCGGATGGTTTTGCGTGCAGCGTGAAGGTAAGGAGAGTTTTTAAATAAGAAAAGCCCGAAAGAGGTCTTCTTTCGGGCTTTTGTTTTTAGTTAACCTTTTTTAAACGGTAGGTTGCAGTTTCGCCGATTTGGAATACGTTGAATGAAATGTCGTAGGTATCAGTATCGGGATTGCGGTAAACCTGCCAGTAATCGTTTCCTTTTACGGATTGATCCACCATTTCCTCGCCGACCTCGGTTACCTTGAACAACCGCCAGCCGCTGTAGGAATCCAGCCCTTCAAACGTTACGGGAACGTAGCCGATGCCGCCGGTGATCGTTACCTCTGCCGCGGCGGAGCCGCTTACGGCGCACACGCGCACGGGATAAGCGCTTGTAACCTCGCCGACGCTTGCCGAAGCGGTAATGGCGTTGTCCACTGCGTAACGGCGTAGGATCTCGCCGCAGCCGAAAGCGTTTTCATCCAAGGACTTGATATAAGGACTGGTGCCGATATATTCTGATTTAATGCGGGGAACAATCAGATATTCCACCGTGCCGGACACCGTGCTGCCTGCGTCTACCTTTCCGGTTTCGGCGATTTCTTCGGGAAGTGAAAGCTCTGCCGAAAGGTTTGTGCAGCCGTTGTTTGTAATATAGAAGGAAAGCGTAGGCGTATTATATGTTTTGCCGTTTAGCTCGGCGCGGTATTCGCGGATGACCATGCCTTTATCGGAATTGGCCATTGATTCATCGAAGCCGTGCTGCGATACCCAAACGTTCTTGCCTGCCATATCCACATACTGCTTCAAGTATTCGGACTTATGGCCTTGTTCTGGAACGGTAAGCGTTCCGAGCTGGCCGGATTCATCGCCGTAGGCAAGCTCTGTAAAGCGAATGCCGTTGTAATTATCCGCGCCCAGCGAATACAGGGAGAGGCGGTCAAACGTCGTATCCTTCAAAAATTCATAGCGGAAGGAATTGATCATGCGGGAGTAGTCGTTGCTTCGGCTGATGGTTACAGTCAGTTCGGCGTATACACATCCGTTATCCAAGTATCCGCTTACTTTCATCTGGCTCACATTGGGACCTACCGTTTTTACGGTGATTTTTTGCTGACGCACATTGCGGTAACTTGTGCTGTCCGGATTGCTGTAGATCGTGATCCAATCCGCGCCGCCTGCACCGTTGGTTTTTTCCACAAAAATGGGGCTTGAATCGTCGATCAGGCTTCTGCCGCAGCCGCGTTCAGGGTCGAAGCCAAAGGTTTCGCCATAACCGGAGGAGGAGCCGATAGATGCGGACATCCACCATTGGTTGCCGCCCCAACCTACCAAACACATCTGCGCAATGCTGGAGGCGTAGGTTTCGCCCCAGCAGGAGAACGCGCACACGAAGTCGTAGCTTACGGAACCGTTTGCGGGAATATCTAAATATGTATAGCAGTTTACCCAGCAGGAGCCGTACAGAACATCTCTGTACGAGGTCCAGTTATGCGGGTTGCGCGAATACTGCACGGATATGCCGGTAGGCTCATTGGTTTTTGAGTCGATCAGCATCGGACTCATGCCCCACAGGCCGTAGTTGGCGTAAGGGTAAACCAACGCTTTTTTAAAGCAGAGCGTAACGCGCACGTCTCTGTCCGACGGGTTGGTAATGGTAAACGGCGTGCGTTCGTATGCCGTGCGGTTTTCCTCTTTGGAATAATCGGTGTAGTCGCTGGAATCCGGCATCTGGATTTCGTGCGCGCTTGTCAGCACGTTGTTTTCCACTTTTGCGTTGCCCGTATCTTTCGGCTCCGTGTTTTGGGCTGTAATAGAGACGCTTTGCGAGGCATAGTAATCCAAAACGCATTGTTCGCCCAGCTCAAGACCGGGAATCAGCACAAAGGAAAAGCCGGTCCAATTCCGCCTGTTCACGGTTACATTGCTGCTGACGGTTACGCGGCCGTTTTCAGCGGCGACGGTTCCGGCGCTGCCCTGCGGCAGCACGACGGCAAGGCTTTGTCCGTCCTCCCTGCGGAGTACGGCGGCTTTTCCGTCGCAATAGGTGCCCAGCAGACGGTAGCCGTCATCCAGCTCTAAAGTATAAGAAAGCGTAACGTCGGCTTCTTTAATCTTTGTGGAGCACATGGCGTCATAGGTAAAGGTTAAATAGTCCGAAACGCAGGCGAATTCTGCGCGGGCGGTGTAATCGGTGGTTTTGGCGTAGAGCAGCTGCATGATGTCAAAGCGCTGCATATAGGTTCCGCTGCTGATAATGCGCACAGCGTTGGTTTTACCTGCGCCCTCCATAGCCGATGAGGACATCGGGTATGCGTCGTTGTGCACATAAGACGCTGCGTGGACGGTATCCGAAAGTCCGTTTGCGTCGGAAATATTGTAAGAGGCTTTTTTGATTGCGGGTAATGCGTCTACAGCGTCGTTCGTGCCAGTTGACGCTGCATCACGGTTGATGCCTTCAAGCCCGCCGAGCTTTTTCAGGTTTCCTGTGCGCGCGTCGAGCATCAGGCCGTAGTTTCCAGTCTGCACATAAGCGTTGCGCTGGGATGTGCCTATGCCGTAATCCCACCAAAAATAGGTGTAATCCGTGCCTTTTTGCCCCAGCGTTCTTTCCTGCGGGGCGTTTGACGGATCAGCGGTCGGTTGCTGCGTCATGGTTGAATCCTCCTCTGTTGGCGTGCAGGCGCTGAACGAAAGAATCATTGCAGCCAGCGCCGCCGCCATTTTCCATTTTTGTTTTTTCATTTTTTCTCCTTATCGGATAAATATTTTGTTCATTGTAGCATATCGGTTTGCAAAAGGGAACCCACAATTTTGATATATAGTGTATTTTTTTGATATGATGCGTTTTTTGATTTCAGATCGCGGTGCAAAAAAGAAGTTCGTTTGACAGTGTGAAAAGAAAATGCTATAATGTGAAAAAATGAGCGGCATAAGTGCGTAAGTCCGATTTTGGGACTTTCGCTTTTTTTATCCGGCAGAGAAATGAGGGAGAGCATGAAGATTATAAAAGAATTGAAGAAGTGTATCAGGGAGTATAAAAAGCCCTCTCTGATCACGCCGATAGCGGTTTCGCTCGAAGTAGTGATGGAATGTATCATTCCGTTTATTGTGGCGCAGCTTGTAAACCGAATCAGCGAAGGATGTCCGTTTGGAGAAATCGCCGTTTACGGAGCAGTGCTTGTGGTAATGGCGGGGCTTTCCCTGACATTCGGCGCATGGGCGGGTTCAACATGCGCAACCGCCTCTTGCGGCTTTGCCCGCAATTTGAGAAAGGATATGTTTTATAAGATTCAGACATATTCCTTCGGCAACATTGATAAATTTTCCACCTCTTCGCTGGTCACAAGGCTGACGACCGATGTAACCAATGTTCAAATGGCTTATATGATGATTATCCGCACGGCTATTCGGTGCCCGCTGATGCTGATTTTTTCGTTCGTTATGGCGTTTGTTATGGGCGGCAAGATGGCGATCATCTTTGCGGTAGTGCTTCCGCTTCTGGGCTTTGGGTTGTTCTTCATTATTCGCAAGGTTATGCCTTTGTTTAAAAGCGTATTTAAGAAATATGACGCGCTGAATGCATCCATTCAGGAAAATGTTAAGGGGATGCGTGTGGTAAAATCCTTTGTGCGGGAGGAGTATGAGAAAGAGAAATTCGGCGCTGCGGCGGAAGATGTTTGCGCTGATTTTACCCGGGCAGAACGCATTCTTGCAATTAATAATCCGCTTATGCAATTCTGTATGTATGCAATCATGGTCTTTGTGCTCACGTTCGGCTCTTATACGGTAATTACCTCAAGCGGGATGGATCTTAATGTGGGGCAGATGTCTTCGCTGATTACTTATGGATTTCAGGTTCTTATGAGCTTAATGATGGTATCCATGGTGTTTGTTATGATTACAATGGCCGGCGAATCTGCACGGCGCATTGTGGAAATCCTTCAGGAGGAAAGCACGCTTTCCAATCCTGAAAGCCCGATTTATGAGGTGGCGGACGGCTCTATAGATTTTGACGGCGTAAGCTTTAAATATTCCGAAACAGCCGAAAAATTTGCGCTTTCCGATATTGATTTACATATTCGTTCCGGCGAAACGGTTGGGATCATTGGCGGAACGGGAACTTCTAAATCTTCGCTGATTCAGCTTATTTCCCGCTTGTACGATACCACGGTGGGCGCCGTGCGCGTGGGCGGACAGGATGTTCGCAGCTATGATCTGGATGCATTGCGCAATCAGGTTGCCGTGGTGCTGCAAAAGAATATTCTGTTTTCCGGAACGATCAAAGAGAATCTGCGTTGGGGAAATCCGGATGCGACAGATGAGGAAATGGCGCAGGCATGCCGGCTGGCGCAGGCAGAGGAATTTATTTTGCAGCTGCCGCAGGGTTATGATACCTATATTGAACAGGGCGGCGCGAACGTTTCCGGCGGACAGAAGCAGCGCTTGTGTATTGCGCGTGCGCTTCTGAAAAAACCGAAAATTCTTATTCTGGACGATTCCACCAGCGCGGTGGATACGCGCACGGATGCGTTGATCCGCAAGGCGATGCGCGAATTCATTCCCGAAACTACAAAAATCATTATTGCGCAGCGCATTTCTTCCGTGCAGGAGGCTGATAGAATTATTGTAATGGAAGGCGGCAGAATTAACGCTGTGGGAACGCATCAGGAGCTGCTTGCAGCAAATGCGATTTACCGCGAGGTATATCAGTCTCAAAACAAGGCAGGTGAAGAGGATGAATAATCAAAAGAAGCCCGGTCGGGCAAAAAAAGGAACAATCCGCAGGCTGATTCGAATGTTGTTTCAGTTTTATCCCGTCATGATGCCGCTGACGCTTGTGTGTATTGTGATCAGCGCGATTGTCGGCGCTGTGCCCTCTGTGTTCATGCAAAAGATTATTGCTGTTGTGGAACAGTACGCTTCGAGCGGAGATTGGACCTCTGCGGCAGGGCAAGTATTTGCGTGCGTTGGCGTGCTTGTGGCTTTTTACATAATCTCTTTGGCGGCGGGCTTTGCTTATAATCAGATGATGGCGGTTATTACACAAGGTTTTTTGAAAAAAGCGCGTGAAAAAATGTTTAACGGAATGCAGAATTTGCCGATTAAATATTTTGATACACACAATCACGGCGATATTATGAGCTATTACACTAACGATATTGATACGCTTCGGCAAATGATATCGCAAAGTATTCCGCAGCTGATTATTTCGGGTATTACGGTGCTGACGGTGCTGTTCATTATGTTGTATTACAGCCTGTGGCTGACTCTGGTAATTTTGCTTGGGGTTGGATGTATGGTGTTGGTGACAAAACGCATCGGCGGAAACTCTGCGCGTTATTTTATCAATCAACAAAAGGCTATCGGAAAAACGGAAGGCTTTGTTGAAGAAATCATGAACGGGCAGAAGGTTGTTAAGGTGTTTTGCCACGAAGAGGCCAGCAAGGCGGATTTTGACCGCCTGAACGACGAGCTGTTTCGTGAGTCGGAAAAGGCTAATAAATTTGCTAATATGCTTATGCCGATTCTGAATAACATCGGAAATGTGCTGTATGTTATTGTGGCGCTTGCGGGAGGCTTGCTTCTGTTGACAAGCGCGCCCAATGTAAGCATTTCGGGCATGGCGCTTGGCATCAGTATCGTTGTGCCGTTTCTAAACATGACTAAGCAGTTTTCCGGCAATGTTAGTCAGGTTTCCAATCAGGTGAATTCAGTTGTGATGGGCATGGCGGGCGCTGAGCGCGTGTTTGCGCTGATCGATGAGGAGCCGGAAGCCGACGCCGGCTATGTAACGCTGGTTAATGCCGAAGAAAAGGACGGAGAACTCACGGAATGCGCGCAGCGCACCGGCATGTGGGCGTGGAAGCATCCGCACGGCGACGGCACGGTAACATATACCCGTTTGGCGGGGGATGTGCGCATGGTGGATGTTGATTTCGGCTATGTGCCGGATAAGATCGTTCTGCATGATGTTACGCTCTATGCTCAGCCCGGGCAGAAGATCGCCTTTGTGGGAGCGACCGGCGCAGGCAAGACGACCATTACGAATCTTATCAACCGTTTTTACGACATTGCGGACGGAAAGATTCGCTACGACGGCATCAATATCAACAAGATCAAAAAGGCGGACTTGAGGCGGTCGCTGGGGATCGTTCTGCAGGATACGAACCTGTTTACCGGCACGGTGATGGAGAATATCCGCTACGGAAAGCTGGATGCGTCCGAGGAGGAGTGCGTTGCGGCGGCTAAGCTTGCGGGCGCGCATGATTTTATCACACGCCTGCCGGAGGGCTATCATACCATGCTTTCGGGCAACGGCGCTAATCTTTCGCAGGGGCAGCGTCAGCTGATTTCGATTGCCCGCGCCGCGGTGGCCGACCCACCTGTGATGATTTTAGATGAAGCTACGTCTTCTATCGATACGCGCACGGAGGCGATCGTGCAGCGGGGCATGGATGCGCTGATGCACGGACGAACGGTGTTTGTGATCGCGCACCGCCTTTCTACCGTGAAGAATTCCGATGTGATTATGGTGCTGGATCATGGGCGGATCATTGAGCGCGGAAGCCATGAGAAGCTGATGGAAGAAAAGGGGAAATATTATCAGCTTTATACCGGCGCTTTTGAATTGGAATAATCTAAAAAGTATTTTGGAGAACAGACGGATCTTCCGCCTGTTCTTTTTTAAAAATAAATGGGTTTTTGATAAAAAAGCGTACGGGTGGCGCAAGACGGGTTTCACTGCCGGGAAAGTCTGTTTCTCTGCCTGCAAATTAGGTGAAGACTCCGCGATAGGTGTTGAACACCGGTTGGCTTTGTGCTATACTTTAACAGAAATAAGTTTTGAACAAGAGGGAGAATAGTCTTGAGAGGATTACTGTACTTTTTGGGCATTGCAATAACTAAAAGAATACGGGCTATTCTATTTATGTTTCAGCCTGGAAAAAACGGAGACAGGGCTGTACTGGAGGCTTGTACCGGATGGGTCAGGCATATGGGCAGATTTTATGAAAGCAAAACGTATGAGTTTGTCTTGGATGCTCAACTGTCAAAAGGGGATGTAGAAGTGCTTTTGTTGGATAAGAAAAAGCAGCCGCTGTTGAAGCTCAGTAAGGAGTTTCCGTCTCGGGCAATCAATTTAGACGGAAACAACAGATATTATTTACTTTGGAAATTTAAGAGCGCTTCCGGTAAATGTGAGCTGCGCTGGTGAAAAGCAAGGGGTAAATTTGCTGAAACCGTTCTAATCCGCAGGTTGGCTGCAAAAGTTTTGGAGCATGCTTGCGGTTTGCGCTCTGGGCGTTTGTTGCAGGGCGGAGGCGGACAGTCCCACAATCGTCTTGAAAATAAATACGGGGGCGGTTTTATGTTATAATCGTCAATAGACTGCGGGATGGGAGGAAAGAAAATGAAAAAAATCAAGCGTTTGCTGCGTCGGGTTTTTCGGATTCCTGTCTTTGCGCTTTTTGCATTTTCTGCGCTGTCCGCCATGTTGCTGATTTATGTGTTTTGCGGCGGAGCGGAAGAAACAGCCATTGCTTATTTTTCCTATGCGCTTTCGGCTTATACGCTTGCGGTGCTGTGCGTTCGGATTCCTGCACTGTGGCGTGCAGGAAGAGCGGCTGTGGAAAGGAATTCCTATGGCCGGCGTTATTTGAACGATAAGGTGTGGAGAGCACGTTTGTCGCTTTATGCGGGCTTTTTCATTCATGTGCTGTATGCCGTTTTTAAAATGGTTTCAGGCGTTTTTTATCGATCGGTTTTGTTTGGCGCAGAGGCGGTATATTATCTTGTTTTAAGCCTGATTCGTTTTGTGCTGATGCGGGGCGAACGGAAGAACGATTCGGCAGCGGAGTGGAAGAGCTTTCGGCTTTGCGGGTATCTGCTGCTTCTGCTCAATGCGGCCATGACCGGGATCGTTGCGCTGGTGATCCGCAGGAATCAAAGCTTTGAATATGCGGGAGCTATTATTTATGCAACCGCGGCATATACGTTTTTTCGCTTAACGCTTGCTGCCGTTCAAACGGTTAGGTTTAGGAAAAACAGCAGGCCTGTTTTAGCGGCCTCCAAGGTTCTGAATTTATCGGCTTCGCTGCTGTCGCTTTTTGCGCTGCAAACAGCGCTGATCGCGCACTTTGGGAAAGACGGGCGCTTTGCCGTGCTGTCTAATGCGCTCACGGGAGGCGCGGTTTGTTTGGCGGTTGTGTGCCTTGCGGTGTGGATGATTGTGCGCTCATACAGGATGCCGCCGCAGGGATCGGAGGGATAAAACGCATCACCCCCGCGGGCCTATAGCCAGCGGGGGTGATTTTTAAGAGCTTGTTTATTCGCGGCCTGTCAGATCAAGAATGGGGTTTCCGCCCACTGCCTGAGGGAGCTTGCCGTCCCACTTTTGAATTTTATCGTATTGGATAATCGTGTCATTCAGGGATTCCGTTAAAAGCTTGTTGGCGTCGGCCTGTGCCTGTGCCTTTTTCATGATGGCTTCAGCTTCGGCCTCAGCTTCGATGAGCTTCTGTTTAGCCTGCGCTTCGGCGATCACGATAGCTTGCTGCTGTTCGGTTTGGGTTTTGATAAGGTTTTGCTCGGCCACCTGCTTTGCCTCGATCGCGGCGTCGAATTCCTGCGAGAAGGCAAAATTCACAATATTGAACTTCTCCACGATGATGCCGTATTCGGTTACCTTTTCCTCAAGCGTTTCTTTGATCTCCTGGCCTACCTGCGCGCGCATGGTGATTAGTTCCTCGGCCGTATAGCGTGCGGAGACGCTTTTCATGCTTTCCTGCACGGCGGGCAGCAGGATGATCTCTTGATAATCGCGCCCTAAGTTCTGCACGATTTCCGCGCTGCTGTTGAAGGAGACGCGGAAGTTTACGGCAATATCGCTGCTGACGCTTTGCAGATCTTTTGTAACGGCAGCTGCCTGCACTTCCTGCTTTTGGATCTTGTTGGAGACGATTTCTACCGTTTGAATAAACGGCGCTTTCAGGTGAAAGCCCTCTGTCAGCGCGGTCTGGTTTACCTTCCCCATCGTCAGAACAACGCCTGCGCTGCCGGCCGGCACGATCACAAAGCTGGTTGCGCACAGGATGATTGCGGCAACGGCGATTGCTGCGATGGCAATGATTTTTTTGGTGTTCATCATTTGATTCATTCCTTTCTTACTTTGAAAGCTATTGCTTCCCTGATGGCATATATCATATCACAAGCTCACTTGACTGTCAATAGCATTTTTGGGAACTTTTTAAATATTTTTACGAACCTTTTGTTCTGATTGATTGCGTGAACGGTTTGCTGTATAATATCAAACAGAAGGGCGTGAGATAAATGGAAGAAAGAATTGTTATAGGAATGTCAGGCGGGGTGGATTCCTCTGTGGCGGCCTGCCTGCTTAAGGAGCAGGGAGTGGACTGCGTCGGTGTGTTCATGCATAACTGGGACGAGCAGGATGAGGACGGTGTGTGCACCGCGAGAGAGGATTACGACGATGTTCGCCGAGTATGCGATCAAATCGGGATACCGTATTACAGCGTGAATTTTGTTCACGAGTATTGGGATCGCGTCTTTACTTATTTTTTGGAGGAATACCGCGCCGGCCGCACGCCGAACCCAGATATTATGTGCAACAAGGAGATTAAATTTGATGCTTTTCTGCATTTTGCCGAAGGACTCGGTGCGCAGAGACTGGCGACTGGGCATTATGCGCAGCTTGCTGAGAGGGACGGGAAAACTGTACTCCTGCGCGGAGCGGATCAAGGAAAGGATCAAACCTATTTTCTCTGCGCGCTTGGTCAGCAGCAGCTTTCTAAGGCGCTTTTTCCCGTAGGCCATCTACAAAAATCCGAGGTCAGAAGGCTTGCCGAGCGGTATGGATTGGCGACAAGCCATAAAAAGGATTCTACAGGGATTTGCTTTATTGGGGAAAGACGGTTTCGGGAGTTTCTGCAAAAATATCTTCCGGCGCAGGAGGGGGAAATGCGCACGCTCTCCGGGAAATATATGGGAAAGCACTGCGGCGCTATGTATTATACGCTTGGCCAGCGGCACGGTCTGGGAATCGGCGGCGATAATGACGGCAGACCTTGGTTTGTGGTAGATAAAGATGTGAAAAATAATATCCTTTATGTGGAACAGGGGGAACATGAGAAGCTCTATAGCACCCGTTCCTCCGTGAGGGAATTTAATTGGATCTTAGGGGAACCGCCTGCACGGGAATTTCGGTGTACCGCAAAATTCCGGTATCGTCAGCCCGATCAGGGAGTGCGGGTTTTTGTGTGCGGAAACGGGATTTATTTGGAGCATGAAGAGCCGCAGCGTGCCGTTACGCCGGGACAATCAGTGGTATTGTATATGGGTGAGGTTTGTCTGGGTGGAGGAGTTGTGGAAGAGTGCGGAAAATAAATTTTCAAATTTCGTCAAAAAACTGCTTGACGAAATTATGAAAATGGATATAATAGGACGAGTTGAGCCGAGGAAGTGCGGCAGGGAGACGAAAGAAGAGCGGAAGCAGCGAAAAAAAGTTGC
>JAHAAN010000050.1 GCA_018376855.1 Clostridiales bacterium | reverse complement strand
GTGGGCACCACGCAGTGGAATGCGAACAATCTCGGACTTTTTACCCGCGATAACGACACCGTTTATTTCGCAAATTCAGCTGATAAGGATTATATCTATAAAATGAACGCCGACGGCACGGAGCAGCAGCTTGTGGCGAAGGTTTCGGCAAAGTATCTTAATGTGGTGGAAGGATGGCTGTATTTTTGTAATATTTCAGACGGGCAGCGCCTTTACAAAATGAAGATCGACGGCACGGAGCTGACAAGTCTTATGCCAAGCAATAAATACAAAGTAGAGTTTGTTACCGTTGTGGACGACATGATCTATTTTTCGTGCTTTACCAAACGTAATCGGCTTTCGCATATCACAACGAACGGCGAGAACTTCACAATGGAAACGGATGGGAAGACGACTGCTTATGTGTATTATCAGGATAAGCTTTACTTGAGCAATGATTATAAATACAATCGGGTTTACACAATGGAACGGATAAGGGATGAAGAAGGAGATAAATTTTCCGTAAAGCAGCTTACGGAGTACCGCGCTTCTTCGATCGCGATTATAGATGATGTGATTTATTTTGCGAATGTGAAGCAAAATGGGAAGCTGTACCGTATGGCGATGGATGGGAGCAATGTGGAAGAGGCTGCGGATGTTTCTGTGCAGTATCTGAACTATTATAAGGGATATTTTTACTTTGCGAATGCCGACGAGGGCGGAAGACTGTACAGAATGAAGCCGGACGGCTCGGAGAAGGAGCCGGTTTCGGAGTATGACAACTGCTCCGATGTCAATATCATTGGAAAATGGCTCTATTATACGGTGAATTGGAGCGATATTATGCAGTATCGAATCGATTTGGAGACAGGAGAATCGGCGCTCATCAGCCAAAGAGACAACGCAGATTAACTTAAACGTAAAAAGAAAAAATGCATACAGGGCTTTAGAAACGACGCTTTTTCGCAAAAAACACGCGGCAAAGCGCCGTTTTTTTGTTTTTTTACTTGCATTCATTGTTGCATAGTAGTATAATGTCCCCAGTATGGGTATAGTGCCCGCACATCATTTTAGTTGGGGGAATTATAATGAAAAAGAACATTTTTGCAGTGCTTCTCGTTACGGTATTGCTGGCTATGACATTTGCCGGCTGCCAAACCGCGGGCGATGAGGATGCGATTCGCTTCGGAGGTCTTGCACCGCTGACAGGCAAGCTTTCCGAGTACGGCAACGCCGCCAACAACGGCATCAAGATGGCAATTGATGAGATTAACGCTGCGGGAGGCATTCTCGGTAAGAAGATTACTTATAAGGTCTATGATGAAAAAGGCGATGTTTCCGAAGCGGTTACGAATTTTGACCGTCTTGTGAACGATGATAAAATTCAAATTTTTATTGGAGACGTAACCTCTACGCCGACCCTTGCGGTTGCAGAAAGAGCTGCGCAGGTTGGAATTCCGATGATTACCGCTACAGGCACGAATGCGGATATCACCAAGGCCGGCAGCAACGTGTTCCGCACATGCTTTACCGACCCGTATCAGGGCGAGCTGATGGCAAATTACGCGGTGAAGAAGCTTAGCGCGAAGACGGCTGCGGTTCTTTACGATGCAACGGACGATTACAGCAAGGGCTGCCGCGACAGCTTCAAGGCTGCGGCGGAAAAGCTGGGGATGACAGTCGTTGCCGACGAGGCATATAATGCCGGCGCGGTGGATTTCTCCGCTCAGCTGACAAAAATTGCGGGTCAGAACCCCGATGTGTTCTTCATTCCGGTTTACTATGAGGATGTTGCTAAGATTGCCGTTCAGGCGAAGGATAAGAACATAACGGCGAAGATGCTCGGCGCAGACGGCTGGGACGGTGTTTTGAGCAAGCTGACGGATGCTACCTACAGCGCGGTTGAGGGCATTTATTTCTGCGGGCATTATTCTGCGGAAAGTCAGGATGAAAAGGTTGTTAATTTCATTAAGAAGTATACTGAAACCTACGGTTCCGCTCCGAATATGTTTGCGGCGCTGGGATATGACGCGGCTTATATGATGGCGGATGCGATTAAGAACGCCGGTTCCGTGGATTATACCGCCGTTTGCAATGCGATGAAAGATTTGAAATTTGACGGCGTAACCGGCCATATCGTGTTTGACGAAAACCGCAATCCTATTAAGCCCGGTGCGATCACCACGATTCAGCTGGGTCAGGACGAGGATGGGAAAACGACCGCGAGCTATAAGTTTGTGGAATCCTTCTCCGTTGAATAAGCGTTCTGCGGTTAAGTTCACACAGTACTGAAAAGGGAAAGGTTCTTTCCCTTTTTTGGCTTTTTTCTTATTCCGTTGAGCTGCCCGATACAGGAGAAACGAAGCTCGCCTTGCGGACATCATCACGAAAGGATTTTCTTTTATGGAATTTATTGTTCAGATCCTGAACGGAATGAGCGTGGGAAGCATTTATGCGTTGGTTGCGCTCGGCTACAGCATGGTATACGGCATTGTAAAGCTGATTAACTTTGCACATGGCGAGATCATTATGCTCGGTGGTTACGCGATTTATGTTTCCACACTTCTTTTGGGACTGCCGGTGTGGCTTTCCGTCATTTTTTCCATCGCGTTCTGTGCCATAGTGGGCGTGGCGATTGAGAAGCTGGCATATAACCGTTTGCTTAGGAAAAATGCGCCGCGCATTTCACTGCTGATTACGGCGATCGGCGTAAGCATTTTTTTGCAGAACCTAATGGCGCAGGAGTGGGCGTTCGGTTCAGGCTCTAAGCCTGTCAACAAGCTGTTCAACATTCCTGATCTTGAGATCGGCGGGCTTAAGATTGAAATGCTTACCGTGGTAACGGTGCTGACGACGGCGTTGCTGACGGTGTTGCTGCAGCTGCTTGTGAGCAAAACAAAGCTTGGCAAGGCGATGCGCGCCGCGAGTGAGGATGCGGGCGCTGCGAAGCTGATGGGAATCAACACCAGCGTTATTATTGCGGCTACCTTTGCGATCGGTTCCGCTTTAGCGGCAGTCGGGGCGCTTTTCTACTGTGAGAAGTATATGCAGATCAACCCGTTTATGGGCAGCATGCTGGGGTTAAAGGCCTTTGTGGCGGCGGTGCTCGGCGGAATCGGCAGCATTCCCGGCGCTGTGGTCGGCGGTTTGGTGCTTGGAATTGCAGAGAGCGTTACGATCGCATTGGGCGGTTCGGCTTTTTCGGACGCGGTGGTTTTTGGTGCGCTGATTTTAGTGCTTGTGATTCGGCCTGCCGGTCTGTTTGGAAAGAACCTTCATGAAAAGGTGTGATCTTCTGCGGTCGTCCGGGGGCGCGCCGGTCTGTTCGCTTCAAATTTCCGCGTCGGAACAGGAATACATAGTATGAAGAAAAAGCTGTTGTCGTACTTGCTGAATTTTGTTTTGGTTGCCGCAGTTTACGGCGTGCTTATGGGGCTCAACGCCGCGGGCGTGCTGAATAACTTTTATATGGGCGTGGCCAAGCTGATTATGATCAATGCCTTGCTGGCGGTCAGTTTGAATCTGGTAACGGGTTTTTTGGGTCAGCTTGCGCTGGGGCATGCCGGCTTTATGGCGGCGGGCGCATATACCTCGGCGCTGATAACGCTGGCGGTGGGCAGCCAAAGCGGTATGCCTACCGTGGTGGTATTTTTGCTTTCACTGCTTGCCGGCGGGCTGGTTGCGGCGGTGTTCGGTGTGATTATCGGCATTCCGGCGCTTCGGCTTCGCGGAGATTACTTAGCGATCTTAACGCTGGGCTTCGGCGAGATTATTCGCGTGCTCATTAACGGCATGGAGTTTACCGGCGGCCCTACGGGGCTTAAAGGGATTCCGAACTATTCGGGCTTTACCGTGGTCTTTATTGTTTGCGCCGTGGGCATTGCGTTGATTACGATGTTTATTAATTCGAGGCACGGGCGCGCGGTCAAGGCCATTCGCGATAACGAGATCGCGGCGGAAGCCTGCGGTGTTCATGTAACCTTTTATAAGCTGCTGGCGTTTGTGATCGCGGCCTTTTTTGCTGGAGTGGCCGGCGGATTGTTTGCGCATCATATTTCGGCGATCTCGCCTGCAAAGTTTAACTTTGATTATTCCATTGAGATTTTGGTTATGGTAGTCTTGGGCGGAATGGGTTCCGTTACCGGTTCGGTGATCGCGGCGGTCATTCTTACGCTGCTGCCGCAGGTGCTTCAGGATTTTTCGCAGTACCGCATGATCGTTTATTCGCTGCTGCTCATTATTATGATGCTTTTCCGCCCGAAGGGCTTGCTGGGGCAATATGAATTTTCAATCGGAAAAAGCGCGCAATGGGTGCGTTCGCATATTTCGCGCAGCGGCAGGAAAGCGCGGAAGGAGGGAGAACAATGAGAAGACTTCGCACAGAGGGGCTTGGCGTCGTTTTCGGCGGACTTCACGCGGTGGAGGACGTTACGATGGATGTCGGCGACGATGAAATTGTCGGGCTGATCGGGCCTAACGGAGCAGGAAAAACGACCGTGTTTAATTTGCTGACAAACGTATATATTCCCACAAGCGGAAGCATTGAGCTGATGGGAAAAGCAACGGCGGGGGAGAAAACCTATCAGGTTGCGCGCCACGGCATTGCGCGCACGTTTCAGAATATCCGTCTGTTTTCAGATATGACGGTGCTTGACAACGTTAAGCTGGCCATGAATAACCAAATGAAGTATTCCGTGTTTTCCGCCATGTTGCGGTTGCCGTCGTATTGGAAGGAAGAAAAGCGCGTAACGGAGCGTGCGATGGAGCTGCTGGGCGTGTTTGATTTGGCTGAGAACGCGCATGATTTGGCGCGCAATCTGCCTTACGGCAAGCAAAGAAAGCTGGAGATCACGCGCGCGCTGGCGATGGAACCGAGCGTGCTGCTTTTGGATGAGCCGGCGGCTGGCATGAACCCCACGGAAACGATGGAGCTGATGCAGACGATCCGCACGGTTAAGGAAAATTTCCGAATTTCCGTGTTGCTGATCGAGCACGACATGAATTTTGTGATGGGCATTTGCCAGCGTATTTTTGTGCTGGATTACGGAAAGGTGATCGCGGTGGGCACGCCGGAGGAGATACAGAACAATCCGCAGGTGGTTGCGGCATATTTGGGCGCATAGACGGCGGGAAAGGAATGAAACGATCATGGAAATGCTGAAAGTGGAAAACCTCCACGTTTTTTACGGCGCGATTCATGCGATCAAGGGCGTTGAATTTTCCGTTGATAAGGGTGAGATCGTAACGCTGATCGGCGCCAACGGCGCGGGCAAGACAACGATCATGCATACGATCAGCGGTCTGCTGCGCCCCAAAGAGGGTACGATCGCATTTAAGGGGAAGAATATTACGGGCATGGAGGCGAACCGGATTCCGCGGCTGGGGCTGGCGCAGGTTCCGGAGGGGCGGCGCGTGTTTGCGGAAATGACCGTGCAGGAAAATCTGGAGATGGGGGCATATATCCGCCGGGATCGTTCAGGAATACAGGCGGATCTATCCGGCATCTTCGAGCGGCTCCCGCGGTTAAAGGAACGCCGGAAGCAGCTGGCGGGAACGCTCAGCGGCGGCGAGCAGCAGATGCTTGCTATCGGCAGGGCGCTGATGAGCAAGCCGGAGATGCTGCTGTTAGATGAGCCTACCATGGGGCTTTCGCCGCTTTTGGTCAACGAAGTGTTTGAGCTGATCCTTTCCGTGAAGCAGAGCGGTGTAACGGTGCTGCTGGTGGAGCAGAATGCGAAGAAAGCCTTGGAGATTGCGGACAGAGCGTATGTGCTGGAGACGGGCAGAGTGAAGATCAGCGGCACGGCAGCCGAGATATCCGAAAACGAAGCGGTCAAGAGCGCGTATCTAGGCGGTTAAGCAGCGCTGCCCATAAGAAAAAACTTTACAAATGACAAAAAAGCTTTTATAATACATTTACACTTGATGACGGGGACAGCCGGCGCGCAGGGCACGCTACAGAGAGCCGCTTTTATGCTGAAAGAGCGGCGCGGAGGCAGCGCGGCAGGGATCACCCCGGAGGAGGCTTCGGTGAACTTCAGTAACCGGGGACGGCGGCGAACCGTTACATTCCGCACGCATATATTTGTGCGCTTATGGGTGGTTTTATGCTCTGCATTCCTGTAAGGACTGCGGAGCTTTTTATTTGAAGCAGGGTTTAAAAAGAGGCTTTCCGTGCTAAAAAGAAAGGATGAAGAAAATATGCACAAAAAGGTGGAAACAAACCTGAATTTTGTGGAGCGCGAGCGTGAGATCGCAGCATATTGGAAGGAGCATGAGGTTTTTCGCAAAACGTCGGAAAAAAACGAGGGCGGGGAGAGCTTTGCTTTTTACGACGGTCCTCCTACGGCGAACGGAAAGCCCCATATCGGGCATATCCTTACGCGCGTGATGAAGGATTTGATTCCGCGCTATAGGATCATGAAGGGCTGCCATATCGAGCGCAAGGCAGGCTGGGATACGCACGGGCTGCCTGTGGAGCTGGAAGTGGAGAAGCTGCTCGGCATCAACGGAAAGCCGCAGATCGAGCAGTATGGGATCGAGCCGTTTATTGCCAAGTGCAAGGAGAGCGTTTGGAAATATACCTCCGAGTGGGAGAAGATGAGCGACGCGGTAGGCTATTGGGTGGATATGGAGCATCCGTATATCACCTATGAGGATAATTATATCGAATCAGAGTGGTGGGCGCTGAAAAAAATCAACGAGAAGAAGCTGCTTTATAAGGGGCATAAGATCGTTCCCTATTGCCCGCGCTGCGGAACGGCTCTTTCCTCTCATGAGGTAGCGCAGGGCTATAAGGATGTAAAGGAAACCTCAGTGTTCGTTTCTTTCCGTGTGAAGGGAGAGGAGAATACCTACCTTCTTGCATGGACAACTACGCCGTGGACGCTTCCGAGCAACGTGGCGCTGTGCGTAAACGGCAAGGAGCAGTATGTGTATGCCGAATATGAGGGCAGAACCTATATTCTGGCGGAGGCGCTGTTGGGGGTTTTAGGCGAGGGCGCTGCAGTGAAGAAAACCT
Organism: Clostridiales bacterium; assembly: GCA_018376855.1. GTDB lineage: Bacteria > Bacillota > Clostridia > Christensenellales > QALW01 > JAHAAN01. The sequence goes on along the minus strand of JAHAAN010000050.1, from coordinate 13,264 downwards.
GTTTGGGCAGCGAGCTGTGCGGCATGGAATACGAGCCGCTGTTTGATTTTGCCGCCGGCGAAAAGAAGAAGGCGTGGTATGTGGTGGCCGACGGCTATGTTACGCTTGATTCTGGTTCCGGCATTGTGCATATCGCGCCCGCCTTTGGTGAGGACGATGCGCGTGTGGGGCGTGATAATAATCTGCCTTTTATTCAAATGGTGGACGCGCAGGGGCACATGACTGCGCAGACAGGCAAATTTGCCGGGCTTTTTGTAAAAGAGGCTGACCGCCCGATTATTGCGGATTTAAAGGAACGCGGGCTGCTTTTCAGGGAACTTGAATTTACGCACAGCTATCCCTATTGCTGGCGCTGCGATACGCCGTTGATTTACTATGCAAGAAGCACTTGGTTTATCCGTATGTCGGCAGTGAAGGATCGCTTGGTTGAAAACAACCGGAAGATCAACTGGATCCCGGAGAACATCAAGGAGGGACGCATGGGGAACTTCCTTGAAAACGTGATGGATTGGGCGCTTTCGCGCGAGCTCTCGATCCGCTGACGATGAAGTGCGAGCATTGCGGGGGCGTGATGCACCGCGCGCCGGAGGTGATCGACTGCTGGTTCGATTCCGGCTCCATGCCGTTTGCGCAGTGGCATTATCCCTTTGAAAACGAGGAGCTGTTTAAAAAGAATTATCCGGCTGATTTTATCAGCGAAGCGATCGATCAAACACGCGGTTGGTTCTATTCGCTTCTTGCGATTTCCACGCTGCTCTTTGAAGAGCCTGCGTTTAAAAATTGCATCGTGCTGGGGCATGTCAACGATAAAGACGGCATTAAGATGAGCAAGCATAAGGGTAATGTGGTGGATCCGTGGTCGGTGCTGGATCATCAGGGTGCGGACGCCGTTCGCTGGTATTTCTACACGGGAAGCGCTCCGTGGCTGCCTTCGCGCTTTTATGCCGAAGCCGTGGGCGAGGCGCAGCGTAAATTTATGGGTACGCTGTGGAACACCTATGCGTTCTATGTGCTCTATGCTAATATTGATAATTTTAATCCGTTAGAGCATAAGCTGGAATACGATAAGCTTCCGTTAATGGACAGATGGATTCTTTCCAAGCTCAATTCCCTTGTTAAAACAGTGGATGAGAGTCTTGCGCAGTATATGATTACGGAGCCGGCGCGCGCGATGCAGGAGTTTGTGGATGAGCTGAGCAACTGGTATGTGCGCCGCGGGCGCGAGCGCTATTGGGGCAGCGAGATGACGCAGGATAAGATCAACGCCTATATGACGCTTTACACGGTTTTAACAACGTTTGCCAAGCTTTCGGCGCCGTTTATTCCGTTTATGGCGGAGGAGATTTATCTTAATTTGGTGCACGAGCTTGATCCTTCCGCACCCGAGAGCGTGCATCTGTGCGATTTTCCCGCTGCGTGTGAGGAATATATCCATGCGGATATTGAGGAAAACATGGAGCTGCTGCTGCATGCAGTGGTGCTGGGGCGCGCCGCGCGCGCTGCGGTTAATGTGAAAAACCGCCAGCCGCTTTCTAAGATGTATATTCAAAGCGCGCATCTGCTTCCGCAGGAATTTATTGAGCTGATCGAGGATGAGCTGAACCTGAAGGAAGTAGAGATTATGGCGGAGGCGAAGGGCTTTACGGATTATGTTCTTAAGCCGCAGATGCGTACGCTCGGCCCGAAATACGGCAAGCTGTTAGGAAAGATCGGCCAATTTTTGAGCACGGCGGACGGCAACGCCGTGATGGCGGCTATTGAAGAAAAGGGCGAGTTTACCACCGAAATTGACGGCAGCGCCGTAACGCTGACGCGGAATGACCTGCTTGTTTCCACCAAGAACCGCGAAGGCTATGTAACGCAGAGCGACGGCGGCATGACGGTGGTGCTGGATGTAAATCTGACAGAGCAGCTGATCTGCGAGGGGTATGTGCGGGAGATCATCAGCAAAATCCAAACGATGCGTAAGGAAAGCGGGTTTGAGGTAACGGATCATATTTCGGTTGCCTTGGAGGCCGATCCGCAGCTGCGACAGGCGCTGGAGGCGGCAAGCAATGAGATCTGCCGCAGCGTTCTTGCAGACGAGCTTGCGTTTGCGGCGTGCGGCGGCAAGGAATGGGACATCAACGGCCTTGTGTGTAAAATTGCGCTGAAGAAGCTGTAAGGCAGGAAGGATTCGAGCATGTATATAGCCGACGACTGGCAGGAATATGAAGTGATCGATACCGGCGAGGGCATGAAGTATGAGCGTTGGGGGCAGGTGTATCTGCTCCGACCGGATCCGCAGGTCATTTGGCCGTATGCGGAAAAGCCGCGGCGGATTGATGCGAAATACAGTCGCTCCGATAAGGGCGGCGGAGCGTGGGAATACTGCCGTTCTATTCCCGAAAGCTGGCATCTGCACTGGCGGGAGCTTACGCTTCTGGTTCGGCCTATGGGCTTTAAGCACACGGGCATTTTTCCGGAGCAGGCCGTGAATTGGGCGTGGATGATGGATAAGATTCGCGGAGCGGGGCGGGAAATATCGGTGCTGAACCTGTTTGGCTATACCGGCGCCGCGACTGTGGCGTGCGCTGCCGTAGGGGCGAAAGTGTGCCATGTGGACGCCGCTAAAAATATGGTGGCGCAGGGCAAGGAAAACCTTGCGCTCAGCGGGTTAGCCGACCGACCGGTGCGGTGGATTGTGGATGACTGCCAAAAGTTTGTGCAGCGTGAGATCCGCCGCGGGAACCGTTATGATGCGATTATTATGGACCCGCCAAGCTATGGGCGCGGCCCCGGCGGCGAGATCTGGAAGCTGGAAAATGAGCTGTTTGCGTTTGTGCAGCTTTGCGCGCAGGTGCTTTCCGATCAGCCGTTATTTGTGCTGATCAATTCCTACACCACGGGCTTGCAGCCGCTTGTTATTCAGAATATATTGAAAAAAAACGTTGTGGCTCGCTGCAGCGGATATGCGGAAGCTGCGGAGGTTGCGCTTCCCGTAACAAAAGGCGGGGTGTTCCTGCCGTGCGGCGCGTCCGGGCGGTGGGAAGCGCGGAAAGGGTGAAAAAATGCTGAACGTACTTTATGAGGATAATCACATCATTGTGGTGGCAAAGCCATGCAATGTTCCTGTGCAGAGCGATAAAAGCGGGGATCAGGATCTGCTTTCGATGGTGAAGCAGTATGTCAAGGAAAAATACAACAAGCCCGGCGAGGTGTTTATCGGGCTGGTGCATCGGCTGGACCGTCCGGCAGGCGGCATTGTTGTGTTCGCGCGCAATTCCAAAAGCGCTGCGCGGTTAAGCCAGCAAGTGCGCACGCATGACATGCAGCGAACCTATTATGCTGTGGTTCGCGGTGTTCCGGCACGCAAGGAAGGGCGTGTGGAAAGCTATTTGCTTAAAAACACGGAAACCAACACGGTTTCCGTAGTGCCGCAGACCACAGAGGGCGCGAAGCACGCACAGCTGGATTATAAAGTGCTGCAAACGATCGACGATCCGAAGGATGGTGTGCTTTCATTGGTGCAGGTGCAGCTTCAAACGGGGCGTTCACATCAGATCCGTGTGCAGATGGTAAGCCTTGGTTGCCCGCTTTGGGGCGATCAGCGCTATGGAATGAGTGTGAATAAAAAGGGGCAGCAGCTTGTGCTTTGGGCAGTAAAGCTTACACTGATGCATCCTACGCTTAAGGATCGCAGAGTGTTTGTTTGCTATCCGCAGACGGAACAGCCGTGGAACCGCTTTGAAATTCAGATTGCGGAGAAAAACCTATGAACATTCTGATTACGGGCGCAAGCTCCGGAATCGGTAAGGCGTGTGCGGAGCTGCTTGCAGGGCAGGGGAATCAAGTGTTTGCCTTGGCGAGGCGTTTTTCCACGGGGAATGAGCGCAGGATTGGGAACGGTTTGTTGCATGAGGTGCATTGCGATGTAACAAGCGATGCGCTTTGCGCGGAAGCCGTGGAATATATGCGTTCGTATGCGGAAACGATAGATGCGCTTGTGTGCTGTGCAGGCACGGGCATTGCCGGTGCGGTGGAAGACACCTCTGTGGAGGAGCTGGAAGCGCAGCTGCGGGTGAATCTGTACGCCGTGCAGCGGATGCTGGCTTTGGTGCTGCCTGTTATGCGGAATCAGCGCCGTGGTAAGATTATATTGATCAGCAGTGTGGCGGCAGTTTATGCGATCCCCTATCAGGGAATGTACAGCGTTTCCAAGTTTGCGCTGGAAGGGCTTTGCGGGGCGCTGCGCAATGAGGTGCGCCCCTTTGGCATTCGCTGCTGCACGGTGCTTCCGGGAGATACGCGCACGGCTTTTACGGGCAGCCGCGGCTATACCAAGCGCACGGTGGAAAATGAAGCGTACCGCGATACGTTCTGCCGCGCAGTCCATTCTATGGTGAAGAGCGAGCTGAACGGGAAGGAACCGGTTACGGTGGCAAGAGCGGTGGCAAAAGCGCTGAAAAGAAGGAATCCGCCGCCGCGAATCGTGGTAGGGTGGGAATATAAATTGCTTTGTTTTGCGGGAAGGCTGCTTCCGAATCGGTTGATCAGCTGGGCATTATACCGTATGTACTGCAAAGGACGCTGCAAGGGAAGCGCGCTTTGGAGCTTTGAACGCGATGTGCAGGGAAAAAATAATGATTGATTTTTTTCTGCGGTGTGATATAATATAAAAAAGTAACTGCTGCGCGGCAGAAAATTAAAAATACTTTCCATGGGGGAGTAGTTTGCGTACAAGATGATTTGTACGTTTCAAGTCAACAGCATGGCGCCCTTTGGGGCGTCTGGCTTGAATGAAAGAACAAGACTCATGTGTGCTTTAAACGGCCGCATGAGTTTTTTTTAATCCTGTTGTGAATAATAATTTTGCTGCTATGGCAGCGGAACGGAGATTAAAATGAAATATTATTGTGAGGAAACAGAGTCGGTATTGAAGGAAGTTGAAAGCAGCGAACAGGGGTTAAGCGGTGTTCAGGCGGCTGAGCGGCTTCAGGCAAACGGACCGAATAAGCTTAAGGAGGCAAAAAAGGTTTCGCTTGCTGCCCGCTTCTTTGGGCAGCTTAAGGATCCAATGACAATTATTCTTATTGTAGCGGCGATTATTTCCGCCATTACGGCAATTTATGCGCATGAAAGCTTTGCGGATGTAATCATTATTATGGCGGTGGTGATTATCAATGCAATCTTGGGCGTGTATCAGGAAAATAAGGCGGAAAAGGCGATAGAGGCGCTGCAGCAAATGGCGGCGGCAACGAGCAAGGTGCTTCGAGACGGGGCGGTTTGCACAGTCAGGAGCGAGGAGCTTGTTGCAGGCGATATCGTGCTGCTGGAGGCGGGCGATGCGGTTCCGGCGGACGGGCGCATCTTAGAGAGTGCTAGTCTGAAGATCGAAGAAGCGGCGCTTACCGGCGAGAGCGTTCCGGTCAATAAATTTGTGGATATGCTTCGTTTGGGGGATTCCAAGGACGTTCCGTTGGGCGACAGAAAAAATATGGTCTATATGGGAAGCACGGTGGTTTACGGGCGCGGGAAGGCTGTGATTACCGCAACGGGTATGGACACTGAAATGGGCAAGATTGCCGATGCGCTTACACAGGCGCAGGATGAGCAAACGCCTCTTCAGCGTAAGCTTGCGCAGCTGAGCAAGGTGCTGACATGGGCGGTGCTGGGAATCTGCCTGTTTGTATTTGTGTTCAGCATTCTGAAGGATGGCAATTTTACCTTCGGCCATATGCTCAATACCTTTATGATTGCGGTCAGCTTGGCTGTTGCGGCGATTCCGGAGGGGCTGTCCGCTGTGGTTACGATCGTGCTTTCCATGGGCGTTACGAATATGTCGCGCCGCAATGCGGTCATTCGTAGGCTTTCGGCAGTGGAAACGCTAGGCTGCACGCAGATCATTTGCAGCGATAAGACCGGAACACTGACGCAGAATAAGATGACGGTGGTGGAGCATTACGCGGACGATGAGCTTTTGCTGGCTCAGGCCATGACGCTTTGCAGCGACGCTAAGCCCGGCGAGGACGGGGAAGCGGTGGGAGAGCCTACCGAATGCGCGTTGGTCAATTATGCTACAGAGCTGGGGCAGAAGCAGAACGAATTGGCGCAGGCAAATCTGAGAGCGGCTGAAGCGCCGTTTGACAGTATGAGAAAGATGATGTCTACGGTTCATAAAACGGAAAACGGTTTTGTGCAGTACACCAAGGGCGCGCCGGACGAGGTGCTTAAGCGCTGTACGCATTATTGGGAGCATGGCCGAAGCGTGCCCATGACGGAAGCGCAGCGAGAGCAGATTTTGGCTGAAAACACACGCATGGCAAACCGGGCGCTGCGCGTGCTTTCCGCGACGCTGCGTGCGTGGGAGGCTCAGCCGCAAAGCAGCGAGCCGGCAGAGCTGGAGCAGGAGCTGACGTTTATCGGCCTTGTGGGAATGATCGACCCTGTTCGGCCTGAGGTCAAAGCGGCCATTGAGGAATGCGCCGGCGCGGGGATCCGGCCGATTATGATTACGGGCGATCACCGCGATACGGCGGTGGCGATCGCATCGCAGCTGGGCATCCTTCAAGAAGGGCAAAAGGCGATCACGGGCGCGGAGTTAAATGAAATCGATGACGAAACCTTTGCCAAAACGGTTGGGGAATACAGCGTTTATGCGCGCGTTCAGCCGGAGCATAAGGTTCGCATCGTGAATGCGTGGAAAGCAAGCGGCGCCGTTACAGCCATGACGGGCGACGGCGTAAACGACGCGCCGAGCATTAAGAGTGCGGATATTGGCGTAGGTATGGGAATTACCGGCACGGATGTAACGAAAAACGTGGCCGATATGGTGCTTGCAGACGATAACTTTGCTACGATTGTCAACGCTGTGGAGGAAGGACGCCGCATTTATGATAATATCCGCAAGGCGATTCAGTTCCTGCTTGCAAGCAACATGAGCGAGGTTTTGAGTATCTTTTTTGCAACGCTTTTAGGGTTTACGATCTTGGAGCCGGTGCATTTGCTGTGGATCAATTTGATTACGGATTGCTTCCCTGCGATCGGTCTGGGCATGGAGAAAGGCGAAGCCGACATTATGAAACGCCGGCCGAGATCCTCCAAGGCGGGAATTTTTGCAGGCGGGTTGGGCGTTGACGTGCTTTATCAGGGTGTGATGGTTACAATCCTCACGCTTGGAGCTTATTTTATCGGGCATTATATGGAATCGGGCGTATGGGAGATCACGAACAGCGCTGACGGCATGACGATGGCGTTTTTGACGATGAGCATGGCGGAAATCTTTCATAGCTTTAATATGCGGAGCCAACGAGGCAGTGTGTTCTCCATGAAATCCCACAATAAGTTCCTTTGGGGCGCAATGATCGTAAGCCTCTTGCTCACGGTCGCGGTGATCTATTTGCCCGGTGTTTCCGATGCGTTTGGGTTCGAGCATATCAGTCTTGCCGAATACGCTGTGGCGCTTGCGCTTGCCTTTGCGGTGATTCCGATCGTGGAGCTTGTAAAGCTGGTGCAGAGAAGGCTTTCCAAACGGAAAAAACAGAAGGATTTCATTTAGAAATTTCAGCATATTGATTTTGAGATCACCGTGATAAGCTCCTTTCATATTTTATCTTAATTAAAACGCCGCGGCCTATGCCATGCAAGCAATCAAGCGTAGCAATATTTACAACCGCTGGTTAATCCTTTATTTTGTACGCTATAATGCTGACGGCGTTATATAAAATAGCCGCGTAATAAAAATATCGCAGACTTTTTTGCCGAATCATTGTATAATAACATTAAAAATAAGAGAATTTCCAGAGGTTATCATGCTGAAAGAGGCTTTGTTTGCGGCCCGTGCGGACGGCGACTCCATTTGCGATCTTATTTATGAAAATGAGACGCTTGCGCATGAGGATTTTTCGGATATACAGTTTTCTTCCGTGCAGTTTATACACTGCCGCTTTGAACGCTGCGTATTTGTGCATGCGGATTTTTCACTCTGCAAATTTGACAGCTGTGATTTTTCGGGCTGCGATTTTTCCGAAAGCTATTGGCAAAACACCGTGCTTTGCGGCTGCAAGGGCAGCGGCGCAAATTTCAAGGAGAGCATAGTAAAAGCCTGTACCCTTACGGATTGCGTGATGCCTTTTGCGAATTTTTCCTATGTACGGTGGGAAAACTGTATGCTTTGCGGCTGTAACTGTGCGGAGAACTCGTTTTCACACTCGCGCCTGAAGGGCTTTCGGGCGGAAAACACGATATTTCGCCGCACGGACTTTTTTCAGACGCTTTTAAACGGCGTGGATCTATCCGGCTGCGACATTGAAGGAATCACGGTTTCGGACACCTATTCGGAGCTTCGCGGCGTTCGTGTAACGGCGGAGCAGGCGGCAGGGCTGGCGCTGCTGCTTGGCGTGAAGATCGTATGATGTGATGCATTGCCGTAACCGTGCGATTGTCGTTTTAAGGCAGGCTATCAAATAAAAGCCTCCATATGCTTTTGGAGTAGTCGCTTTTGGCATGCGCGTTTGTAACTATCAATCGTTGTTTCTTTTGTTTACGGCACTCTTTAGAATATAAAAATAAGACGTTCTTTAACAGAACGTCTTATTTTTATAGAAGAAAAACACGAAAGAAGTTAAAATTATTTTTTCTTTTGAAGCATCAACGCGCCGCAAGCCAAAACTGCCGATGCAGCATAGGCGAGTGTAGAAACGTCAGCCGTAGAGGAAGGATCCTCCGCCGGAGCCGATGCAGAATCGACGGCCATCAGCTTGCCGAGAATGTATGAACCGCCCTGCGCATTGCGAACATCAATCTCAAGATGATGCAGCGTTTTGGAAGCATCGAAGCCGGAATCCTGCAAATTTAAATCTGCAAGGGCAAAAACGGCATAGCCTTTAAACCCGCTTGGAATCATAAGGCTGGTATTGGCGCCTGCTCCGCCGCCGTCTCCGGTTTCAATTTTGGGCTTGCTGCCGTCCGTTCCGATCAAAACAGCTTTGCGGCAATCAAAGAAAATGGCTTTTCCGTCGGCGTCATACGGCGCAACGTACAGTCCGATCGCATTCGGCGCCTGATTATCCACATAGATTCGCAGATATTCGTTGGAGCCGCTAATAAAGGCTTTAAACGCCGTAAGCGTTTCGGAATCGATAATGCGGAAGTTCTGCGCGTAAGCGCCTTCGGGGCATTCTACCTTCACGCCGCGCGAGACCTTGGACAAGGCAGACACCGGAACATTGAAGCTTGATAGATCCACCTGTTGCATAAAAGCGTCGATATCGGAAGCGTCAAACCCGGTGATAACGGTTTCAGCAGCAAACGCTGCTATGCCCATCAGACTGATAACTGCGATTATAAGCGCTGCAACAATTACTTTTTTCACTGTAAATTCCTCCTTGTTTTTGTGTTACCATATGCTTTCCTGTTTATGGATCGGAGGATCTGCAGCTTTTTAACTTTTCAGCTCTTATTTTTTGATGTCGATAAACCTTGAGGTTGTAACATATTTGGTTGAGGCTACCTGCGTGGTGATTTCCACATAATAGCTGTAAGCATCAGAGGGGATCGTAGCTGAAATTTTATTTCCGTCTACGGTGCAGTTTACAAAATACCATTCCTGATCGATCGTATCCTGCCCCTGAATGTGCAGCAGTCCGTTAGGCGAATAGGTCATCTTTTCTTTAATATAGCACACTCTTGCCGTTACGGCGGCTGCATCGGAGGGCTTGTTGACCGTAAAGGAGATCTTGTTGGCTGCCTGCGGCTGCGTTGCGCATGTGGTAAGCGGCTGGCCGTTTTTCACAACGGAATCGGCAAAGCGGTAGATTTCCGGCTGATTCCAGCCCTCCATATGCCCGTGTCCCATGTTCATAATCATGGAAAGCACGCCGTTTTCCGTGTCCGCAAAGGATTTGTCGTTAGAGTTGATGGAGAAGCAGTTGTCGTTTGTCCAGCACAGCCAAAGCACCGGCATTTTTACGGTCTTGAGCTTCAAGGAAGCGTCCCACAGCTCTTTCGTTCCGGCAGAATTGAAGTTATTCTTCATCCATGAAAGAGCCTCATACAAATAACCGCTGCCATACACAGGCACAGCAAACGCAAAACGTGCGTCATAGCCGATAGCAATGGAAGTAATGACGCCGCCCCATGAAATGCCGGTAATACCGATCTGATCCGGATTAACGCGCTCGTCTGCCCGCAGCAGGCTGTTTGCGATGGCCGTCTGCGCCACCGCATGATACATCCACATGCGATTTACCGCGCCGGTGGAAGAGCCCATTCCGTCGTTATCCGGCGGGAGAACGCGGGAATCCTTTTCCCGCATCTCGCGAGTGAGGCTGCGCGTCCAGCTGGATGCGCTGTAAAAATCAGTTATGCCTTCTTTTGCAGGATAGTAGCCGGTATTGCCGATAGCAATCGCAGCATAGCCTTTGTCGTTCCACATCTTGACCCAACTGGGATAGGCATATCCGCCACCGCCGTGCTGTAATACCACCGCCGGAACCTTATTATTCTTGCTTGCACCTGAAGGGAACCCGATATAAGCAAATACCTTTGTGGCCTTAGAGCCTAAATTCACGCCGTCGATCCAAATGGCTTTAATGTTGGGATAGCCAACGGGGTCATATTCAGGGCAATATTGGAAGGTGGCTTCTTTTTTTAATGCCTGAGCGATCATATAATCGAGCTCCTCGTTTTTATTGTTAAAGGTCGGTTTTTGATCGTCGTCATTTCCGCCGCTGCTCTGCACGGTTTCAGCGAAAGCGCTGTCGGTAATGCAAAGCGCGTCAAGCGCATAACGGTCGCCGGAAGAAGCAACTGCCGGGCGAATATCCAGCTTTAAGTAGGATACTGCAGAAAGATCCGAAAGCGCGGAACTGTTGTTCCATGCCTTGAGCGCGCTGAGCGGGAAGGCTACATATCCGGCAAAGCCCTCCGGAATGTTGACGGAAGAATTCTCGCCCGCATCGGAAGAAGCGTTTCCCGTTGCGCAGGAGACGGTTTTTCCGTTTTTGCCCGTTACGATAGCTTTTGTCGCATCAATAAAGCTGCGGCGGCTTCCGTCGTTAAGCTCAATGGTAATGCTTATGCCGGTGTCATCCGGTGTGGCGACCCACATGCGCAGATAATATTCGCTTTTGGCGTCTTTAAAAACGTTCAAACGGATCCCTCTGATTTGAAATGCCTGGCACCACGAGGCAGCGTCAAGCGTATTGACAAACGCAACGCCCTCCTGCGCAAATTCCGCCTCAAAGGAATATTCCGGCGCAACGATTTTGTATGTACTCAGATCCATAGGATCCAGAGCCTCCTGCACGTTGGTGACGCTGTTGAAATCTTCGATCATCAGCGTTACTTTGGAAGGATCCGGCACAACGGTTTCTGTCGGTGAAGGCGACGGAGTAACGGTTTCTCCCGGTTCGGTTGTAGCCGTGGAGGTTGGCGCGTCCGTAGCGGTGAAAGTAGTTCCGTCCGTAGTCGTCGGATTTTCCGACGGAGATGCAGAAGCGTCTGTTTGCTGTTCAGCGCAGCCGGCAAGCAGACAAAGCGCCAGCAGCAGACAGACAGCGGTCGTAAAAAGCTTTTTCAGTCTCATAGTGATCCCCTTTCTTTTTGGAAGCGTATGGTTCTTATAATACTACGCTATTTTATTAAGTATATCAAGATAAACAATACTTTTCAATGCACAATTCTATGAAAAACGTGCACAAAATTAAACATTTTTTGTTCGGTTGGGTTCTGTATGCTCAGTATACAAAAAAAATGATCTGTGCTATAATTCTATATTATAATAAGAGCTTCTGAAAGAAAGGGTGACTTTTATGAAATATCTTGTACTGCTTTGCGACGGCATGGCAGATCTGCCGGTGCCGGAGCTTGACGGTAAAACACCTATGGAATGCGCGCATAAGCCTAATATGGAAGCGCTTGCCGAAATCGGGGAGGTTGGAATGCAGCACCCTACGCCGCCGGGCTGCATCGGCGGCAGCGATACGGGGAATATGAGCGTGCTTGGGTTTGACCCTCGGCTGTACCTGACGGGGCGTTCCCCGCTGGAAGCGGCGGCGCTGGGCATTCAGATGGCGGATGACGACGCTGCGCTGCGCTGCAATCTTGTTACGCTCAGTGAAGAAGAGCCTTACGAACAAAAGACCATGGTGGATTACAGTGCCGACGAGATCACTACCGAAGAAGCGGCTAAGCTGATTGAGGCCGTTTCGGACGTGTTTTCCAATGATGCGCTGCAATTTTATCCCGGCTTTAGCTATCGCCATTGCCTGATTTTGCATCATGCTGCCGAGCATATCGCCATGACCTTAACGCCGCCGCACAATATTACCACGCAAAAGATTACGGAATATTTGCCGGCAGGAGACTACAGCGCCCTTCTTGCGGATATGATGCGCCGCTCGTTTGATATTTTAAACCATCATCCTGTTAATGAGGCACGCCGTGCGCGCGGCCTTCGCCCCGCGAACTCCATTTGGCTCTGGGGGCAGGGAACAAAGCCCGGTATGAAGCCGTTTACGGAGCGCCACGGGCTGCGCGGCGCTATGATTACCGCTGTTGATTTGCTTAAAGGTATGGCGAATCTGACAGGCATGAAGATCTATGAGGTTGCGGGCGCAACAGGAAATCTGGACACAAACTTTTCCGGCAAAGCCGAAGCGGCCGTTACGGCTTTTAAGGATGGGTATGATTTGGTTTACCTCCATTTGGAAGCGCCGGATGAGTGCGGCCACCGCCATGAGGTCGAAGGGAAGATCCAAGCTATTGAAAAAATCGACGAGCTGGTGCTGGGTCCCGTGCTTTCCTACTTAAAGGAACAGGGAGAATTCGGCGTGCTGGTAACGCCCGATCATCCAACCCCACTGACAACGCGCAAGCACAGCAATGCGCCTGTGCCGTATTTGATCTACAAAACCGGCATGAAGCAGCCGCATCCGTGCAGCGGCGTATTCTGCGAAAAAAATGCCGAGGCCACCGGCGTTGTAGAAGAAAACGGCTTTGAACTGATTCAGCGAATGGTGAGAATGTAGAGGAAAGCTATTTTGAAAAAAGCCACTGTCTTGTTTAAACGGTCGGCGAAAGGTGATCGTTTGACGCGATATAGTGGCCGCAATCAAAAACAATAGAAGAAGCATGCAAACGCTTCTTTAGAACCCAAGCGCTTTGCGCTTGGGTTTTCCGCCCTACTTGTGCTGTTGTACAGCGGCAGACTTTTTTGCTTGTCCGATTCTGTCGTTAAAATCTTTTTTACTCAAAATCTTCTACTCTTCACCGCACCAAACAG
>JAHAAN010000049.1 GCA_018376855.1 Clostridiales bacterium | reverse complement strand
TACTGGAGCAGCTTGATGCGTTTGAAGGCACGCTTTCCTACTGGCGGGAAATGCTGCGAAAACGGGATACCGCTGCGATGGGAAACGAATTTTGCGGCACAAGGGAGATCAGAGCCTCCTTTAAGCGCGATAATTTCGGGATATTTCCGGAAAAAGGCTATACGCTGCGCGTGCGGGGCAGTCGGCGGCTTGCGGCGGAGCTGCTGCTTTCCGAGGCGGGCGACTGCATTGCCGGCATGGAATTTCACGGCGAGCTGCTGTGCCTGCACTGCGATTCTCCGGCGGAGAGGAGCCGTTTGGCGCAGCAGCTGCGACTGCGGGGAATTGCGGCGGAGGAGAATTCCTGATAAACAGAAACGGAAAGGGGAAACCTATGAAAAAACAATATGCACTCATCGGAAAAACATTGAGCTATTCGCATTCGCCGTTGATCCATAATACGCTGTTTAAAGCGGCGGAGGCTGAAGCGGAGTATGGTTTGCTGGAGCTTCCGCCGGAAAGCTTGGCGGCGGGGCTGGAGCGCGTCCGCGCAGAGTATTGCGGCTGTAACGTAACGGTTCCGTATAAGCAGGCGGTGATTCCGTTTCTTGATGAAATCTCCGGAGAGGCTGCCGCTGTGGGGGCGGTGAATACCATTGTGAATAAAAACGGCCGTCTTTCCGGCCTAAATACAGACGGCGAAGGCTTTATGCGCTCTCTGCCTGTTGCGGCGGAAGAACTGAGGGGCAAGAGAGCGCTTGTGTGCGGCGCAGGCGGCGCGGCGCGCGTGATCGTCTACCGGCTGCTGAAGGCAGGCGCTTATGTGGAAATTCAAAATCGGACGGCCGAGAATGCGGAGCGGCTGCTGCACGAGCTTTCCGCGTATGTACAGGCCGAAAACGGCGCGTATGTAGAACATGCAAGCGGGGCATATTTCCTGTGCGTGAATACCACGCCGATAGGTATGCTTTCGCTTCAGGGCAGCAGCCCGATCAGTGCGGAGCAGGCCGCGAGGTGCGAATATGTTTACGACTGCGTTTATAACCCGGCGCAGACAAAGCTGCTCCGCGATGCGCAGGCGGCGGGCTGCAAGTGTGCGGGCGGCTTCGGAATGTTATGGCATCAGGCCGTTTTGGCGCAGGAGCATTGGGGATATTTTTACACGGAAGCGATGCTGAAGGCGGCGCAAAAGCACGTTTGGCAAGCCGTTTTCGGAAAAGAAGAATAAAGAAGGGATGAAAGAAAATGAAGTTGCTTGTATTAAACGGTCCGAATCTGAACCTGACGGGAACGCGCGAAGTAGGGATCTACGGCAGTAAAATGCTGGCGCAGATCGAAGAAACGCTTCGGGCAGAGGCGGAAGCCCGCGGTGTTGAGCTGGATTTTGAGCAGACCAACAGCGAGGGAGGGCTTTGCGATTTTTTGCATGGCGCAATCAATAGGTATGACGGCGTTATTTTGAACGCGGGCGCTTACACGCATTACAGCTATGCGATTAGGGATGCTATCGCCGCCGTTCGCCTTCCTGTTGTGGAGGTGCATATGTCCAACATTCACGCGCGCGAGGAATTTCGGCATACCAGCGTGCTTGCGCCGGTGTGCAAAGGGCAGATCTGCGGCTTCGGCTGGGTCTCGTATCTTCTTGCGCTGGAAGCTTTTTGCGCCGAGGGTTAGCGCAGGGCTGCCGTTTGCAGTGTGGTTTTATATTGTTAAGCCCCAAGGTGTTTATATATTGTGCGCGTTTTGCAACCGATTTGTAAAAGAAAGTTCGCAAGGCTGTAACAGAGGACGGTTGACATTGAGGCGGGAATCCCTTACAATATAATAGTATTATTGGCTTTTGGCGAATTTGAACTATGCCTTCAAGGGAGGATATATATGAAGAAAAAAATCATCAGCCTGCTTTGCGTTTGTATGCTGTTTGTCGGTCTGTTCGGGATTACAGCGTTTGCGGAGCAGAATTTCAGTTTTTCGTGCGAAACTCCGCAGAGCGTTGCTGTGGCGGACGGCGCGGATACCGTGCAGGTAAGCATCGCCGTGCAAATTACACAGGCGCAGCATGGAACGGGCATGAAAAACCTTTCGCTTTATATCGGGCCGTCAGCAGACAGCGTGGGCAAAGCGGTGCTTACGGAGCAAAATCCCGGAATTACGGATACACACAGCTACAGCAAAAGTTTTGACGCTTCCCTTCCGGTTTCGCTGCTTGGAGAGGAGCTTGGGATTTTTGCTTCCTATGACGCGTATCCGATCGGGGATGAGGAGAATATCACCCATGTTGAAAAACGGGCGGTGCATAATTTCACCGTAGCAAAAGAAGCGGATGCGTTCAGCGACATTCGGTTTACCGTTACGCCCAGTGAGACTGTGCTTCCGCAGGGCAAAAAGGTAACGTTTATTTATCAGATCAAAAATGTGGGCAACCGCGATATTACCGATCTGAATGTGGTTCCGGGCATCAGCTATGAAACGCTGGGCTCGCAGGGCATCAGCGCTTCTGTCAGAACAAAGGGTATTCTCAGCTGCAAAGAGGGTGAGAATACATGGACATATTCCGAAACCGTTACCGTGAACGATACGGTGGTTATTCAGCCGACTCTTCAGTATACCGATCACAGCGGCTCTCTCAGAGAGAAAACCTTGGACGAGCAGCGTGTGCTGCTTCAGGATCTGCAGGTGGAGTTCAGTCTCGTAGCAAGGCCGAAGCCCAGCGCGGTCTACGGCAGCGAAATCTCTTTGATCTATACCGTGCAGAATACGGGAAATGTTCCGTTGAAAAATGTAACGATTTTAGATGAAAAAAATGTGCCGATCAACAATAAGCAGGAAACGATCAACCCGGGGGAAACGGTTACAGGCGTTACCTCCGTGATCGTTACAAACGATAAAACCTACAAATATACGCTTACGGCGCTGAATCCGCAGGGCGGAGAATATACTTCTGTTTCTAACGGCGTTCAGGTTTCGCTGGAGACTTCTGTCGACGATCTTAAGCTTACCCTTCAAGCCAATGCGGATCACACAAGTATGCCGGCCGCAGGCGAGGTTACTTTTGATATTTCTGTAATCAATGATTCTGATTCCGCGGCAGCGGATATTCAGATCGTGGACGATACAGGCGCCGTTGTGGCCACGATTCAGCGCTTGGAGCCGGGGCAGGAGCGAATCTTTACATGGAAGCGCACAATGGAGGCCTCAGGCACCGTAGCCTTCAGAGCTGTGGTGACAGACGGAAACGGCGGGCAGCGCGTTTTTGCAGCCGCGCCTGTTGAGATCACGGTTGCAGGCACGACTACGATGCCTACTGTAACGCTTCCGCTGTTTGAAACGGAGGAACCTACGCCGTCTTCTTCGCAGCAGGGCGGGCAGGTCAGCTCGCAGGGGGGGCCGTGGATTGCGATTCTGTGCGTGGTTTTAGGGCTCATTGTAGCTGCGATCATAGCGCTGATCGTAATCAATATTCTGCAAAAGAGAAATGCAAAACGCAAAAGCGTTATGCGCAGGAAGATTAAACGGTAAGCATATGCTTTATAAACACGGGCAAAGCCGCCCGTGTTTATTTCCGATAACGGACTGTTTTAAACGGGAAGCACTGTGAAGATTTTTTGGCATTGGAACTTTTAACAAATTCACTAAGGCATGGTGGTTAGCGTGAAAAAATATGTTTAGCTGATGCCGAAGCAAACCTATTTCACGCACAAATTCTCCTTAAAATGAGAACCTATTTTTGTTTCCTTCGGAAATGCAGGGGAATTTCAAAGCTTTTTGTGCCGCCGCAAAGCGGCGGAATGGAGGTTATTATGGCGGAAAAAATGATGAAACTGGATCCTCATACGCACACAAGTCCGGCGAGCCTGTGTTCGCACGTCTCTCCGGAGGAGCTGGTGCAGCTTTATAAAAAAGCGGGCTTTGATGCGGTTATGCTGAGCAATCACTGCATTCCTTTCTATTGGGATCAATTCGGCAGCGAGCATGAGGCGCGTGTGCAGGGCTTTCTCAGGGATTATGAGCGCACGCTGCGCGCAGGCCGCGAGGCAGGTTTGAAGGTGCTGTTTGGTGCGGAAGTCATTGTCATTCATCAGGTGGAGGAAGATGGAGAAGAGAAAACCAAATACGCGGATTTTTTGCTTTTCGGCTTGACTCCGGAGCAGCTTAAAAAAGCAGAACCGGAGCTTGGAACGATTTCGCAGCGCGAGCTGTATGATTTTTGCAATGCTAACGATATTTTGATGTTTCAGGCGCATCCGTGCAGGTATGAAATGAATCATTGCCCTATGGATCCGCACCTGATGCACGGAGTGGAAATTTTCAATGCGCATTTGAATTTGGATAATCGCTTTGATCGTGTTTTGCAGATGCAGAAGGAGGGCGATCTTCTTATCAGCGCAGGAAGCGATTTTCATGAGCCGGATGAAGCAGGGCGCGCAGGCCTGCTGGTAGATCAGGCTGTTGAGACTGCGCAGGATTTAAGAGATTATCTCAAGACCCGCAGGCAGAGGGTGCTTGCGCTTCCGGGGCTGCTTAAAGAGGGCGATTTGCCGTCGGAATTCCTTGCTGCAAAATAAACGGCGTGGGCGTTGTTGCGATCTTTCGGTGGTTATGGGAGGGAATACATAAATGAGAAAATGTGTCAGGTGCCAAAGTCCTATGGTGGAGAATTGCGGAATAAAGGTTAAGGGTGCTTCCTATGGAATAGTGCTGACCGATGATGAAAACAAATGGTGGGGAGGGCGCATCGGTACCCCAAAGGCAGCGATCTGTCCCCGGTGCGGAGAGGTTTCGATTTATCTGGAAAATACGGAAAAATTGGAAAAACAATAATTTTTTATCCATAAGATTTTTCTAAAAAAGAATTGCTTTAAAATAAACGGCACTTTGCTGTTTTCGGAAAGGAAGTAAAAAAAAAAAAACGCGGGCAAAGCCCGCGCAGGATTATTTTCTGCTTTTTTAGTTGTTGCAGCCGCACCCGCAGTTACAGGAAGATGAGTTTTGGCCGCAGCCGCAGAAGAGCACGACGATCAGCAGCACAAACATAAACATGTTATCTTGGCCGCAGCCGCAGTCGGAAGATCCTAAAAGCAGAATCAACAGCAGTAAGAAGAACAGAAAGCTGCAATCATTGCAGGAGTTGCAGGATGTAAGGTTATTCATTGGTATACCTCCCTTGTTTGTTTCTGTTATATCATATGCTGCTCAGATGCTTTCGTGAAAAAAAGAAAAATAATTTTGAAGGCAAGAAAAGAATAACGGAATTTTCCTGTGAAAAAGATGATTCTTTTCTTCCGTTCATTGTGTAAATGTGTTAAAATAAGATAAAGCCGTTCTATGCGGTGTCTGTAAACGCAGCTCTTATTGAGAGGAGATCAGCTATGGCAGAGTTTTTTCAAAATATATGGCAATCCATTGTGTCGCTCTTTACCGTTCAAATCACGATATGGGATATTTTGGATATTATTTTAGTTGCCGTATTGCTGTATATGCTGCTTAAAATTACACGCCAGAACAGAGCTTATATGGTTTTAAAAGGGCTTGGCATCTTATTGGCTGTTGCGGTAGTTACTTCATGGCTGCGGCTTTCTGTGATTTCGTGGCTGATGTCCACATTGCTGCAATGGGGCGTGCTGATCGTGCTGGTTTTGTTTCAGCCGGAGCTTCGGCGGGCGTTGGAGCAGATCGGCCGCGGAAAGCTTTTCGATCTTTCAGGGAAGCAGAAGAGCGATATGGAGGAATCCAATCGTATTATTGAGGAAATGCTTCGTATGATGCAGAACCTTTCAAAAAGAAAGGTCGGCGCGCTGATTATTATTGAGCAGAATTCCGATCTGACCGATATCATTCATACCGGTACGCTTTTGGATGCCAGCATCAGCTCTATGCTTTTGGAAAATATCTTTGAACCGGGAACGCCGCTTCATGACGGCGCCGTAATCATTAAAGGTACGCGCATTGTTTCCGCCGGCTGCTTTTTGCCGCTTTCGGAAAATAACCATGTTGATCGTAAGCTGGGCACTCGCCACCGTGCCGCGCTGGGCATGAGCGAGCGTTCCGACGCGGTTTCGCTGATCGTTTCGGAGGAAACCGGTGTTATCTCTTATGCGCAGGATGGCAATCTCCACCGTTATGTGGATTCCCGCTCTCTGCGCGAGCTGCTTGAAAAGCTGTATGCGCCCAAGCCCGTGAAGCGTTCTGCCGAAAAATTAGAAACGCTGCTGCGCAGCTTGTTTAAAACAGAAAAGGAAGATGTCAATAAGCAGGGAGGTGAGCCGGATGGAAAAGGAGAATGAACAGATTTCCGAAGCTAAAACGGCGGTTCGTAAGCATAGAACCTTCGGTGAAACTGTTTCGCATAATTTTTGGCTGAAAGTTTTGGCGCTGCTGTTTTCAATTTTGCTGTGGAGCTATGTAATCAATGAAACCAATCCCGTGCGGAGCAAGATCTTTTCCGATCTTCCCATCACGGTAAACGGGCTTTCCGAGCTTCAGGGGCAGCGCTTGGTTCCGCTGGAGGATTTAAGCGTAAAGCTGCCGCGTATGAGCGTAACGCTGAATATACCGCATAAAGAATTGGGCAATGTGAACGCCTCCAGCATTCAGATCTATATTGATCTTTCGCGGGTTACCGCAACGGGGAGGCAAACGGTTCCGGTGAATGTTGTTTGCAACAATGCCGATGTTTCGGTTGCGCATTACTCGCCGCAGAATGTGGAAATTGTTATTGACGAGCTTGCAAGTGCGATCATTCCCGTTCGCTTAAACACAAGCGGCTCTTTGCCGGAGAATCTTTACCAGAATGAAGCGCAGGTGCAGCCGAAAACGATCAGCATCAGCGGCCCGCAGGAGTATGTTTCGCGTATTACGCAGGCGCAGGTCAATGTGGATCTTGCGCGAATGACAGACGGCTACAGCGCCAGTATGCCCTATACCTTCGTCAATCAGGATGGGCAGGCGATCAATGCCGCTAACATTACTGCCGATACCGAAGCAGTATTGGTGGATATGAATATTCTTTCCAAAAAAACAGTGCCGATTGAATATGCCTCTAAGCTGCTTGGCAAGGAAGCGCTTGCAGAGGGATATGAGCTGCGCAGCGCAACCCTTTCCCGCAATACAGTAACGATCGTCGGAACAGCGCAGACACTTTCGGAGATCAGCCAGCTTGTAATCGCGCCCGTTGATCTGACGGGGCTGGACGATTCGGCCGAAGCGTTGGAGGCTGAACTGAGCGTGCCGGACGGCGTTACGGTTTTGGGGGATACGCATGTGCAGCTTCGGTTGGATATTGCTGAAAAAACGGAGCTTCGTTCCTATCAGATCAGGGTGTTATATCAAAATGCGCTGCTTGGCTATACCTCGGAAACAGAAACGGTAACGGTTGTGCTTCGCGGAAAATATTTTACATTAGCCGGTGTTTCGGAGAGGGATATTTTCGTTATTGCGGATCTGGCGGGCTTGGAAGCGGGAACTCATCAGGTCAAGCTGGAGGCGAAGATCAATGCCCATGTTCCCAATGTAACGGTAGAGCTGGCGCCTTCGGAGGTAACCGTGGAGCTTAAAGATCCCAATTTATAAAACGGGAATAAAACGGATAAAGAAAATATTCGTCCGTTTATGCAAGGGGATGACAAAACTATCGAACGGAACAAAGGTTCAGCGGAGGCTATGGGCAGCGCTAAGCTGCCCGGCCTGATTTTTCGCTTGGCGGCGCCCATGATTGCGGCGCAGCTTATCAATGTGCTGTATAATATCATTGATCGGATCTACATAGGCAGAATGGAGGGGATAGGGGAGCAGGCGCTTACAGGCGTGGGCGTAACCTTTCCGGTGATCACGATCATAGCGGCCTTTTCTAATTTTGTGGGCGCAGGCGGCGCGCCGCTTGCGGCGATTGCTTTGGGCAAACAGGAAAAAGCCCGTGCAGAAAGAATATTGGGTAACGGCGTTGCGCTGCTGCTGTTGTTTTCAGCGCTGCTGATGGCAATGTTTCCGTTTCAAAAGGATATTTTAATGCTTTTTGGCGCGAGTGAAAATACCGTCGGTTATGCAACGGATTATCTTTCCATTTATTTGTGCGGTACGGTTTTTGTTCAGTTAGCCACGGGTCTGAATATGTTTATTACCGCGCAGGGCAAGACCGGTATAGCCATGCTTTCCGTGCTTATCGGCGCAGTCCTGAACATTGCGCTGGATCCTGTTTTTATTTTTGTGTTCTCCATGGGTGTGCGCGGCGCAGCGCTTGCGACGGTTATCTCACAGGCGGTCAGCGCGCTGTGGGTTTGCGGTTTTTTGTGTTCTTCCAAGAGCGGTTTGCGGATTCGGCTGCAAAATATGAAGCCTGACTGCAAGATTATTCTTTCTACCTTGGCGCTTGGCAGCTCTCCGTTTGTGATGGCAGCCACGGAAAGCTTGATCAATGTGGTGGTCAATTCGGGGCTTCAGCATTATGGCGGAGATGCGCATGTGGGTGCAATGGTCATTTTAAGCAGCATCATGCAGTTGATCGTGGTGCCTATCGGGGGCTTTACACAGGGTGTGCAGCCTATTATCAGCTATAACTTCGGCGCAGGAAATCGGCAGCGCGTAAAGGGAGCGTACCGCATTCTGCTTGGTGTTACGCTCGCCGCTTCCATGCTTTGCTGGGCGGGAACATTGCTGTTTCCGCGCGCGCTGGCTTCTTTGTTTGCCGAGCAGGGAGAGATGCTGGAGTTAGCGGTGCAGAAAATGCCGATTTTTTTCGCAGGAGTCGGAATATTTGGGCTGCAGCGGGCGTGCCAAAGCGCTTTTCTGGCGCTTGGGCAGGCAAAAATGTCGATGCTGATGGCGCTGCTCCGCAAGGTGATTTTACTTACGCCTCTTGCGCTGCTTTTACCACTGTGGCTAGGCGTGGACGGTATCTATTTTGCAGAGCCGTTAGCTGATATTTTGGCTGCTTTAACTACATTTACGCTTTTTACGGTTTCCTTTAACCGGATTTTGGATAAAGGAGTCTGAGATAATTAATATGCAGAAAAAAGAAGGGAAGCTTAGAATATGGAACAGAAAGTAAGAAGAGTTGGAACCGTTTCAAGAGGAATTCGGTGCCCGATTATCCGGCAGGGAGATGATTTAGCAGAGATCGTTGCCGACAGCGTGTTGGAAGCAGCGAAAGCGGAGTCGTTTTCGCTCCATGACCGTGATGTGATCGCCGTTACGGAGTCTATTGCAGCTCGTGCGCAGGGAAATTATGCTTCGGTTGAGGATATTGCAAGCGACGTGCGCGCAAAGCTTGGCGGCGGAACGATCGGTGTGATTTTTCCCATTTTGTCGCGCAATCGGTTTGCCATTTGCCTGCGGGGCATTGCAAAAGGTGCAAAAAAGGTTGTTTTGATGCTCAGCTATCCTTCCGACGAGGTGGGCAACGAGCTGCTCAGCTTGGATCAGGTGGAAGCGGCCGGGGTGAATCCGTATTCCGATGTGCTTACTCTTGAACGTTACCGCGAGCTTTTTGGAAGCACAAAGCACGAATTTACGGGCGTTGATTATGTTTCGTATTATGAGGAGCTGATTCGCCAGAGCGGTGCGGAGGCAGAGATTATTTTTGCCAACCAAGCAAAAGCGATTTTGAATTATACCGACAGTGTTTTAACCTGTGATATCCATACGCGCGTGCGGACAAAACGAATTTTGAAGGCGAACGGCGCAAAAGTTGTCTGCGGCTTGGACGATATTCTCAATGCGCCGGTCAATGGGAGCGGATATAACGAAAAATACGGCCTGCTTGGTTCCAATAAATCCACGGAGGATCGAATCAAGCTGTTTCCGCGCGATTGCAATCCATTAGTGCTTGACATCCAAAAGAAGATCTTTACCGCGACGGGGAAGCATGTGGAGGTCATGGTGTATGGCGACGGCGCGTTTAAAGATCCGAAAGGAAAGATATGGGAGCTTGCCGACCCGGTCGTGTCGCCGGCGTATACTGACGGCCTTGAGGGTACGCCAAACGAACTGAAGCTGAAGTATCTTGCGGATAACGATTTTAAAGAGCTGTCCGGTGAGGCGCTTAAAGACGCGATCTCTGCCAGCATTCGCGCAAAGCAGGGAAGTCTTGTGGGCAATATGGCGGCGCAGGGTACGACGCCCCGCCGTTTGACGGATCTGATCGGTTCGCTTTGCGATCTTACCAGCGGTTCGGGCGATAAGGGAACGCCGGTCGTGTTGGTTCAGGGGTATTTTGATTCCTATATCAGTTGATGCAGCAAAAAACAACCGCTTATAAAAACGGTTGTTTTTTTTGCTTGCTTCGCAATAAAGAACATACTATGCCATGGTTTTCGCCCCTTGCGGGGCAACCGAAGCATATGGCCTTAAAAAATAGCCGCTTGCTGTTTTTTTGTTTGCAGCAGCTTCTTCTTGCGGCTATTTTTTATTTCTTCTTCTAAAGCTTGCTTACAAAATTCAGATCCATCATTTCATGCGAGCAATCGCCAAGCTCTTTGAGAAACAAGCCGCGGACATATCCGCGATCCTGCGTGGTGGAGTGAATGTAAAAGCCTTGCCCGTAATAAAACCGCACCAAGGGGAAAATTTTTGTGCAGGTATGCAGCGCGATGGCGGTCAGTCCCTGTGCGCGCGCTTGCTGAACCACCTCGTGGATCAGCATTTTTCCCATGCCGCTGTTCTGTGAATCGGAACGCACGCCAAAGCGCGTCATGTAAGCGATATTTCCCGGAACGGCTTCCGTGCGCGCAGTTCCGATTATGTGGCCGTCTATGCAGCCTACCAGAACGGTTTTATAGCTCATTTCGTGCAGAACGGTTTCTGCTGTGTCGCGCAAGGCAAGAACCTTTTCCGGCTGCCCCAGTGATTTGGCGTACTGTGAAAAGGCGTCCTTTGTAACCTCTAAAATTGCGTCAACGTCTGCTTCGGTTGCTTTTCTTATTTCGATAATCATTTGTTTTCATATCCTTTCATCAGCAGAACCATCAGCGCTTTTTGGGCATGCAGGCGGTTTTCGGCTTCGTCAAAGATTACGCTTGCGGGGGAATCGATCACATCGGAGGTAACCTCTTCGCCGCGGTGCGCCGGCAGGCAGTGCATATAGATTGCGTCCTTTTTGGCTTTTGCAAACAGCTCCTTATTTACCTGATAAGAGGCAAATACAGCCTCACGCTGTTTTTGCTCGTTCTCTTGCCCCATACTGGCCCATACGTCTCCATATACTACGTCGGCCTGCGCGATCGCTTCGGACGGATCCTGTGTGATTAACACCGACGAACCATTTTGGGCTGCGTTGCTGCGTGCAAAAGCAACGATTTTTTCATCCGGCATATAGCCCTGCGGGCTGGCAACGGCAACGTTTATGCCGAGCTTGGAGCAGCCCAGCAAAAGCGAGTGAGACATATTATTGCCGTCTCCTATATAAGCAAGCTTCAGGCCGGCTAAAGTCCCCTTATGCTCGTAGATCGTTTGAAGGTCGGCGAGCACTTGGCAGGGATGCAGATAATCCGTTAAAGCGTTAATAACGGGAACGGAGCTGTATTTTGCCAGCGTTTCCACATCGCTGTGCGCAAAAGTGCGGATCATAATGCAATCCACCATGCGGGACATCACACGCGCAGTATCCTCAATGGGTTCGCCGCGGCCGATCTGAATATCGTTGCTGCTTAAAAACATAGCATGTCCGCCAAGCTGCTGCATGCCGGTTTCAAAGGAAATCCGTGTCCGCGTGGAGGATTTGGTGAAAATCATTGCCAGCGTTTTGCCTTCCAGAAGGCGGTGCGGAATGCCTGCGTGCTGCTTTTGCTTTAATTCCAGTGCAAGGCTGAGAATTTGGCAGATTTCATCAGCCGTATAGTCCTGAAGGCTCAGCATGTGTTTTTGGGAAAAGGGCGCCTTAGCGCAGTAATTTTCAAGCTTCATCATGATCTCTCCAATCTTTGTTGTGCTTTGCGAGCTTTTAGGAAAGCTCTGTCAGAATCCTGTCAAGCGTTTGGATCAGTGCGTCGATCTCCTTATAGGTGATGATAAACGGCGGCGCAAGGCGCAGCGTGTTGTGCCCTGCGCAGTTAAGAATAAATCCGTTTTCCAAGGCCTTTGCCACTATAGCTTTGCCGTCGACTCCGTTTAGTTCCACGCCGATGAGCAAGCCGCGGCCGCGTACATCGGCGATGCAGGCGTGCTTTTGCGTTAGTTTTTTCAGCGAGTCCTTAAATAGCCCGCCTTTTTTTGAAACTTCGTCAAGCAGGTTTTGACTGATAAGCGTATCGAGTATGTAATTTCCGCTCTGAGACTGATACTCCTCCTCAGAAGCAAAACGCTCTTTCTGTATTCTTGTCATATATAGCACGTCAAGCTCACCGATAACCTCTTCAAGGTCGGTAACTTCTTTGTACTCCATGCCTGCCGCTTCAAGGATATCCTTTACATACACAGGCAAAGCAAGCTCAGAAGTTGAAACTAATATGAACTTATTGTTTGGAAGTTTGCAAATGCTGTCATTACTAATTTTGCTGTTTGGAATAATCAATCTAATCAATATGACGCTCTCTAACCATCAAGCGCGTAAACAGGAAATCAGTACATTACGCTCTGTTGGATTAAGCCTAAAACAATTATATCGTTCTCTCATAACAGAGGGATTGCTATATGTACTTGTTTCATTTGGAATCGTTCTTTTGGTTGGTATTCCCATAGCTATTCCTGTGAGCAAAGCTGTTGGTATTCTATTCGGTATGCCAAATCTCTCATATCAATTTCCAACAATGCAGATAGGTGGATATCTACTAATATTGATTCTTTTACAGTTGATTCTTT
>JAHAAN010000048.1 GCA_018376855.1 Clostridiales bacterium | reverse complement strand
CCCCTTTGCCAAGACAGAGGACATCGCCCAGAATTTAAGAGAACACCAAGAGAGCCATTATCACGCGGAGCTTTCCTCGGGGCTGTGCCTGTCGGGGCCTGCCGCTATTCGGATATTTGCAAAAGTTACGGGTGCAAAGCAAAGGTCTTTCCAAAAGAAAACGGCGCAATTCGGAAAAAGCTCGGATGTCCGGATCTGCTGATCCTTTTCACAGATACAGTATCTCATAAAATGGTTATCAGCGCCGTGCAGGAAGCAAAACGAAATCATATTCCGATCGCCCGCTGCCATACCGGCAGCGCCGCAGCGCTGCGCCAGCTGCTGTCTGAGCACATCGGAAAAGAGGACTTGAATCCCTGACTGTTTGCACAAAACAGCTACCCGCATGCTGCGAAGCACAAACGATTTCATATAAGCCTCATTGTTCATGGTGTTTACAGCTCTTTTAATTATTTAGTATATCAATATTGCTTCGATTGTTCGCATTGATGATTGATTACCCTTATAGTAACGTCGGGATTTTTCCATCGTCTTACGCTGCGTTTTCTTTTTAGACAAACGGCTAACGCCCCCTCAACACCGCCTCGTTTAAAATGGGAATATTCCCCCTAAGACGCTCTCTAACGCAGATTTTGCATTGAATGCACCATAAAATACCGGCATGTTATGGTTTATGGAAATCCGCACAGCTTTCTCTCGGTGCACAATATATAATAATGCCCATACCTTGTTGAATTTACAACACTCATCTGAATCACGCAAAGATAATTTAGATAATAAATTACCTCTTTCGGCTTGTTTTTAACGGGACAAAATCCCGTTGCAGCCATTCTTCCAACTCCTTTTTTGCATAACAAAAAGCACCCATCGATTGATAGGTGCTTTCCTATGCGATATTAACTATTTTATAACTTCATTCCATTCATCTGTGTCTCGTATAAAATCAAAAACTTTTTCGTTCATTAAGGATTTAAGCCAGTCGACATAGCTTTTTTCAAAGTTTCGCGTAAAACTTTCCTTTGAATATTCACCTGTATCTGCAAACATTGTGGTGTATTTACCTGATTTGAAATGATCCATTTCATATGCATGATTATAAGCCTTTTTTAGAGCAGATACGGTTTTTTCTCTGTTTTGTAACTTGGCATATTCACGGGCAATATGCATCCATAGCATATAAAGCGCGCTATGCTCTGTCCCGTAATTACCATCGTATAAAAAGAGATTATAAAGCTTATCTACTGTTTCATACGCAAAGATTTTTTCTTGCGGCGTATACTCTTTTGAGCGCAGCATCCACAAGACTGATGAATCAATCAAGCTGATATGCTGTGCGATATTTCCTTGTGTAAGCTTTCTTAATTCATCACCCTGTAAAACACACTCAAGCACCGTGTCCTTTGAACAGTATAAATTGGGCAACTTTTCTGCGTATTTCTTTGCTTTTGTGATGTCCTTTTTTGCGTTGCATGCATAAACAAGTGTTTGAATTGTTCCAAAACGTTCTTTATCGTCTCTGCTTCTTGATAAAACTTCCTCGCCAACAGCGATACATTCATCAAGATATTCGGGCTTATCCACAAAAAATAGTGCATGACAAAGATTGGATAAGAGTGTTAGGTTGTTTGGGAATTCTTTTAATGCTGTTTTCATAAGCTGAATATTTTCTTCAATTCTTCCATCGCTGCCATTTTTGTTATATTGAGCAACATACTTTTCAATTTTCTTTGCTTTCTCGATTTCGCTGCACCCAAGCAACTCGTCAACACTTTTACTGTAATATGCTGCAATTGCGGGAAGCAGTGAAATATCAGGAAATCCTTCTCCGCGCTCCCATTTTGAAATTGCCTGAATTGAAATATTCAAGTAATTTGCAAGGTCTTCTTGAGTGTTTCCCTTTACTCTACGGAAGGATTTTAAGTTTTCAGTAATTTTAATGTTCATACATTTCACCTCGTATTACATAGTAACAAGCGTTTGTTCTGTTTATATTATATTGAAATTTCATCTTAATTGCAATGACCGCTGTGTTGATAATCGGTTGATATTTTAAACCGTTGGTTTATAACGCTTTAAAATCCTGTTGTAGCCACGCTTCCATCTCCTCCACCATTTTTTGTATATCTTACACTGTTTCCTTATACGGCAATAACAATATGGAATAAATATATTCCACCGGCTCTACCAGCTTGTTTCGGGTGTGAATTCTGCTGTGTTACACAATTCGCATAACTTGTTGTAGAAATCAAAAAAGGCATCGGGTTGAACTGCTCTCGGTTCGTAACCCAATGCCCTTTGCACAACATATTCGCTGACGGATAAATCACATTTTTAGCAATCCGTTTGATTTTGTCTTTATCCTTTGGCTTTACCCGAATATCAATCCGGGCAAGTTTTTCTTTTGGGTTTCTGTTCATAGATTTATCAGTCCTTTCAAAATGGGGTATTGGGGAACCGAGTAGCGACCGCCGCCGATGGCGGATAAAGGGAGCACGGAGGGCTGTGCCGCAACACGGTGAAACAAGCCGCCATAAGTGCGGCGAGGTTGAACCGCTTGTTGCAAACGGAAAGAATTCTCCTGCCGCAACGAGGTTTTAGGGGACTCCCTAAGATTTTGAGTTGGAACTTGCCGTACAAGTTCCCTGCTTGTTACAGTATGCGACACGCATTACTGTCCTTCGTTTCTCTCGACTTTTCTCAAATAGGAAATACCGTTTTTTGCCCTTTCAAAAGTGAGTATCAGCATTGCACCCTCCTCAATTTCGGGGATACCGAGATAGCCGGTGTTCTGCCAAGCGGAAGCCATAACCTTACTTCCATCTTCAAAAGTGAAGTGCGCAAGAACATTTCGGTTCTTGCCCCAACGCTTGCAGTCAAGCCGTGCTTTAAACACGCCTTCACGCTCATTTCATATAAATCCGTGTGATTGAGAATAGTATCGCATTTGCGATGTTTTGAAGCCGCGGCCAAAATTGCCGCCATGCTTTTGCGGCAACGAAACAAATTTCGGCATAAGAATTTTTCACGCTATTTTCTCATACTGAAATTTACGGTTTCTCCATGCAATTTTATGTTTCCTTCTTTATAGAAAACGCAGCTTGATTCTTTTTACCTCATTTGGGAAAATTTCTTGCCGATTAACCATTTAAGTATGCGGCTACCGCGTGATTTTCTTTATACAAAAAAACGAAGCCGAAAACTCGGTTCCGATTTGATCTCACAATTTTTATCATGCTGTTCTCGCCGCAAACGTTCCGATATAAGTTCTGTTTTTGAAAAGCGTATAAAATCCTCAGCCGCTACCCGCCAAGCAATACTTATATATTCAAATTATTACGACACAAAAATCCTTAAAACAAATCAAAAACCTTGCGTTCAGCAAGGCCTTTCTCACGGTTTATTCAATTACCGGATTACGTCGTTAATAGACGGTGAAAACGTTGTAAATTCACTTTGCGCCGCAATCGTATGCCGAATTACATTATTTGACGCCCATAAACCCTGTGCAAAGGACTAACCCAAGCAGTTCATTCAGCGTGCCGAACGCCGCGCAATAACCCCTTACAAATGTTGATTGCAACGCAAATTACGCGGCACAATGCAGCTTATTTACAGAAGTTCGGCAGAGTCTTAATATAATCTTCGTTTAAATATTTATTACCTCCGCTAGATTCCAGTATAACATTTTCCGAGACAAGCAGCGCGCGGCTCCAATCCGACGCGACTTCTTTTCCTCTATTATGTTCTTCATGATATGCAACGCCATCATAAAAACACATAACGGTAGATTCATCCACATAAATATACTTAAAAGTTACCGTATAAGCAATTATATTCGGAGCACCGCTTCCGTTATCTTGGTAATAATAATAATATTCCCCGCTGCCGTCATTATCAAATTTGTAATAAGCGGCGCGCTTGAAAGAATCCGACTCCGCGCTTTGACTCAAATATTTTTTGCCGCAAACAAATTCCGTAGCCTTATGTGAACCTGAGATCGCGCCGGAATCGCAGGCTGTGAGTAAGCACAACGAAATCAAGCAAAGCAATACCGTTATACAAACAGCGATTTTTCTTTTCATAATTTTCCTCCATATTTTTATTGCATATAACTATATATATAGTATATATTACAGACAAAACGTTGTCAAGATTAGAATATTTCACCGCCGCATAAAATGAGGTCGGCAATATACTGTGCCCCCAGCGCCAAGCAATCAAGCATCATTCAGTTTTCCCGCTTAACGATGCCGCGGAAAACCTCAAAGCAAACCGAAAAGCGCCAAACATAACAAAAACCCTGCCCGAAAGCAAGGTTTTTATTTTTTATTAACTTATCTTCCGTTCACAGCCAAATAATTCTCGTGCTGGCGCAACAGCCGATTTTATATTAAATGAGATAGTCATGCTGTATGGCAACACGGAATGTCGTTATACAGGCTCAATTTATATGAAAGATACAAAAATGTCTATCGCCGTCCGTGCGAGTATTCCAACAATGCCCGCTGTTAATTATTCCGTGAGTGGGACTGAAAGCACACCGAAAATGGAGTCTTTAATGCTGAATGTGCGGCTATTAGGTCTAAATAAAAGAAAAAAGACCCTGTTTTTACACAAGGTCTTAATGTTTTGTAAAGTTATACTGCTGTAAGATTATTTAACAGTGACGACGAAAATTTTTTCATGTTTCGTGCTGATTGAATTTGTAATCTTACAACACAGAATGCTTTTAATCGTTATTGAACGGCAGCAATGCAACGATTCTTGCGCGCTTGATTGCAACAGCAAGCTCACGCTGATGCTTTGCACAAGTGCCTGTCATTCTGCGGGGCATAATCTTGCCGCGCTCGGAAACGAAACGACGCAGACGAGCAGTATCTTTATAATCAATGCTCTCTACTTTATCGGCACAGAACTGGCATACCTTTCTGCGCGGTCTGCGAGCACCGTTGCCTCTGGGCTTCTTGAACTCTCTTTCAGACATGGTCTTTCCTCCCTCATTACAAATTAAAACGGCAGCTCGTCCTCTTCAACAGGCTGAATGCCTTCGTTAAAGGGAGCGGGCGCATGGAAGCTGTTGGCAGGATGCGCTTCTTCGGGCATAGACTGACGCGGTTCGCTGCTTCCGGCCGGCGTAAGAAACTCTACATCGTCGGCAACGATCTCCGTTATATAGCGTTTTGTGCCGTCATTCGCATCATAACTGCGGTTCTGCAGCGAACCTACTACGGCGACCTTTCGGCCCTTTGCCAAATACCGGCTGCAATTATCCGCCAAAGCGCGCCATGTTACGATATTAAAGAAATCAGCGTCACGCTGCCCCTGTGCCTGCGCCTCACGCGAAACGCGCCTGTTTACCGCAATGGAAAACGTGCACACCGATAAACCGCTTGAGGTTGCGCGCAGCTCGGGATCTCTTGTCAGATTCCCTACTAATATTACTCTGTTCATGCTTGCATCCTTCCTTTCATCAGGCTTCCTTCTTGGTTACAAGAAAACGCATGATATTCTCATTGATCTTGAAATTTCTTTCAAGCTCGGCAGGCAGGTCGTGAGCCGCAGTGAAATTAACCAGCACATAAAATGCCTCGCTGATATAGTTAATTTCATAAGCAAGCTTGCGCGTACCGATCTCCTCAACGGAATCAACCGTGCCGTTGTTAGCCGTAATAATCTGGTTGAATTTTTCGATCAGAGCCGTTCTGGCCTCCGCTTCAACAGTAGGCTTAATCAGATACATCACTTCATACTTGTTCATGTTGTCACCTCCTTATGGTCTTATGGCCTCGCATATGCGAAGCAAGGAATTTTTATCGGCAGATTATTTTAGCATGAATTTAATTTATATGCAAGCAATAACGAAAAATTTTCTGTTTTTCTTTGCTTATTAACGTCTTCACTGTCAATTTGCATAAAAAATATCCTAACTTTTTATATCAATTTCCATTCCTTATTGAATTTGTTGCGGTTTCGGCTCTCAAGCCGAAAGCGTTTCAAATTCCGGCGCGAAAAATAAAATTTTTCACGCTGCTTACCTTGCCAAATCCTAACGCAAATGATACAATATGATAGAATTTATATTAAAATCTTGGGGGTATCATATGGAAAATCAAAACACAGGAACAAATTACCAAGAGCTTATGCTCCGGCAGCAAATGCAAAAGCTGACGCAGCGTATAAACAGCGCGAAAGGAACCCTGTTCATCATCGGCGCGCTGACCATTATCAACGCTTTATTAGAGCTTGCCGAATCAGGAGTCAGCTTTGTAGCCGGGGGATACATGCCCCTTCTGTTGACATGGTTGTTTGCTGCCGATAAAACTTGGAACATTTTTTATGTGGTCTTTTCCGTTCTGTTCGGCGCCGCTTTTCTTATTATGGGCGGGCTGTTTAAAAAAAGCGAACGCGCTTTATCCCTTACGGGTGCAGTGATCTACACAATCGATATGATCGCCATGTTTGTTTTAATTGCTATTCTTTCCGCTGTTCCGGAGAGCGAACTTCCCTTTACCAGCTTTATCGTTGATATCGCTGTTCACATTATTCTGCTCGTTTCTCTTTACAGCGGCTTTACCGCATGCCGCAAGCTGGAAGCTGTTAAAGCAAACATATCCGTTCTTGAACAGCAGCAGGCACGCCAAAAAGAGCAGGCGGAAGCAGCCGCACAGCAAGCGCAGCTTGAATCGGAAGCGCAAAGCGCAGAACCTCGCGCCGAATATGCTCCCGAAAACGAAAACGGTTTCAATAACGACAGTTTTGGAAATTAAAATACCCACGCAGTAAAAAAAGGAAGCGAAGCAATGGCACAAATGCGCATGAGCAAGCAAAAGGTGTTTTCTGCCGCAGAGCTGGATGAACACGATCATATCCGCCCCGCTGCGCTGCTGGATCTGTTCCAGCAGTTAGCCGGAGAACATGCGGAAACCCTTGGCGTAGGCTTTGACGCCCTTTACCGGCAGGGACGGCTATGGGTCGTCTCCCGAATCAAAGCAGTAATAGAAAACATGCCCGCACTCTACGAAACCGTTACGGCCGAAACATGGCCTGAGCCTACCGGCCGCGTAGATTTTGACCGCGATTATCTTGTTCGCGGGGAGGATGGCCGCATCATTGCAAGAGGCGTCAGCAAATGGTGCGTGATCGACCTGAATTCCCGCAGGCTTGTGCGCGCACAGGATATTGTCTTTCCCGGTGAATTCTGCCCTGAGAAAACCTTTGAAACGCCATTTACAAAGCTCCCGCCGCCGGAAACGCTTCCGCTTGCATTCGAACATACGGTACGCCGCAGCGATTTGGATCACAACGGCCACATGAACAACGCCCGTTACGGAGAGCTTTTATTGGACGCCGTTCCTACCGATCGTATAATCCGCGCTTTTCAGATCGACTTTCTGCACGAAGCACTGCACAGCGAAATCATCGCCGTGCATGCACGGCAAAACGAAAACGCCCTATCGATTTACGGAAGCATCGAACACAAGCCCTGCTTTTCCGCGTGCGCAGAAACCGTAAGCCTTTCATAACTTTAGTGCGGTATCCAAAGCAGCTATTATCTATATAAGAAGAACACGAAGCGTGGTGTCTGGGGCTGCCTTGGATGCCCCTTCTCTTTGCAGCCCCCGGCAAGGGCGGCCCCGCCGAATATGCTCCCGGCTTCATGGCAAGGCTGTGGATATGCCATTTTCTTTTGTTTGGTAAATCCGGAGCTGTCGTTTTCCTGCTCTCTGATGGGCATAGGCTCTGTCCGTTTTTTCTTGCAGGAAACGAACGCACAGCCAACCCCAACAAGCAAAAACAGGTTCTCGGCAGTCTCGCCGGAATTCGTTTTGAGTCTTTATGGGAACAAAGCCACTGCTTGCAAAGTAGGCGGAAGCCCATCAATAGAGGTTGAACGCCGGTCGGCTTTATGCTATACTTGAGTATGAACAAATCGACAAATCGGGATTTACCGAGAAGCTACATAGAAGAAATCAAAATTCAGAGAATATGGAAATGATACATTGTAGTATATTGCGACAACACAGGTAAAAAAGGCGAAAAGGTATTGGATAAGATTTTAGCAGGAAGAAAAATTTCCCATAGCGGAGTTTTTAAGGGAGAGCGTCTTTATTTTACGAAAAAGGGAAGCATTTCCATAACAGCAACAGCTATTGTAAAAGAAGTTCAAAATTTTGTGAAACTGTCTGATGAAGAAATCGCAAAAGCCCTTACAGATATGCAAAGCAAGTTAAACTTATCAGATAGGCAAACGGCACGGTGGCATAAGAAATGTCTGTGCTTGGTGGAATTTGAAAACGTTGAAGAAATAACTCCGCTTGCTTTTGATCATCAGGGCAACATGGACGGTTGGCTGATAATCGAAAAGATCGAAGATGTTGTTGTCGGCACAAGCATTCCCTATGATTATGAAAAATCAAAGTTTTAAAAAGGCAACTCCCATTTTATCAAGGGGGGGATTTCACCGTAAAGATGAAATCCCCCCTTGATAAATGCTCTCTTACTGATAGCTTCTTATATATTCTGCCATGATTCTTTTATTATACAAATATCTTTATTTTATCGCTTACTTCCGTAGAAGAACAGCGCAACGGTTCCGGGGCCTGAGTGCGCGCCAATCACCGGACCGATAAAATTGATCTCAAAGGTGCACTGCGGATAATCCTTTAAAATTAAATCCCGAACAAAAAGCGCATCCTCCAAGCAATCTCCATGGCTGATAAAAATCTTTTGACCGTTTACGTCGATCCCCTGCTCCCGCAGCTTTTCAACCAACCCGATCAGCGAACGCTTGCGCCCCTTTGCCTTGCTTACCGCCGTCAGCTTTCCGTTTTCATCGCAATGCAGCACCGGCTTGATGGAAAGCATGCTGCCCACAACAGCCGTCGCTGCGGAAACGCGCCCGCCGCGGCGCAGATGATGCAGATCATCCACCGTAAACCAGTGGTTGATATGCTGCTTGATGCTCTCCAAATACTCCACCAGCTCTTCATGAGAAGCGCCGCTGTCTCGCTTGCATACGGCATAGTAAACGTAAAGCCCCTCCCCCATAGAGGCCGCCAGCGTGTCGACCGTGTCGATCTTTCGTTCCGGAAACTTTGCCCGAAGCTCTTCCACCGCTATGCGTGAGCTGTTATACGTTCCGCTCAGTCCGCTGGAAAACGCAAGATAAATAATGTCGTTTCCCTGCTCCAAAAGCGGTGTAAAAAAATCAATGAATTCATTGGTATTGATCTGGCTGGTCTTAGGCATCGCTCCGTTGCGCACTGCCGTGTAAAACGCTACCGGAGATTCCTTTGCAAAGGAATGTACATAATCCGTTCCGTTGAGATTGTAGACCATCGGCATAACCAGCACATGGTTCCTCTCGCAAAATTCCTTAGAAAGATCGCAACACATATCCGTTACCAGCAAACTCATGGTATTTTTCCTCCTCCGTGCCTGAAATAAGGCACAATAAATTATTTTCCCTTTTGTCCTTCAAATAAAAAGCACATTCCTGCGCCGCCGATAAAAGCTTTCTTTCAAGCCAAAGAATGTTTTTATTTATTATAGCTTTTTTTCCAGCAATTTGCTATGCAGCGCTTCAAAAGTTCACAACTTATTCACAATTCATGTTGTTTTCTTTATTGCAATGGAATTTTCCGCAATATACTGTAGAAATTTACCGCACTTATGCTATAATATTTTCAGTTTATCTTCAAAGGGAGGCGTTTTGATGGAAAAACCCGTACTGCAGCTCTCTGTACGCGCGCTTGCGGAATATTGCCTTGCTTCCGGAAATCTTGTAGGCGACCAGCAAGCTTCTGCAGAACGCGCTCTGGAGGGCGCACGCGCGCACCGTCTGCTGCAAAAGCGCGCGCTGGAAATGGATACGGATTTTCGCAAGGAAGTAGCCTTCAGCGCCGAGCTGGATCGGGGATTTTACACGCTTCGCATTTCCGGCCGCGCGGACGGCGTTTTTACCTCTGCCGCCGGCATTTGCATTCAGGAAATCAAAACCACCTACCTGCCCTTGGAGGAGCTTACGCAGGCGCATTACCCGGCCTATCATGCGCAGCTTGATACCTACGGCTATCTTTGCGCGTTAGAAAACGGACTAAAGCAAATCACGCTTCGCCTTACCTATTATCAGCTTCAACAAAAAAAAGAACGCTCCTTTGAACGAACCGAGACGTTTGAAACACTTAAACGGCGTTTTGATGCGCTTACCGAAGATTACTTCCGCATCAGCGATAATGCCGTGCGGCACAGGCTGGCGCGCAATCAAGCCTTGCAAAATTTTTCGTTCCCCTTTGCTTCCTACCGCCCCAGTCAGCACGAATTTGCCGCGCAGGTATATACCTGCATTAAGCAGGGAAACACCCTGTTTGCACAGGCGCCCACCGGCACCGGCAAAACGATCGGCACACTGTTTCCTGCCCTGAAGGCGCTCGGCGCAGGGCTTTGCGATAAGATATTCTATTTAACTGCTAAAAATCAAACCGGCACGGTCGCGCAGAATACGCTTGAGTACATCAAGCAAAAATCCCTGCCGTTAAAAACCGTTACGATCACGGCCAAGGATCGCGCCTGCCTGCTGCACAAACGCAGCTGCACGCCTGAGGACTGCCCCTACTGCCGCGATTATTACCAAAAGCAGCACGACGCGCTGCCCGAAATTCTTGCCCTAAACTCCTTTACGCCTGAAACCCTGCACGAGCTTTCCCTTCGGTTTGAGCTATGTCCCTACGAGCTTTCCCTTGCCGTCAGCGAATACTGCGACTGCATCATCTGCGATTACAACTATGTTTTTCACCCAATCGTGCGATTTCAGCGTTATTTTTCACAGCACAAGGGGAAATATGCTTTTCTCATCGATGAAGCGCATAACCTACCCGAACGCGTGCGCGATATTTTTTCCGCCGAGCTTTCCGTTCCGCAGATCCGCGCGGCTCGCAGCGCCTGCCGCGAGCTTGCGCCTCTGTACCGAGCGCTGGGCAAGCTTGCTTCAGCAATCGAAGCACAGACAAAAACGCACGAAGAAGAAGCCGCTTTTCTTCTGCCCTCTCCGCCAAAGGACGCATATGCCGCCGCGGTAAGCGCCGTTGACGCCGCCGCGCTTTGCTTGGAAAACGGGCATACCGCGCTGCCAAACGCTTTCTCTGCTCTGTATCAAAACATACTTGATTTTATTATGGTCTGCGAACGCTACAGTGAAGATCTGCACAAAACCTACATGCAGCGACAGGCGGACGGCATTTCCCTGCGCGTTCTATGCCTGCAAGGCGCGCCGTTTGTGCGCGAAGGCCTTGATCTGGCGCGCGCGTCCGTGCTGTTCAGCGCCACGCTGGAGCCGCACTCCTATTATATGACGCTTATGGGCGCAGACGAGCTTTCGTATTACTATGCGATCCCCTCGCCCTTCGACCCTGACAATCTGCTCGTGGTTACCGACGATACGATCGCCACCACCTACAGCGCGCGCGCCGAAACCTACCCTGCCGTGGCGCAGCGCATCTATGAGACCGTAACTGCTAAACCCGGGAATTATTTGGTCTACTTTCCGTCCTACGCCTACCTGAACGCAGTGCTGGAATGCTTCCGCACGCTTGAGGCGGAAACCGAAACCGTCGTACACCTTCCCGGAATGAAAAAGGGGGATAAGGACGCCTTTTTAAATGCCTTTCTCCAAAACCGGCCGACCGTCGGCTTCTCGGTGTTGGGCGGCCATTTCGGTGAAGGGATTGATCTTCCGGGAGAGCTGCTGCTGGGCGCGATCATTGTGGGCGTGGGGCTTCCGCAGCTGAGCTGCGACCGCAATTTAATTAAAGCCTATTTCGATGAGCAGTATTTCGACGGCTACGCTTACTCCTATATTTATCCCGGCATGAACCGCGTGCTTCAGGCCGCGGGTCGCGTGATCCGAACCGCGGAAGACCGCGGTGTGATTCTGCTGATCGACGCCCGCTTTTCCCGCCCCCCATATGACGAGCTCTTTCCCGATCACTGGCACGTTCGCTTTCTTTCACAGGAGGACGCCTCCTACAGCGAGCTGCTGGAGGATTTCTGGAAAAGCCATTCTGATTAAGCGGTACAAATTCTCTTTTCCTGTTGTAATTCATGCCAAAAGGTGTTAAAATAATAAAAATAGACGTTTCAAAAAAAACGATTCCGATTCTGAAAGAAAGGAAGCTTTTGTTCTGCAAAAGCTATGACCATAACGATGGATATTAAGCTCGGAGATACCGTTATCACCAAAAAGCCGCATCCATGCGGCGGCTCTGAATGGACCGTCGTCCGCACGGGCGCTGACTTGAAGCTGAAATGCGCTACCTGCGGACGCATTGTTATGCTGGATCGCGCCGAGGGCGAACGGCGCATTAAAAAGCTGATTCCGAAGGAAGAATAACGCTTTGATTTTTAAACGTTTAGAGAAAGGACAGCCCGCATGAAGCACCCATACAGCAATGAACAGGAATATATGGATCTTTCTCTGACAGAAACGATCGAACCTCTTCCCGAGCTTTCACAGCCCGAAACAACGCAGGTACAGGAAAAAAGCCCCGCCGAAGCTCAGGCTCAAGCCGCACGTCCTGCCTGTGAAAATGCAGGCGCAGCAAAGCCGGAACAGGACATTCAGCCGCGCGTCAGACGCGCAAAAGCGCCTGCTGCCGCTGCCGTCCGTTTGCCGCAGCGATACTGCGCCTCAACCCCAAACGCGCCTTCCCCACCGAAAGAAACGGCGCCCGAAAAAAATTCCGCTGCCGCCGCTCAGGCAAGCGCGGAGGCCTTCCGCTGCAACCCGT
>JAHAAN010000047.1 GCA_018376855.1 Clostridiales bacterium | reverse complement strand
TCAGTGCTGGTGAACCTTGCCGCACAGGCTGGGAAGGCTATCAGTTTGTGGTCAACCGTCGCCGCGGTAAGCTTTGCCGTTTGAATAAGGCTGCGGATAGCTCCATTCCATCCATGGAAACGCCTCGTCGATCGGATCGTAAAAAGGCCATTGAGACTGACGAATATCAAACAGCTGCTTCATTTCGTCTGTCAAAACCGGCATATAATCCGACTCACCGCAGTCCCTCGCCGTTTTGACCTTATCAACCATCGGATCGTCATGCCCGATAATCATGGGATGTTCTCCGTCAGGACAGTACCACAACTCCCGATAGAGATTTTTTCCGTACAGATTATCATAAATAACCTTCATGGTGCGAATAGAATACGAATTGGTATAAAAAGCAATCTTCGGCACCTTGCAGCCGTTCAGCCGGTACTCCTCCAGCGCCGCCAACAGCACCTGCCACGCTTTATTATAAGCCACAGCATTGGTGGCATCAAAAACCAAAAAATCAATATCCGCGCTGGAGAGCATCTCCGCGTGCTTGCGCGCTACCCACGGATCGGTAGAATTATAATAGCCAAACAGCGGCTCACCCCAATAGTGGAACCTTCCCACCGGGCTTTCCTCAGGGCCGGAAGTATCCCAAAGCGCTTCGGGATTTTCCCTCAAAAGCTTTGTAACGTCATAAGTGCTCTGCCCTGATTCTCCATGCCACAGAAAATAGAACATTCCCACATCTTTTTTGGAATCCATTCCGGATACCGGCATAAACGCACGCCCGTATTGATCTATGCCGCACAGAAGCTTCGTGCTGCATTTTTCCGCATTGTTCATTTTTTCATCCTCCAATACCATTTTTTAAATAATAACATTGCACAATTTTTTACTATTATATCAACTGCGAACAAAAGTTTCAATAGCATTATTTTAACTTTTTTTCCGCAAAACAAAGGCATTTTTGCAGTACAAGCACCAAAGGATCTTCCATAATAAGATGCTCTTCTACAACCGCTTTTGCAGCAGGAAAGAAAGCGCCATAGCAATCACCACACTCAGCTTATCGATCGGGACGACCTTAGAAGCCTCACACAGCCGAAGCGGCGCGGTATAAGCACAGCCACGAAAGCCCCGTAACCGCACCGAAGAGCGCCAAAAAATAGCCGTCCGCGCTTTAAAATAGCGGCAATGCGCGAACAGTGCCCGTGATAAGAACAAGTCCCCACGCCATAACAAGAACGATAACCATCCGAACTGCTGTGGCCAAATTAGAATTGATTTCCTCTATGCCGATCTTGCCTAAAATTAAAGTTAATGCCGCAAAAAAAGCACTGAGCAATGCCCAAACGACTCGCATAAGCTCTTTTCCATATCAAAAATGTTCAGGCTGCTTAAACCATATGCAATGCGGCCACTATACCGCGGCCGCTCCCGTGCGGCGCACTTACCCGCGCTGCCCCGCTTTTCCCACACAATGCAAAAACAACAAACGGAATTTTACTCCGCTTTTACACCGTAATCAAGCCTGTCGTCTTATCCGTGCAGGCGTTCTGCGGCGGCATGCAGAGCGCCGCACGGATATCCGTTGCATAAA
This sequence comes from Clostridiales bacterium, assembly GCA_018376855.1. Lineage (GTDB taxonomy): Bacteria > Bacillota > Clostridia > Christensenellales > QALW01 > JAHAAN01. The sequence goes on along the minus strand of JAHAAN010000047.1, from coordinate 11,363 downwards.
GCTCCCGCTGAAGCAGGCTCTCCGGAGCAGTTCGGAGAAAATCCTGCACGCAGGTAACCACCGGAACCGACGAACGCGCGGAAAGCAGCGAAAGCAGCTCCTTGCTTTCCTTCCGCACGCCCAGCACGCGCACATACGGCGGCGCTTCGTTTGCAAGCGCAGTCTCCTCTGCCGTCAGCCCAATCAAAACGCTCATAAGAATACGCGAAATGCGCGCATAGGTGTACCGCTTACTCTTAATGCCGAGAATCAATTCTTCCAATGAACGCGCCTGCTCTGCTGCGCTGAGCACACGGTATTCAATTCCCTCGCTCATACCGGCAAAATTCCGGAGCTGTTGCGGAGTTTGCGTTCGCAGTCTGCACAGCAGCGGAACAAACGCGCGCTCAGGCAGGCAAAACGGTGCGCCGCGCAAAGCTGCGGCGCTTTCAGCCGGCAAAGCCGCAAAGGCTTCCTCGCTCTTGCCGGCAGCAAAAAGCATACGAACGGCCGAAGCGCTGAAAAAAGCATCCCCTCTTTCCTCGCTCCCATGCGCCGCCCCGATACGTTTCACGGCAACTGCTTTTATATCGCTTCCGATCTCCTGTAAAGCGCGCAGATATTCGATACCAAGCAGGCTGTTCGGCTGCAAAAGCGCAGGCGTATCCGCACAAGCGGCGCGCGCATAGCAACCGCCCGAATCCATTTGTCTTCTAAATCGCTCAGGCTCTGCCTCACAGGTCAACAGCGCTCCCGGCTGCTCCGCGCCAAACACCAAATGCGTTGCCAGCCCCGAAGCCGCCAGCGTCTTCACGGCGCCCCGAGCAAAAAAAGGCGCGGCCTGAAGCGAGTACGCGCACGGAAGCTCCAGCACCATATCCGCCCCCGCCGCCAACGCCGCAGCAGTCCGCGCGAATTTATCAAACATGGCCGGCTGACCGCGCTGCACAAAACTTGCGCTCATCACGCATACAACATACTGTGCGTCGCACTGTTTGCGCGCCTGCCGGAGCAAATAAAGATGGCCGTTGTGAAGCGGATTGTATTCCGCAATAATTCCCGCAATGTTCAAAAAATCACCTTTTCAATTCCATAGAATTGCGTTATAATAGCCGTAACGTGTTTGTACGTTATTTTTATTATACTATGTTTCCATTGGAAATGAAAGGGGTTTTCAATATGTCACTGATGGACGAGATCAAAGGCAAGGCACGGTCGGATAAAAAAGTAATCGTGCTTGCGGAGGGCAACGAGCCCCGAACGGTTGCCGCAGCGGCGATCGTGAAAAAGGAAGCGATTGCAGACGTGATCCTGCTGGGCGACGAAGCCGTGATCCGCGCGGCCGGGGATTACGATATCGACGGCATTACTATTATCAATCCCGAAAAAAGCGAATGGCTGGCTGATTTCACGGAAACCTTTTATGAAATGCGCAAGGCAAAGGGAATCACAATGGAGGACGCCGCCAAAACCATGCGCAATCCGCTGTACTTCGGCGCAATGATGGTAAAAAAGGACATTGCGGACGGCATGGTTGCGGGCGCGGTAAACGCCACGAGCAACGTGATCCGCGCGGCGGTTCAGGTCATTAAAATGGCGCCGGGAATCAAATCTGCGTCCAGCTGCTTTATTATGGAAAGCCCGTATCCCGAATTCGGCGATCAGGGAAAAATGGTCTACGGAGACTGCGGCTTTATTATCGACCCGGACAGCGAACAGCTCAGCGACATCGCCATTGCAACAGCCAAAACGGCAAAGGACGTTGTAGGGCTTGACCCGCGCGTGGCAATGCTCTCCTTCTCCACCAAAGGCAGCGCGAAGCACGCCTGCGTGGATAAAGTAACAACAGCGCTGGAGCTGGTCAAGCAAAAAGCGCCCGATCTGCTGGTGGACGGCGAGCTGCAGGCGGACGCAGCGCTGATCCCGAGCGTAGGCGAATTTAAAGCGCCCGGCAGCCCAGTGGCAGGTCATGCCAACGTGCTGATCTTCCCGAACCTCGATGCAGGCAATATCGGTTACAAGCTCACGCAGCGTTTAGGCCGCGCATGGGCGTTAGGCCCGATCCTTCAGGGGCTTGCAAAGCCGGTTAACGATCTTTCCCGCGGCGCAACGCCCGAAGACATCGCCGGCGTAGTGGCCGTTACCTGCGTGCAGGCGCAGAACGTAGAAAAATCATGAGTGAAAGGCGCAGAAAGCTGCCTGAATAAAACGGAGGATTTCATTATGAAGGTATTAGTTATCAACGCGGGTTCAAGCTCCTTAAAATATCAGCTGATTAACATGGACGATGAATCCGTCATGGCCAAGGGCGTAGTGGAACGCATCGGCATCGAAGGCTCTAATTTGGTTCATAAGATCGGGGATCGCAAAATCGAGATCAAAAAGCCGCTCAAGGATCATGTGGAAGCCATTCAGCTGGTGCTGGCGGCGCTGGTGGATCCCGATCACGGCGCAGTCAAGAGTATGGACGAGATCGGCGCGGTCGGCCACCGGGTCGTTCACGGCGGCGAAGCGTTCGCAGGCTCGGTGATGATTACGGATGAAGTGATGCAGGCGCTGCGCGATAATATCGAGCTGGCTCCGCTACATAACCCGGCTAACATTATGGGCATCGAGGCCTGCAAGGCGGTTATGCCTAACGTGCCGATGGCCGGCGTTTTCGACACGGCCTTCCACCAGACCATGCCGAAAAAATCATTCCTCTATGCTCTGCCCTATGAGGTTTACGAAAAATATAAGATCCGCCGCTACGGCTTCCACGGAACAAGCCACAAATTTGTTTCTGAAAGCGCCGCGCAGTTCTTAGGCAAGGAGCTTAAAGATCTGAAGATCATCACCTGCCATTTGGGGAACGGCTCCAGCATTACCGCCGTGGATCACGGCAAGGTGCTGGACACCTCTATGGGGCTGACTCCGCTTCAGGGTGTTCCGATGGGAACACGCAGCGGCGATATCGACCCGGCGATCCTTGAGGTGCTGATGAACAAAGAAAACATGGATATAACGCAGATGAACACCTATCTGAACAAAAAATGCGGCGTATTCGGCATTTCCGGAATCAGCTCGGATTTCCGCGATCTGACGGCAGCCTCCCGCGAAGGCAACGAGCGGGCAGAGCTTGCTTTGCAGGTATTCTGCTATCAGGTAAAGAAATATATCGGCGCCTATGCCGCAGCCATGAACGGCGCTGATGTGATCGTGTTCACCGCGGGCGTAGGCGAAAACACACCGCATATCCGCAAGCGCATTATGAGCAATATGGAATATATGGGCTTTGAGTTGGACGATGAACGCAACGAGAACGGAAAGGACAGCTTTGTTTTCTCCAAGGACGGCTCCAAGGTCATCGGCCTTGTGATTCCTACCAACGAAGAACTTGTAATCGCACGCGACACAAAAACGCTGTGTGAAAATGCATAAAACCGTTTTAAAATTATTTTCACAATAAAACAAACGCTCCCGTTAAAAAAGCTATGACTGCTTTTGGCGGGAGCGTTTGCTATAATATGAGTAAAAAAGAAATTCTAAAATGAGCCGGGGATGCTTTTCTGCAAGCGCTATGTACTTGCTGTTTGTTTCTTTTTCACTTGCTTTAATGCTTCCGATAATAGAACTGCTCTTGAGATATTTTGCGTTCCCGACAACATCATAATTCAGCCGCTTTCCGGCAAGTAAAAGACATAAGCCTATGCCCTTTGCTTGCCGCCCACTCCGGAATGTTTGAGAAGGCGGACGGGGAAAATCACTGTCTATTAAACAATGTTTTCTCTCTTTTCAGCTTTTGCCGCGTTTTTTACGCAGCGTAAAAAAGCGCATCCCACCCGTTCAACACGGGCGAAATGCGCCTTTGATCCTTTGCGTATTTTATTTTTTACCTGCCAAAAAGGCAGAGCTTACCTCTGTCTGTCTGTCTGTCTGTCTGTCTGTCTGTCTGTCTGTCTGTCTGTCTGTCTGTTAACATTATATTGCAGTTCTCCATAAAGCTCAAACCCTTTTTATGTTTTTGCCATATATTTATCTGCATATAATATTATATAACCCACATTTTTACAAGATGTTTTTGTAAATTTATTTTGCGATTTTTACGCCGTTTTCGGGCGCTGGCGATCATTTTCTCCGGAAAACAAAAAACAGACGGGGCTGCGCTCAACCGCACAATACCTCCAAATTCGTTAAACGCTTTTTTCTTTCTCAGCTTCACTCGCTTCGCTTAAAACAGCCGAAAACCGCCCCTGAACCGGCGCTTCATCCCCTTGCAAAACAAGATACTGCACCTGCGCGTGCAGGCGCTCCGGCTCGGCCTGACACACCTGTGTAAAAACGGGAAGCGTTAACGGCCCACAGCCGGTCTCGATTCGGCACACGGTCTGCCGATCCGCCTCAAAACGGTAAAACGCTTGCAGCTCTTTGCCTTTTCGGGTAACCGACACAGCTGCACGCGAAAACACAATGCGCACGCTTGTGCCGTCCTCCTCCGTATACTCCGCCGCACATAAGCCGCCCCGCCGCTGCAAAACGGCTTCATACAACCCCTGCCGCACCTGTCCGTCCAGCTCAAAACGCAGGCGCAGCTGCACGCGCTCAGTCATTGTAGGAAATACATTCGCGCTCAAGCGTTTCCGTATGGATTCTGTAGATCGCGTTCTTTTCATTGGGGCTGACATAATAGAGCCATTTGCCGATCGCCGTCAGTGAACCGGAGAGCGGGACTGTTGCGCTTACAAGCTCCGTACCTCCGCTGAGCTTCGCACGGTAAAGAAAATTATTATCGGATTTATTCGTATAATAGATATATTCGCCGTTCAAAAGCAAGTTGGAAGCAAAATCGTCCGTCAGCATATCGGAATAACCGGTTTCCATATTGCAGGCGCGAATGCTGCCCGTTTCCGAGCCGCCCGCACAGTAGGCCGTCTTTCCGTCCTGCGAAATAATATATTCGTCATACTGGGAAAAAACCATGACCTCCGCAGCGTTCGTCTGCATATCAAACGCACGCAGCGCGTTGTCATCGCTCGTTACGGCAAAGACCCTTCCGGCAGCGCACCCCATAATATGCGCCTCGCCCTTTGCGTACATCTGTGTTATTTCCAGCGTGTTTCTGTCCATTTTGAACAAGCCGTTCGCAGTGGTATAAAAAAGCGTGTCGCCTTCAAATTCAGTAGAGGTGATCGGCTCCTCCTCCAAAACCCTTTTGCTGCCGCAGCGACTGTCCGCGCGCACAAGTCCTTCGGAACGCGTGTAATAGAGATAGCCGTCCCAATACTGAAAAACGCCTGACGTCATGGTATCCAGCTTTGTATAACTTTTTCCGTCCGTCGAGCAAAGGCCGATCTCATATTCCCCGTCTCCAAGGGGAGAAACAATGTAGAGCTGCTCTCCGATCAGCTGAAATGCCGCAACACACATCGGCACGACCACTTCTCTGTCCGTGCCATCCTTTTTCATCCGGCATAGGCTGCCGCTGATCACCTCATAACGGAATTCCTCCTCCGGCACGATTCCGATCCCGTTAATATAATAAATGTATTCTCCGTGCTCCGCTACGGTTCCGGAGATGCCGACACCGGCCTCTCCCACCTTTTCCCCGCAACCGCACAGCGCCGTCAGCAGCACGGCAAGCAGCAGCGCCGCGGCGGCATATCTGATTCCTCTCATTTTAATCTCCATTCCTTGTTGAATTTGTTATGATTTCGGCTCTCAGCCGAAATTGCCGCCGCCTTTTGCGACAAAATACTTTCGGCTTGAGAGCCGAAAGCGTTTCAAACTCCGGCGTGAAAAATTTATTTTTCACGCTATCTCCCTATTCTTTGCAAATGTCCGAACCTCCTGAATGATCCGGCGTTCCCTTAACCGTTGAGCTTCGTCAGCTCGCCTCCGTTAGAAAGCGTCAGCATATAAGCATTACCGCTGTAAAGCGTTTCAAAGAAAAACAGCTTGTCGCCCACAACATCCATGTAGTAATCCCCGCCCGTTGTGTTCGGGCCGGCCGCCGCCGCGGCATCGGCTATCTTCGTAAGATTTTTCCCCTCAAAATCCACGCTATAGAGCGCGCCTTCCAACTTATTGCAGAAATAAACCGTATGATCCGAAATCAAATATGCATCTACCGCCTGATCCAAAATCTTTGTTCTGGTTCCGCCGTCAAGCGGCATAATGTAAAGTCCAACTTTTCCCTCTTCCTTGGAAACGCCCACAAACGCGCTGTTTTCTATCGAAAGCTGCATGGAATCATACTCGGAATAAGAGAGCTTTGTCTCTGTTCCGTCCGTCATATCCACGCTGTGGAGGTACTGATCGTTTTTGATATAATAAAGCAAATTCCCCCTGACCCCGACGATTCGGCCGTTTCTGTCGGTCAGCTTTGCGGAATCCTCACCTTTGCCGTTTACGCGCATAATGCCGGCAACATTCGAAATGTAGTAATACACATCGCCCGCATCGCTGATAAAAATTTGGCTGACATTACCTACATCCTTTAATGTAGAAACCGTTTTCCCCGTAGCCGGATCGATCAATACAACGGAATTTGATTTCTCTACCGCGATCACGCCCTCTCCAAACGCATAGACCCCATTGTTTTCAAACGAAAGAATGCGCTCCGGCGCTCCTCCGTTAATGCCGATGCGATAGATCACAAGCTCGTCCTTACTCAGCGGCGAAAGATAATAAATTTTATCCCCGTATATACGGAAATCATAAGCTTTCTTGCTGCTGATCTGCCGTTTGTCCGTTCCGTCCGCATTCATGCGGAAAATCGTTGCGATCTGCGTAGATTCCAGCGCCTGGTTCAAATACTGCGGCATGGAGCCGTTGATATAATAAATATATCCTCCCTGTTGCACGGCAATCTTTCCGTTGGAAACAACCTCTCCGTCCGGATCCCCTCCGGGTACCGTGGGTGCGCAGCCCGCCAGCAAAACCGCCAACGCCGCCGCCGCGATCAATGCGCTTAATTTTTTCATAACCCTCTTCCTTTCCCTCAGGCCTCCGCCTTATCCGGCAATCTGGCCCATCTCCTGATATTCAATGCAATGGCAGTACCCCGTTTCGATATTGATACGGTAGATCCTCCCATCGTCATCCTCTGAAAAATAATAGATCCATCCGTCTGTAAAATCCAGCTCATCCAGATCCGAAATCATTTCATTGCGCAAGCATTCCCGATCCGTTCCGTCCGGACGCACGCGGTAAAGCGCGTAAAAATCCGTATCGTTGATATAATAAATATACCCGTTATAATAAGCGATCCGGCGCGCTTTGTCATCCGTCAGACGCGTGCGGCCCCCGCCCTCCGCAGGCAGCAGAAACAATCCGCCCTCGCCTTCGTCTGAATTATCGCTTGCCGCGATCGCACCGATCTCCGGAATAAAGCAATATTCCGTATAGCTACCGTGCGCAACCGATTCACTGGTCTGCTCCGCTTCATCATAACGATAGCAATAGCCGTTTGAAAACAGATAATAATATGCTTCGCCGTCCAGTGCCGCAAGCGCATAAGCCGAGGTTTTTGTAAGTATTTCCGCCTCCTGCGAGCCATGAGGCACGCGGCACAGCACGCCGATCTCCTCCACGCTTCCGCGCGTGAAGTACAGCGCCGATGCGTTGGCCCGCAAATTGCACACGGCATATTCCGTAATGCGCGTTTCCTTTCCGTCGGAAAGCGTCATGCGGTACAGGCATCCGTTCCGCGTGAAATACACAAAGCTGCCGCAGTATTCATAGCTGCCTCCGTAATACAGACAGTCCATCGAAGCAAGCTTCTTCTTGCCTGTTGCATCTGTCCTCATGCGATACAGCGTGCTTGTCTTTTCATTTTCATAAGCCACATAATAAATATACTCGCCGTTAATATGAAACACGCAGACATCGTCGCCGCAAACCACCGCTTTCTGCGTTGCATCCGTTTTCATGCGGCACAGCGCTCCGCGCTGCGCGTGATAACGTTCTCCGAGATTGCGCGTAAAATTATCCCCGTTGATATAATAAATCCAATCTCCCTGTCTGCACGCCCACCCGCCGTTTGATTCCACCGGAGCGTCAGGCTGCGCCCCCTTCAGCGCCGTCTGCTGCGTGCAGCCGCTCATCATAACCAACAAAAATAATGCGATCAAGGTTTTCTTCATCAAGGAATCTCCTTTCCGATTGCTCTCCTATTATATACGCAAACGACCGAAATTTCAAATGCTGCAAGTGAATTTTTTATAAATTTTTCTCTTCTGCCCTTTTCGAATGAAAAAAAGTCATAACCAATTGCGTCTTTTCATATGCTTTAACAAATATCAGCCCCAAATCAAGGAGGTTTCATTATGCGAAAATTCAATTTTAATACATTGCTTCGTCCTCAGGAAACAGCGCCTTCATCCAACGAGCCGATTTCCGTTGAATCCGGTATCGTCAGCGCCCCTGAACAAACCGTACAGCCGCAAATAACTCGGCGCAGCGGCGGCGCTTACCGAACGATTTTGAACAATCATCGCGCTATGAGCGAGCGTATCGACCGTGCGGAACAGGAAGTGCAGTTCACGGATAACACGGACACCTCTCAACCGTAGCGCAGCTTAAAAGGTTTTCTTGCTTTTTCCCCTATGGAATGCTATAATGAAGAAAATCGCACTTTTCTGCTGTGCGTTCATTTCAAATTAAAACAGGAGGATTCCATGAAAAAAGCATTAACTTTACTTATGCTTGTAAGCCTGATTCTCTGTGCAACAGCATGCGGCACTACAAGCTCAGACGCAACAGCCACTCCCGATGCGCCTTCGCAATCGCCCGATGCAACGGCTACACCGGTTCCCGAAACGCCATGGGAGGGCAAAACGATCACGCTCAATGGAACGGAAGCGGAGGTATCCTTTGACGGCGGCGCCAAAACGGATAACAGCGCGCACATTCCCGCCTTTACATTGGAAAAAGAGACGGTTATGACACTTGCGTCCGCCTATAACGAGAACTTTAACTACTATACTCTGCAAATCAAATCCTCTCAGCCGCTTTGGGGCGTGGTTTATTACACCCATAACGGTGAGAAATACGAAGAAGAGTTTTTCATTGAAAGCCGCACGGAAGAAGATGATTTTCAGCTGTTCAACAGCTATATCGACGGTTTTACGGATGGCGCTCAAGGCTCCGCCGTCACGGCGTTTAAGCTGATTAATAAGGGAGCGGAGGCAGCGTCCGTTCAGCTTGGTCAGGTTAAGATTGCTCAAAAAGAAGCGGTAGAGGATCGCGTTATTCTGCAAAACGATTATATTAAGATCGGCGCGTCTCTTTCCTATGGCGGCGGCTTAGATTATATCGAATATCTGAAAGAACAAGTGGACGCTGTTCGCTATAACGGCCGTGTGGAAGTCGGCATCGACTATGCAAAGCTTGACGGCGCAGAGCTGATTACCTCCAACGTTAACCTGTTTAACAATTATGACCCCGGCCGTTTGGTGCAGCAGTCCTATTACGGAACTTCCAATCCCCCGTATGAATGCGGAGAATTTATGGGCAGACAATGGAACTACAATCCCGTGCAGGGCGGAGACCGCGGCGGTTATCACAGCAAAATTGTAGATTTTGAAGTAACAGAAAACCACATCTATGTCAAATGCCGCCCGATGGACTGGGGCAAAGTAAATTCTCCCACACCCAGCTATATGGAAGCCACCTACACAATCGACGGCCGTACCATGCGTGTGGATAATCGCTTTGTGGATTTCAGCGGCTATACGCACCCCACAACCAATCAAGAGCTCCCCGCATTTTATGTAATTGAACCGTTATATACATTAGTTTATAACGACAGCCGAAACTCCTGGGTAGATACTTCCGAAATGACTTACCGCGACGATCTTCCTTTCTGGGACGGAACATGGGAAAACTTCCGTAGCCGCGATAACTGGTGGGCTTGGATCAACGGAAAGGATAACGGCTTTGGCATCGGTCTGTATGTGCCTACGGCAACCACCGTGATCGGCGGTATGTTCAGCCACGACGGTACGATCAAAGACACGCCCGATAAGGCATCGCCTACAAGCTATATTGCCCCGCTACGTCAAATAGCCTTGGTTAGCTACCTGCCCCTGCAATACAGCTACGCTGTTTCCGTAGGCAATATCAACGAAATTCGCGAAAGCTTCAAGGCGCTCGACGACGCTGGCGCAATCGACAATTCATCACTGAAAAATTACGGTCGTACAAAGAAATAAGCGCAAATAAAAATAAAAGCTGCTTACATCTTCCAAACGGAATTTGTAAGCAGTTTTTATAATAAATCAGTTCGATGACTAACATCGCGTATGTGCTTCATTTGGTTCGGACGTCCGATCCGCCAATAAAAAACAAAGCAAGAGCGCCGGGACCTACATGCGAACCGGTAACGGGTTCATAATGAACTGTAAGGATTTCTCTGGGTGGCTTATAACGGCGAAGCAGATTTGCCAGTATTTCGGCATCCTCGTGGCAGCCAGCGTGCGCAATACCTACAGTTTGCATTTCAGCGCCATCCACAAGCGCATCATATTTTTCCGCAATTGCTTCAATTGCTTTTTTTCTGCCTCTAATCTTTGCAAAAGTAACGATTTTACCCTCTTCATTTCCCTTTAAAAGCGGTTTAATTTGCAGAACAGTGCCTACTAACGCCGTTGCGTTGGATATACGCCCGCTTCTGCGCAAATGCATCAAATCATCAACCGTAAATATCTGGCAAACACAATGCCGAAGCGCTTCTAACAGATCGGCAGTTTCATCAAGACTCTTTCCTTGGTCTCTGCATTCGATGGCCTTCAGCACCAAAATCCCCTCGCCAAGGGATGCGCTTAACGTATCAATCAAGCGAATTTTGCACTGAGGGTATTTTTCGCGCAGCTGTGCGGCCGCTGATTCCGCAGAAGCATAAGAGCCGCTGATTCCGGAGGACATTCCAATATACAAAAGCTCCTTGCCTTGCAGCAAAAGGGGTTCCATATAATCTATATACCGCTGAGGATTGATTTGCGAGGTAGTTACCCGCGTTCCTTCACGCATTGCATGATAATATTGCTCTGCATCAAATGCTGCAGTATCCAAACAAGTATATTCTTTTTCTCCAATCAAATAAGAAAACGGAATAACGAAAATCTGATGCCGATGCAACAGTTCGCTGGGCAGATTTGCCGATGTATCGGTTAAAATGGAAAATTCCAAATTTACGCCTCCTTATGGTTGTTCTGTTTTATACGCATTTTTCTGATAGTATCATTATATCCGAAGTTATGGTTTTTGTGCAATCTACGGTGTTATTTTAAAATATCCGGCTATAAAACAAACTGTAGAGGCCGATTTTTAAGCTCTACCGACAGTAGAATTGCCGGTAGAATCGAAGTTTTTTTCATTGATTACCGGCAAAAAAAATGATATAA
>JAHAAN010000046.1 GCA_018376855.1 Clostridiales bacterium | reverse complement strand
CATTATTCTCCGGAGCCTTTGGGGGATTATTTTGCAGGACCTTCTCATGTGCTGCCTACGTACGGTACGGCAAGGTTCTTTTCTCCGCTTAATGTAGACGATTTTGTAAAAAAGACAAGTGTGATTTCTTATACGCGTGAAGCTTTGGAGCGAGTGCACGAAAAGATTGAGCTTTTTGCAAAAACAGAAGGATTGACTGCGCACGAAAATAGTGTTAAGATCAGATTCAAATGAAAAGAGGGAAAATATGAGACAGGCTGCTGTAAAACGCGAAACCGCCGAAACAAAGATAAGTGTTTCTGTGAATCTGGATGGAATCGGCAAAAGCACGCTTAATACGCAGATGGGTTTTTTTGAGCACATGCTTACGCTTCTTGCAAGACATTCATTTTGCGATTTGGATATCTGCATTCAAGGCGATACGCAGGTAGACGAGCATCACAGCATAGAGGATTGCGGAATTGTGCTGGGCACGGCAATTGCGGAGGCGTTAGGTGATAAGCGAGGCATAAATCGTTACGGAACCTTTTATATCCCGATGGATGAAGCATTGGTGCGGTGCAGCCTTGACCTTTCCGGACGCGGCTTTTTGGTATACCGTGCGCCCGAAATGGTTCCGTTGAATTCGTTTGATTATCAATTGGCGGAGGAGTTTTTTCGGGCGTTAGCCGTTAATGCCGGAATCACGCTGCACATTGAAGTTCTTTACGGAAAAAATACACATCATATGCTGGAGGCAATGTTTAAAGCCTTTGCTCGTGCGCTGAGGATTGCCGTTGAAAAAGATCTGCGTGCAGAAAATATGATTCCAAGCAGTAAGGGCATTTTATAAATTGATGTAAAAATAAAGAGGAGATTGCTATGCAGTTATATCCGGCAGTAGATATTAAGGGAGGAAAGGCTGTTCGTCTTAGGCAGGGAGAGGCGGAGGCTGTTACCGTTTTTTATAACGATCCTGTTGAAGCGGCAAAGCATTGGCAGCAATGCGGAGCTAAGTGGCTTCATGTGGTGGATCTGGATGGGGCTTTTACCTCCGATGGCGTTAATCTTTCTTTGATACAAGCCATTGCGGAAGAAACGCTTTTAAATTTGCAGGTGGGCGGAGGGATTCGTTCGCTTTCGCAAATCGAACAGCGGCTGAAGCTGGGAGTAAAACGAGTTGTGATCGGGACGGCGGCCTTGGAGAATTCATCCATGATAGCGGAGGCCGTTAAAGAATTTGGGCATGAAGCGATCGCTTGCGGGATAGATGCCAAAAACGGAAAGGTGGCTATTAAGGGATGGGTTGAGATCGCCGAAATAACGCCTTTGGAGCTGGCGATCAGAATGCGCGATCAAGGTGTGAATACGGTTATATACACAGATATATCGCGTGACGGTATGATGATCGGGCCTAATTTTACTGCGACAAAACAGCTGATTGAACAAAGTGGAATGAACGTTATCGCCAGCGGAGGGATTGCTGCAATCGAAGACCTGAGGAGATGTAAAGAAATCGGCTGTGCCGGCGCGATTACCGGTCAAGCAATTTATACCGGTGCGATAGACTTGGAAAAAGCGATTTGTGAATTTGACGCCGAATAGGAGAAAAGTAATGGAATTAAACGAAATTCGATATGATGAAAAAGGGCTTGTGCCTGTGATTGCGCAGGATTTTTTAAGCAAGCAGGTGCTTATGCTGGCATATGCAAATGCAGAGGCGATGCAGTTTACGCTGGAAACGGGAATTGCGCATTACTACAGCCGCTCGCGCCAAAAGCTTTGGAAAAAAGGTGAAACAAGCGGGCATTATCAGCATGTTGTCCGCGCAAGCTTTGATTGTGATGGGGATGCCGTGCTGCTGGAGGTTTTGCAGGATGGCAATGCGTGCCATACCGGAGAGTATTCCTGCTTTTTTAATTTGCTTAAGGAGTTTGATCGGGACACAGCCGGTTTGGAAGAATTACTCCAAGAAATGAAAGTGATTCAGGATAGGAAGCAGTCGCCTCAGGAAGGCTCCTATACGAATTTCCTTTTTGCAAAGGGAATTGATAAAATAGCGAAAAAGGTTGGGGAAGAAGCCGTTGAGGTTGTGATTGCCGCTAAAAATGCCGATAAGGATGAGATTTGCTATGAAACAGCAGATTTAATATACCATCTGTTTGTGCTGCTTGCTCAAAACGACATGACGATCTATGATATATGCGGTGAATTAAAGAAGCGCCGCTAAGCTCAGTTCGGCGCTTTTGGATTTACATACAATGTGCGGTTATTTTCGTAGATGACCATGCCCGGTTTTGCACCGCCGGGCTTTTTTACATTTTTTACGGCCGTATAATCTACGGGTACGTTTGCAGAATTACGGGCTTTTGAATGGTAGGCGGCTAATTGAGCGGCATAGAGCAGTGTTTCGGGAGCAGGCTCAGCACTGCGGATAATTACATGAGAACCGGGTATTTCCTTGGTATGCAGCCATATATCGCTTTTCGCGGCGATTTTTAAGGTAAGCATATCGTTTTGCCGGTTATTGCGTCCTACCAGAATTTCGGTTCCGTTTGGAGAGAAAAAGCGTAAGGGTGCATTGACAACCAAGGAGTTCTTTTTCGTGTTTTCATTGCTTTTTTTACGCAGATATCCCTGCTGTATAAGCTCTTCTCTGATTTCAGATAGAGTTGCGGGTTCGGTGCAGTTTTCAACGGCTACTAAAACGGATTCAAGATATGAGCGTTCTTCTTGATTTTCACGAATTTGTGAGTCTAATAGCTTAGCCGCTGTTTTTAATTTGGAGAATTGTTTAAAATACCTTTGGGCGTTTGCCTGAGGATTGATCCGCACGTCAAGCGGGATAGCTATCATTTCTCCATCGGAATAGTAATTAAGCACACTGACAGAGCTGCTGCCGCGCTTCACGGCATATAAATTGGCTGTAAGCAGCTCTCCGTAAATGCGATAGCGTTCCATATCCTTGCATTCCTCAAGCTTTTGCAAGTAAATTCCCGCTTTTTTTTCGTTGCGCTCTAATAAACGCCCTAAAAGCGAAAGCAGCTCGCTGCTGCGGGCGCGAATATGCAATGCAAGCGCTCGCTGTGCAAAATATTGTTCAAAAGCCTCCGACATTGTTTCGCGTGCCTTTTGGCGCTGCGGAATCAGCATTTCATAAGGAAATGGAAGATAATCGACAGGCTCGCCGTTTTCATCCGTTAATAATTTCGGCGAATAGTCATGCTCGTATACATGACGCATGTAGGAAAGAAAGCCGTCCTTTGCATTACCGCGCTGTTCTGCACGGAAAGCAATCTCCGCAGCAGCTTGCTTGGAAATTCCCGTAAAATGGTTTAAAATAAATTGTGCGGTTGGGTTAGGTTCGGAATTCAAGATCAAAGCAATGTTTTCAGGTGTAGGTTCCGCTTTACCTTGGGACGGCGGCAGTTCGTATACATCATGGGGGAGAACTTGACGTTCGCGGCTCATTTCACCCGTTACATGCCGGATTGCGTCAAGTATTGTTCCGGCATCGTTCATGAAAATCAAATTGCTGTATTTTCCCATGATTTCAAGAACTAAAATTTTTTTTGTCAGATCGCCCATCTCGTTGCCGGACAGAATATGGACGCGAACGATACGTTCGTTGCCAAGCTGTTCTATGGATTCGATCCGTCCTCCGGTAAGATGTTTGCGCAACAGCATACAAAAGTTTGTAGGAGTAGGCGGATTTGGTTTTGCACTTGAGGTAATTTGCAGGCGCGCATGACTGCTGCTTGCGCTTAAAAGCAGTTTATAGGAGGATGCGTTTTTGCGTAAAAGCAAAATAATTTCATCGGTTTCGGGTTGATGGATCTTGTCTATTTTTGCTCCGCTTAGCAGCTCGTTCAATTCATAAACTACCGCGCCGATCGTAATTCCGTCCATTGGCATAATGTATATCTTCCTTTCGGATTGTGAGTTTATTATCGCTTTTTTGACAGAATCTTGTTCAAATAACTGCCAAAAACATAGGTTTTTTGAATAAATCCCTTGCGGATAATTTTACTATATGATACACTATAATGTACCTTTTGGGTAGTATAAATTTGATAATTTTTATTTTTGGAGGATTGTTATACTATGAGCAGCTTTGAAAAGAACGAGAAGAATCAGGCGGTCATCACGGTTGAGATTGATGGCGGCAGCTTTGAAAAGGCGGTGGATACTGCATATAAAAAGACGGCATCACGTTATGCGGTTCCGGGTTTTCGCAAAGGAAAAGCGCCCAGAAGACTGGTTGAAAAATATTACGGTGAAGCAGTATTCTTCGAGGATGCTTTTAATGAGGCTTTCCCGGAAGCTTATGAGAAAGCGATTGAAGAGCTTAAGCTAACGCCTGTAAGCCGGCCTGATATTGAAATTGCAGATATTAAAGAGGATAAAACCGTTGTCTTTAAAGCGACCGTTGATCTTAAGCCGGAAGTTACTCTTGGAAAATATAAGGGTATAAAGATCAAGAAAAATGAGTATACTGTATCCGATGAAGATATAGAAAAAGAACTTAAAATGGCTCAGGAGCGCGTTGCGCGCATGGTAGAAGTGGAACGTCCTGTTCAAAATGGTGATACCGTTACGCTTAATTACAGCGGAAGCGTGGACGGCGTGGCGTTTGCAGGCGGCACGGCAGAGAATCAAAAGCTTGTGATCGGTTCGGGCAGCTTTATTCCCGGATTTGAAGATCAGATGATCGGTATGGTAAAAGGCGAAGAGCGTGAGCTTAACGTTAAATTCCCGGAGGAATATCATGCTGAGGATCTTAAAGGCAAGGATGCCGTGTTTGCCGTAAAGGTATTGGAGATTCAGGAAAAGCAGATGCCGGAGATCGATGACGAATTTGCTAAGGATGTAAGTGAATTTGATACGCTTGAGGACTATAAAAAGGATATCGCTGCTAAACAAAAGGAAAAGAATGACGCCCGTGCTCAGACAGAATTCGAGAACGCGCTGATTGATAAGATTTGTGAAGAAGCAACAGTGGAAATTCCGGATTCTATGGTACAGCGTCAGCTCGATTATCAGATTCGCGATATGGAAATGCGCTTAAGCTATCAGGGCCTGAAGATGGAAGACTATCTGAAATATACAGGCACGACAATGGAGCAGATGCGTGCGTTGTACAAAGATGATGCGGCGGCAACGGTAAAACGTCAGCTTGTAATTGAAGCAATTAAAAATGCAGAAAATATTGCGGCTGATGAGGAAAGCATTGATAAAGAGATAGCACGCTATGCCGAAATGTTTAAGAAAGACGCTGCGGAGTACAAGGCGACTTTGAAAGAAGATGAGCTGGAGTACATTTCGGAAAGTGTTGCGGTTAATAAAACTTTAGAGTTCATCAAAGCAAATAACAAACCGGCTGCAAAACGCGCTCCGGCGAAAAAGAAAACGGCTGAAACTGAAACTGAACCTAAAACTGAAGAAACTGAAAACGCCGAAAATTAAACGGAGGTTAGAAAAATGTTGATACCATATGTTGTGGAGCAGACAAATAAGGGTGAGCGGTCCTATGATATTTATTCGCGCTTGCTTCAGGATAGGATTATCTTTCTTAGCGGTGAGATAGATAACCATGTTTCGGATTTGATCGTTGCACAGCTTTTGTTTTTGGAAGCCGAGGATCCTAAAAAGGATATTATGCTGTACATCAACAGTCCGGGCGGCATGGTTACTGCCGGTATGGCTATTTATGATACTATGCGTTATATTAAAGCGCCTGTATCAACGATCTGTATCGGCATGGCTGCCTCTATGGGCGCTGTGATCCTTACTGCGGGAGAAAAGGGAAAGCGCATTGCGCTTCCTAATAGCGAGATCATGATCCATCAGCCTCTTGGCGGCGCGCAGGGTCAGGCAACTGAAATTGCAATTGTGGCCGAGCATATTCTTAAGACAAGAGCAAAGCTTAATAAAATCCTTTCGGATTGCACCGGTCAGCCGCTTGAAAAGGTTGAAAAGGATGTTGATCGCGATCATTATCTGAGTGCGCAGGAGGCCTTGGAGTACGGGCTGATTGATCAAATTATTGAGTTTCACTAAGAAGGAGAAATGAAATGCCGAAATATGAGGATAACAGAGTGATTCGCTGTACGTTTTGCAACCGTACCAGAGATCAGGTGAAAAGACTTGTTGCGGGTCCTCCGGGAATTTTTATTTGCGAGGACTGCATAGCCGACTGCATGGAAGCGCTTCAGGAAGCCCCGAATGTGGAAAATGAAGTTGAAAACATGTATCTGCCTAAGCCCGCAGAGATCAAAAACATCCTCGATCAGTATGTGGTAGGCCAAAATGAAGCAAAAAAGGCTTTGGCTGTTGCTGTATATAACCATTATAAACGTATCACGTCTAAACGGGAATCGGGAGATGTTGAGATTCAAAAGAGCAATATTTTGATGGTTGGACCTACGGGAACAGGAAAAACCTATCTTGCACAAACGCTTGCAAGAATTTTAAATGTACCGTTTGCAATTGCCGATGCCACAACGCTGACAGAAGCGGGCTATGTTGGCGATGATGTTGAGAATATTCTTTTGCGTTTGATTCAAGCTGCTGATTTTGATATTCCCAAGGCAGAGCGGGGAATCATCTATATTGATGAAATTGACAAAATTGCCCGTAAATCGGATAATCCGAGCATTACAAGAGATGTTTCAGGTGAGGGTGTGCAGCAGGCGCTTTTAAAAATCTTAGAAGGAACAGTTGCAAATGTTCCGCCTAATGGCGGACGTAAGCATCCCCATCAGGATTTTATTCAGATCGATACGACAAATATTATGTTTATTTGCGGCGGTGCATTTGACGGGCTGGAAAAGATCATTGAAAATAGAATCGGCAAAAAAAGTATTGGCTTTGGTTCTGATGCTACGGTGCTGGAAAAAAAGGATATCAGCGAAATTTTAGCACAGGTTATGCCGCAGGATTTGATGAAATTTGGCTTGATACCGGAGTTCATCGGAAGGTTAGCATCTATTGTTTCCCTGCATGCGTTGGATGAAAGCATGCTGATCAATATTCTTACACAGCCGAAAAATGCTTTGGTTAAGCAGTATTCTAAGCTGTTTGAATTGGATGGCGTAGAGCTTAGCTTTGATCAAGAAGCTTTGATCAGTATTGCGAAAAAAGCAATCAGCCGTAAGACCGGCGCGCGGGGGTTGCGTTCCATTATTGAAGAAGCGTTGATGGACACAATGTTTGAGATTCCTTCCGATGAGAATGTTGTAAAATGCACTGTAACAAAAGCATGCATTGAAAGTAAAGCGCTTCCGACAATGGAGAAAAGCGATAAACCGTTGAAAAAGAGGGAAGCTCAAAAGAAAAACGAACAGGTTTCATAAAGCTGAGTTCAGTTAACTGCAATGCAAGAATTCGGTAAAAGACCGGGTAATAGAAAAAAGTTCCCCCTATGACAGAGGCTAAACGACTGCTATAGGGGGATTTTTTCTGTTAAAAAATTATGGCGCGATAAATGAAATTCAATTTTGCGATTTCATAAATTGATGGCGTTGATAGGGTAATTTTACATACTGTCGACAGAACCTTTAGATTCTTTCCGGAGAAATTCACTTGCGGTCATACCGGTGATTCGGTGAAACAGTCTGCTTACATATTTGGGATCGTCTATACCGGCATGGGCGCCTGCTTCTGCCAACGAAAACCGTCCCGTCAATAAAAGCTCTTTGATGAGCGCAATTTTGCGTGAAGCAATATATTCCGAAACAGTAAAGCCGGTGCCCGATTTAAAAACGCGGCATAAATGTCCTTCGCTGATATTCAGATAATTAGCTAATTCAGGAACGGAGATGCGCCTGTCAAGATGCTCGGCAATATATGCTTCTGCGCGGCGGCAATAGCGTGTTTGTGCATAAGTGCTTTCTGAACAAAGCGCGCGTTCGGCATTTTGTATAGAAAATTCTGTGCATTCTGCGAGTAAAGATAAAATATTTGCGTGCAGACGAATCGACGAGAATAAAGTGGGAAGCGAGTGTAAATAGATAATTGTTTCTATGCTTTGACAAATATGTTCGGCAAATCGTGACTCGTTAATATACCGCGGTAAAATTGCGCTTATTTCTCCGTGATTTTCAAAAAACTTTGAAGCGTGGGTTACCTCTGCTGCAGAAATAAATTCTGCTTTGCGATGAAGAATCGCAAAAGTAACATGACAGTGTTGCCGACTGGGACTGTGGGTTGTATATGCATATTCGTGATTTGTAACAAAAACTCTTTGAGGCATGATTTGGAAGGAAGCTTGACTTCCGGATTCAGATATTATTATCTCTCCGGATTTAACATAGGTAATTTCCGTTGACGGAAAAACGGGAAGAAACCATTCTGCTGCGGAAGTTTTGTGCTCGTGGGCAAATTGTATAAACGGAATTTCCTGCAGAGTAATTTTTAAGTAGTCCATTTTTCAAAAAGTCCTTTATCGTATTGGCAAAATTATATCATAAAAATCCACCATTATCAAGATTGTGAGTTTTCTTTTTTTGCTTATATGATATGCTTTATATAAAGCTTGAAAGGAGAGAAGCATATGGAGAAATTACAAGCGCTAAAAAAAGAAATAAGTTTATGGCCCAATAAACGCTATAGCCCGGATGTGTATCTTTCACGAGGAATATGGCGGCATATAAGAGAGAATAATGTGATTGCAAGAGCCTACGGAACCAAATGTCTGTTTGAGGATTCGCAGAAACATATATATCAAAATGATTTGATCGTAGGTTCGCTGCAGGGATTTTGCGGGGATTTTTCTTCAGAAGAGCTTAAGCGCGCAGAGGTTGTTATGCAGGCGTTTGGGCAGCGTAATTTTCTAACAAATGCAGATCATTTTGCACCTGACTATGAGGGAATGTTGAGAAAGGGAATTCCGGGTGTAATTGCCGAGATCAAAGAGTCCATCGAGAAGCATAACGGTGATAACGAAAAAACGGACTTCTTGAAAGCTGCTCAAATAACAATGGAGGCTTTTCTGCACATGGTTTCGGATTATGCGGAAGCCGCGGAAAAGGCCGGTTTAGCTGAAGCTGCAAAAACATGCGGAGATTTGTGCGAAAGAGCACCTCAAACCTTTCGAGAAGCGCTTCAGCTTGTATGGCTGGCACATCTGAGTCTATGTGCGGAAGGCCGTTATGCTATGGCCTTGGGCAGACTGGATCAATATTTGTTTCCGTTTTATTGCAGTGATATTGCTGCAAACAGAATCACTCGGGAACAGGCAGAAGAGATGCTTGCCTGCACCCTTTATAAAATCGGAGAGGTAAGACATATCAGCGGCGGAGACGATGTTGTGAATATCGCTATCGGAGGAGTTTCGCCGCAAACCGGCGAAGACGCTACCAATGAGCTTTCTTATATGCTGCTGCGGGCGGTAAAAGCGTGCGAGATTCCCGGGCCTAACCTTTCGGCAAGGATCAGCAGCAAAACCGAAAAACGCTTTGTTGAAGCGTGCTTGGATGTGGTTGGAACGGGCCTTGGGTATCCCGCGCTGATGAATGACGATGTAAACATTGCGGCGCTGCAAAAATACGGTTATGCCCTTGAGGATTGCAGAAACTACTGCATGGTTGGCTGTATTGAAAACTTTATTGCCGGTAAGCAGCCGCCATGGACGGACGGACGCTACAATGCGCCGAAATATATAGAGCTTGCATTGAACGACGGGGTGTGTATGCTGACGGGTGAAAGGCTTGGCCCCGCAACCGGTAAAGCGGAGAATATTACAACGATGGATGCTTTTATGCGGGCGCTGGAAGAGCAGATGCGGTGCGGTGCGGACGCTTATATGATGTGGTTTTTAAATAACAATAACCGTTTAAATCCTTTGCAGTATCAGCAGCCTTATCTGTCCTGCTACTGCACCACATGTATTGAACGCGGCCTTGATATCAATCGCGGCGGAACAGTTTATCCGTCCGCTCACGGGGCAGGCTGCATGGGTATTGCAACTGTTGCAGATTCACTTGCGGCGATAGAACAGGTGGTATTTAACGAAAAACTGGTAACGCTTGCGCAGCTTAGGGACATTCTTAAGGCAGATTTTGAAGGATTTGAAGATATTCATGTTAAACTGCTGCATGCGCCGAAATATGGAAATAATGATGATTTTGTTGACCGCTATGCGCAGTGGTATGTAAGCTTTTTGGCACAGCTTTTTAATGAATATAAAACCGGCGACGGTGGACCTATTTATGTCGCGATGGCATCGAATGTTGCAAATATTCCGGCCGGAGCGGAGATCGCTGCAACACCGGATGGAAGAAAAAGCAGGCAGCCGTTGAGCGATGCGTCTTCGCCTATGAGAGAAATGGATCGTAAGGGAGCGACTGCATCGCTTCATTCCGTGGCGAAGCCGGATTATACGCAGGTGGCTTGCGGTTCAGTGGTTAATCAGAAATATGCTCCGTCAGTGCTCTCAGATGAGGTTAAAATTTCAAAATTGGCAGCGCTGATACAAACATATTTTCGCCATGGGGGACAGGAAATTCAAATCAATGCGGTTTCCAGGGAAAAATTGAGAGACGCAATGGAACATCCTGAGAATTATTCGGATTTGGTTGTGCGGGTGTCCGGCTTCAGCGCTTATTATACATCCCTCAGCCGAGAGATTCAGGAGGATATTTTAGGGAGAACGGAACATGAGTAAGTTAGGTCTTATCAGCGCAATACAGCATTTTTCTTTAGGAGACGGGCCGGGAATTCGCAGCACAGTGTTTTTTAAGGGATGTGCTTTACACTGCTTATGGTGTCATAATCCGGAAACATGGAAAAACAAGCCTGAACTGTTGTATTACGAAAACAAATGTGTCGGTTGCGGTTCCTGTGAAGAAGCGTGCCCGAACGGAGCGCACATTGTAACGCAAGAGGGGCACATCTTTCACAGAGAACGCTGTACGGCATGCGGAGAATGTTTAAAGAAATGCCCGACACGAGCTTTGGAGATATCGGGCGTTTCTATGAGCGTAGAGGAGGTTTTTGCGCAGATCAGCGAAGATTCAGATTATTATGAGGCTTCAGGCGGCGGTGTAACCTTTTCCGGCGGGGAACCTCTTTTACAGGATGAATTTTGTGCGGAGTTGGCGCGCTTGTGTTCTGAAGCAGGCATAAATGTATTGATCGAAACCTGTGCAGATGTTCCGTTTTCTGTGTTTGAAAAGCTTTTGGAGTATGTAAAGAGTTATTATATTGACATAAAGGCGGTATCAGAGACGGCCTGCATGCAGTATACCGGAGGCAGTTTGTCAAGAATTAAAGAAAATATCGCTCGGCTGATTGCGTTTCGAGCCGATGTAACCGTGAGGATCCCTGTTATTCCCGGGTATAATGATACGGATGATTTTTGTCGATCGGCTGCAAGGCTGCTGCGGGAGCTTGGTGTAAAGAAGCTTGAATTGCTTCCGTTCCACCGTATAGGGGAAAGCAAGTACAGAGCGTTGCAAAAGCATTATCCTTATGCAGAAATAAAATCGCTTACAGGGAAAGATATAGAGCATTTTAAAGCGATTTTTTTAGAAGATGGTATTCAAATTATTAAGGAATGAAAAAGGAGAAAAAGCTTATGAAACAAAACACTGCAAAGGCGGCTGTATTTACAGCGCCCGGAAAACCGTTTGAGATCAAGGAGTATCCGCTTGCAGCGGCGCCGGCTGGAATGGCCAAGATCAGGATGCTTGCAAGCGGTGTGTGCGGAACGGATCTTCATATTTTCAGGGGAAGGTTAGGCGCGGCGACACCGGCGATTATCGGGCATGAATTGGTAGGCGAGATTGAAGAGCTTAGTGCCGGATCGAAAAATTTTCAGGTGGGCGACAGAGTGATCGTAGATATTGCTTGCCCATGCGGCGAATGTATGCTTTGCAAAGCGGGCGATGATGCCAACTGCGTTCATTTGGGTGTCTCTAATGCGGGCAATCCGGATGATGCTCCTCATTTTTGGGGAGGATATGCGCAGTATAACTATTCTCCGCTGCAAAATCTTATTAAAATTCCCGATGGGATTGATTCGGAAATTGTTTGTGCATACGCTTGCGCAGGACCTACGGCGATCCATTCTTTTGAGCTGGGGAAAAAAGCAGGATGGAAGGCGGAAGAGACGCATACTGCGGTTGTACAGGGCGCGGGTGCGCTGGGTTCTTTTGCGGTTGCATATCTTGCTTGTGCAGGCGTTAAAAACGTTATTGCGGTCATCGGCAGAGAAAATGAACATAAGACTCAGATGCTGCGTTCATTAGGCGCTTCCGAAGTGTACAGTATGAAAAAGGATGGGCAGAAAATACAGCACAGAATTTCCGAGATAACCGAAGGAATAGGGGCGGATCTCGTGTTTGAGGGAAGCGGCGGTTCTGAGGCGATCCCGTTTGGAATGGATTTGCTGCGCAATAGGGGAATGTATTTAGTTCCGGGGCAATATTCCGATAAAGGCGGGGTTGTCATTCAACCGCAGATGATTACGTTTAAAGCGCTGCAGATCATAGGATCTTCGCAATATTCTGTCTGTGATGTAGAAAAATACCTGAGATTTCTTTCGTGTAATCAGCATTTATGGAAGGTTATCGGCGGTTTGATTTCAAAATATTCTTTGGAAGATATCAATCTTGCATTTGAAGATATGGAAGCAGGCAAAAATATTAAGACAGTTTTGGTCGGTAAATAACACATGTAAAATGCCGTTTTGGGAATGCTAAGCCCATGGGCAGGATTAAACATGTGCGAACTAAAATTGCAAAATCAATTGCGGCATATACGGTTAATGATTATCTTTATTATTTGACGCATACGCGGAAGATCGTGATAAATAACTTGATTGCCGGGTTGGTTCGCGGCGGCGGAATCGCAATCGGTTTTACATTAGTCGGAGCCGGCATCATTTTTTTGCTGGGCTTGCTTTCTTCAAGCGGTATACCTGTTATTGAAGAAATCGTAACCTATATTATGGATATTATTCGGCGCAATCAAGCATAAGTTTTCATGCAGAAGCAGGCTTTGCAAAATACGGGCAATGTGTTATAA
>JAHAAN010000045.1 GCA_018376855.1 Clostridiales bacterium | reverse complement strand
GGCGAGCCGGCGCTTACGGCAGAGGCAGTGCGGCAGCTGATGTACTCTGTTACGGGCATTCGTTACGACGCAGAGCCGGAATGCGGGCTGGAAGGAATTGTGCGCAGAGAGAACGAAAAAGTAACATCGGCAGGCAAGTGGGCTTGTGCTGAAACAGAGGATGTCTATGTTTTGCAGCCGTTGGATACAAAACGGTATAGCATGAAATTGACAGAAGTTTTGAATGAGAATTCCGAGATTGTTCTTTGCGCGGAAGTTACAGATTCGCAGGCATATGATCCGGATACGGATCAGCCCTGCACGGCAGTCATAGCGAACCTTCGGATGCGGTTTAAAGTCAATGTGGACTCGCGGTTTATGTTTACCGGCCGTGCCGTGGAGGGCGAGCTTTACGGTTAGGCGGGCTTGTATTCCACAGAGCGCATGAATGAATATAAAAACTGGCTTTGCTTTTAGAAGTAAAGCCAGTTTTGGTGTTTTTCTGTCAGATCGCAGCTGTAAGAGAGATAAGCTGTAATTTTGAATTGTATAAAAGGAATTTTTATGATAAAATAAAATATATTTTGCTGAAGAAAGAGGGGATGGACATGGCTCGGAGTGAAGCAAGGGAAGTGGCGTTTTGCTTGTTGTTTGAAAGATCGTTCAGTAGCCATACAAATCCGGAGGATTATGCCAATCTTTTTGATGAGGTTGCGCTTACAAGTGAAGATGTGGAATATATAAAATCCGTGTTGGAGGCATATGAAAACAATCGGGAGATCATTGATACGGAAATTAAAGCGCACAGCCGGAATTGGAAGCTTTCCAGAATGCCGAGAGCAGATCTCTCCGTGATGCGTTTGGCCGTTTGCGAAATGATGTACAGCCGCGATGTTCCGGCAAAGGTTGCCGTTAATGAAGCAATCAATTTGGCAAAGGTGTACTGTGCGGATGAGTCGCCGTCCTTTATTAACGGCGTGCTGAATGGGTGTTTGAAGGAATTATGATATACTTAGGAATTGATACCAGCTGTTATACGACCTCTATAGCAGCGGTAGATGAAGCAGGTCAGGTTGTCGCACAGCGCAGAAAGCTGCTTTCCGTTCCGGACGGTCAGCGCGGGCTGCGGCAGAGCGAGGGTTTTTATCAGCATGTGAATGCTTTGCCCGGATTATATCGTGAAATGATCGATGAGATCGCAGGGCCGATCGCGATCGGCGCGCTTGCGGTCAGCGCAAGGCCGAGAGCCTGCGCCGGTTCTTATATGCCGGTGTTTTATGCCGGCGTTCGTATGGCGGAAATGATCGCGCGCACTGTTGATATACCGCTGATTGAAACGGATCATCAAAGCGGGCATATTTGCGCTGCGTTGATGGGCAGCGCGCTTAAAAGCGAACATTTTTTAGCAGTTCATCTTTCAGGCGGCACAACGGAAATTTTGGAAGTCTATATGAAGCACGGTATTCCGCAGTGCAAGATTCTTTTGGCAACGGGCGATATCAGCGCAGGGCAGCTGATAGACCGCATAGGCGTAGCGTTGGGCTTTGCCTTTCCCGCCGGTAAGCATATGGACGATTTGGCGATTCGGCATGAGGGGATCCGAATTAAGTTGCCGTATTATGTGGATAATGAAAAGTGCAGTTTTTCTGGAACGGAGACGGCGACCATGAAAGCCATACAGAACGGTGTGGAGAAGGAAGTGATTGCCGAAGGCATTATGGCGGTGGTGTGTAAATCGCTTGTGCATATGCTGTATCAGGCGGCGCTGCGTTCGGGCTGCATGGAGGTGCTGCTGTCGGGCGGGGTGTCTTCCAGCAAATATCTTCGCGCTACACTGCAGGGAGCGCTGGCGCAAAAAGCTCCGGGCATTCATGTGTATTTTTCGGATCCAGCGCTGAGCGCTGATAATGCCGTGGGAACGGCTCGTATAGCATGGCTGCGCAGAGAACAGGCTCCCGAAAGGAAAGAGTGAAATGACTCCTATCACGGTATATGAGCTTAATGAATATGTCAGGCAGTGCATGGCCGAGGATCCGATCCTTTCGCGCGTGTATGTGGAGGGCGAAATATCGGGGCTGAAAAGGCATAGCAGCGGGCACATTTATTTCACCCTGAAGGACGATCGAGCCCAGATAAATTGCGTGTATTTTGCAGGCGATCAGCGAAGAGGGTTTATTCCGGCTGACGGAATGAAGGTCATCGTCGGCGGGTATACGTCTCTTTATACGCGGGACGGGCGCTTTCAGCTGTATGTTAAGAGTATCGAGGAAATGGGCGCGGGGCTTTTATACCTTCGGTTTGAGCAGTTAAGAAAGGCGCTGGAGGCAAAAGGATATTTTGCGCAGGAAAGAAAACGGCCGATTCCTTCTTTCAGCAGGCGGATCGGCGTGGTTACGTCTCCTACGGGGGCGGTGTTTTCTGACATTTGCGACGTTGCAAGAAGGCGTTTTCCGCAGATTCAGCTCGTGCTTGCGCCCGTAGCGGTGCAGGGGGATGATGCGCCGGACAGCATTGTTCGGGGCATTCAGTATCTTAATGAGATGCGGGATATCGACGTCTTAATTGTCGGCAGAGGCGGCGGAAGCGCGGAGGATCTTTGGTGCTTTAATGATGAAAAGGTTGTAGAGGCGATCGTGCAGTCCCGCATACCTGTGGTTTCTGCGGTGGGGCATGAAACGGACTATACCTTGGCGGATTTTGCAGCCGATTTGCGGGCACCGACTCCGAGCGCCGCCGCAGAGCTGGTAACTCCGCGGCGCGATGAGTTGGAAGAAAAGCTTGCGCTTTGGAGCGAGCGTGCGGAGAAAATGCTGCGGATCAGCTATGAGACGGCGGAGAACCGTTTTAAGAAGGCTTTGCGCAGCAGTATGCTTCAAAGACCGGAGCAGATCTTTCAGCAGCATATACAGAGGCTGGATTTTGCGGAACAGCTGCTTGATGCGCGTATGAAGGATATACAGAATCGGTATGAGTATAAAATCTCCCATTGCGCGGCGCGGATAGAGGCGCTCAGTCCGCTGAAAACGCTGGCAAGAGGTTATTCGGTGGTAACGGATCAGAGCGCACGGATTGTCAGGAGCGCAGAACAGGCGAGGCAGGCGGGGCGGATCAATGTTCTGTTTGCGGACGGCGCTGTTTGCGCGGAGGTCAATAAAGATATATAATTTCGTTTTTTAGGTATAGAAAAATAAGGTTTGGTGATTGATGTGGCGGAACGGGCAAAAAAACAGCTTTCTTTTGAGGAGACGATGCAGGAACTGGAAGAAAAGGTTCGTGAGCTGGAGAGCGGAGAGCTTTCGCTGGAGGAGTCGCTCAGGGCGTATGAAAAAGCTGTAGAGCTGATTGTGCAGTGCAGAGAAGCGCTTGCGCAGTGCAGCGCGAGAATTACCGTGCTGAAAAAGGATCGGCTCGGCGAGATCCAAGAGGAGGATTTTCTTCCCAGAGAGCGGTGAAAGGGGAGTCATTTGTGTTTAAAAGGATGCTTGAGCAATATTCAAAGCAAACAGAGCTTGCCTTGAAAAAATATTTTCAGCCATGCGGCAGCATACCGAAGAGCTTGCTGGAAGTGATGTATTACAGTGTATCGGCCGGTGGAAAGCGGCTGCGTCCGGCGTTATTGCTGGCGTCGTGCGAAGCATTCGGCGGTGATGCCGAACAGGCTATGCCGTTTGCGTGCGCAGCAGAAATGATTCATACCTATTCGTTGATTCATGATGATCTTCCGGCGCTGGATAACGACGATTTGCGCAGGGGAAGACCTTCGTGCCATAAGAAATACGGCGAAGGGAAGGCGCTTCTTGCGGGGGACGGCCTGTTAAGCTATGCGTTTGAGATTATGCTGCATTCTGCGGTGAACTCGAAGGATTCGTATAATTTGCTGAAAGCGGCGCATCATATTGCTTGCGGCGTTGGGGTTGGCGGAATGGTTGCCGGGCAGTGGCAGGATGTGTGCCTTGAACAGAGCGCGATTGGGAAAGAGGAGCTGGAATATATCCATTTACATAAGACGGCTTCTTTTATTAAAGCGGTTCTTTTGGCAGGAGCCTGCATAGCAGGGGCGGACGGTGAAGAGTATTGCCTGTTGGAAAGATACGGAGATTATATTGGACTCGCATTTCAAATTACGGATGATGTTTTGGATGTTTGCGGCGAGACGGCTAAGCTTGGGAAGAATACGGGGATAGACGCCGCAAACGGGAAAGCGACTTATGTAACCTTATACGGAGTGGAACGGGCGTTAAAGAAGGTTAGAGAGCTTACGGAGAAAGCAGTTGAATGCGTTGCATCGTTTGACCGTTATGGTTTTTTGGCAGGGCTTGCGCGGTATATTGAAGAAAGAGAATATTGATGGAAGATAATTTTTTGAATTTTGTTACCAATAAGACGATTCTTACCAGTTTGGCTGCTTGGCTGCTTGCACAGATGCTGAAGGTTTTGGTTGAATTGTTTCAGCATAAAAAGCTGGATTTAAAGCGTCTTGTAGATTCCGGCGGTATGCCGTCATCACATTCTGCAATCGTGATGGCTCTTTTTATGGCAGTCGGGTTTGAAAAGGGGTTTGAAACTCCGGAATGTGCGATTGCTTTTATACTTGCCTGCGTGGTGATGTACGATGCTTCGGGAGTGAGACGTGCAGCCGGAGAACAGGCAAAGGTCTTAAATGAAATTATTGAAATGCTGCATCAGAAAAAGAATGTTACCGGGGCAAAGTTGAAAGAATTGCTGGGGCATACGCCCATTCAGGTTATCAGCGGTGCGATTCTTGGAGTTGTTGTGGCGATTCTTAGCCACTATTTGTTTTAATATGTTTTTTTAGTATGTGAAATAATGCGGCGCATTTATTTGCGGCGTTTTCTTGTTAAGTTTTTTGAATGCATCTTTTGTAAAGAAATTTTTCCTGTGTTAAGGAGAGCGTCCATTGTAAACTGCAAATTTCCCTCTTGCGATCTTTTAATACTCCCGTAACCCCTTGAAGCGATTTCTCAGTACAGTAGGAGTATAATTGTTTTTGTAATAAAATATTTTTCGTAAAAGTGATGTTATTTCTCTCAGCTGCAATCAATAGGGTGGCAAACAAAAGCTTATTGAGCTTTTGTTTTGAAGTCGCACTGATGCTGTTGCGGAAAACAAGATGATCCTTTCGCGCACAAACGAAGTGGCGGCGCACGCGGAACAATAGCGCAACGCGCTTTTGTTTGGCGCCGCCTATTGCGGCCACTATATCGCGGCCGCTTTTTTATTCAGCTGCTATGCACATTTTTACAAAAGGCTTCTTTTCCATGTCAAGGGGGCGAGGGGGATTGCCAATTGCAGAATGCAAATTCCCCCGGAACAATAGCGCAACGCGCTTTTGTTTGGCGCCCCCTTAACGATCCCCCATAACCCCTTGAAGCGCCTGTTTGGTGCAGTAGGAATAGAGTTTTCAGGAGAAAAAGATTTTAAGATTGTCATAGTTTAACAGTATAAAACAAGCCGATTTTTTAATTTTAAAATTATGCGCTATTGCCGTTTTTTTATATAGCTATAGGGGTGGAGTTTTTCATAAGTCTATGGTATAATTTTATTGTTGAAAATAATGATGGCAGCGAATACTTTTGATATATTGGGAGAAATGTTGCATGTACGATGTTATGGTGATTGGGGCGGGACCGGCAGGGTGTACTGCTGCTAAGACACTGTCCGAAAAGGGATACAGGGTGTTATTGGTTGAGAAATTTAAACTGCCGCGGTATAAATCCTGTTCCGGAATTTTGATAAAAAAGACTATGGATTTGGTTAAGCTCTATTTTGGAGAAGATACGCCGTCCTTTACAATGTGCACTCCGACACAAAATCAAGGAATGATTTTTACCAATGATAAAGGCGAGGAGTTTAGATTTGAGCAGCCGGGGTTAAATGTTTGGCGCGGCTCTTTTGATTATTGGCTTTCTGTAAAGGCGGTGCAAAGCGGTACGGAGGTCAGGGATTATACAGCCGCAATTTCCTGTCAGGAAAAAGGGGATTGTGTGTCAGTAACTCTGCATGGTGAAACAGTATATACAGAGCAAGCAAAATATGTTATTGACTGTGAAGGTGTTGTCGGAAGCGTAAAAAGAAAAATGTTAAAGGCAGCGCCGTCGTATATTACCACTTTTCAAACTTTTAATAGCGGAAACATTGACTTGGATCCTCATTATTTTTATGCTTATTTGCAGCCGGAATTATCGGAATATGACGCGTGGTTCAATGTAAAAGACGGGCAGCTGGTGTTGGGTGTTTCGGTTAAAGAACCGGCCAACATAAAAATGTATTATGAAAGGTTTATAGCCTATATGCAGAGCAAGCATCAACTGGTGATCCAAAAACAAATAAGCGCTGAAAAGTGGCTTATGCCGCGTGTGCGTCCTGAGCGCCGCATTGAGTTCGGAATCGGAAGAATATTATTTGCAGGAGAAGCTGCGGGGTTCTTAAATCCGATGGGAGAAGGAATTTCCGCGGGTATGGAAAGCGGCTATCATGCGGCGAATGCTGTTGCAGATCATTTTAATAATATGGACATCGTATATGCTGTTTATAAGTGCAGCACATTGCGGCTAAGGGCATACATGGAACGGCAATGGCGCTTTGTTGCCGCAATGGCCGATACTTTTTCTGAAATGAAATGATAGAGCTTCTATATCGGAAAGAAATCTTTAACGGATATTTTGAATTCTTTTTAAGTTGGGCGGCATAACCGGAGGCTTGGATAAGCTTGAAAAGGGCATTTATCGGAGGTCTTAGGGCGCGTTGAATATGTTTCGCTTGCGGCGGCTGCTTTCCCGTCCGTAAGCGGACATTTTTTCACATACCGGACCTGCACTGAATCAATAAAAAACCAAGCTGTTTTCAGCTTGGTTTTGTCTGAATCTTACAGAGTTAAGCTTTTTCGGAGTTTTTTTGGAAAACGGAAATAGCACCGGTAATAGTCTGCTCATGGGCCATTTTGCCGTATTTATCCACTTCGTTTCGGTCTTTAGCGCCGTGAGAGAGGCAGCCTGCGCCGCCGATACAGCCGCCGGTGCAGGCCATGCCCTCTATAAAGTTGCCGTCTAAAACGTTCTTTGATGCTTTTAGCAAGGCGGTTCTGCAGGCTTCAATGCCGTCGCAGGGAACGGGCTTAAGCGCAAAGGCGGTGTTGTTCCGCTCCTTCAGCGCCTGCGCGACTGCATCGGAAAGGCCGCCGCTTCGGGCAAAGATCCGCCCGTAGTAGGAGGCGTTATCGAGCGCTTCTTCAGGCAGCGAAGCGATGTCGATGCTTTTGCCGTCAAATAATGCTTGAAGCTCGGCAAAGGTTACGGCTGAATCAATGTACGGCTTTACGCTGTCCTTTTGGATTTCCATCTTTTTAGCAGTGCATGGGCCGATAAAAACGATTTTGCAGGAGGGATCCAATTCTTTCATGCGCTTTGCAATCGTTGCCATAGGCGAAAGATTATGCGAAACATGCTCTTTTAACGCAGGAAAGCTTTTTTCTACATAATCTACAAAGGCGGGACAGCAGGAGCTTGTTAAAAATCCTTTTTCTGCAAGCTCGGCGGATTCTTCATAGGCCACCATATCAGCGCCCAGCGCAGCCTCCACCACGCTGTAAAACCCGAGCGCTTTGATGCCGGCGATTACTTGCCCGAGCTTAGCGTAAGTAAACTGACTGGATATGGAGGGGGCTACTACGGCATAGACTTTATATTTAGAGTTTGCTTCGCTTTTTTTGAGCATGGAAATCACATCAAGAATGAAGGATTTATCGCTGATCGCTCCGAACGGGCATTGATAGCTGCATGCGCCGCAGGCGATGCATTTGTTGTTGTCGATCACCGCAACACTTTCTTCGTTCATGGTGATCGCCTTGATTTTGCAGGCCTTTTGGCATGGACGCTGGCTGTTGGAAATGGCGCTGTAAGGGCATACGGAAGCACAGCGGCCGCATTCGATGCACTTGCTTTTATCAATATGAGCCTTCTGCATTTTGTCAAAAGTAATGGCATGAACGGGGCAGACGTCCTCGCAGCGGTGTGCGATGCAGCCTCGGCAGTATTCGCCTACCGTATATCCCGTTACAGGGCATTCATCGCACGCAATATCAATGACTTCGATTACGTTAGGGTTGTTTTTGTCTCCGCCCATAGCCAGCTTAATGCGTTCGTTTACGATTGCGCGTTCTTTATAGATGCAGCAGCGCATGGTTGCATTCGGGCCGGTTACGATTGTTTTGGGAATTTCCGGGTAGCAATCCTCCAGTCTGTCCTCAAATGCGCGGCGCGCGACCTCGCGGATTACTTTATATTTTAACTTCTGAACCTTTGTATCAAAAAGCCGCATAACGGAACACCTCTATGTATGCACCGAAATGTTCAAAAATTTCGGTAAATTTCAATGATATTATATAAAAAAAGCAGGGTATTGTCAATGAAAGAGCAGGAGGATAATATAGGATTTTAAGTTTGAAATAAGGATTCATGAAAAAACAAAAAAATGAAATACTATTACTGTGCAGAATATAATCTGCAATCAGCGAGTAAACGCGGAATTTTGCAGTAAAACGGAAAGGATGGTTGCAATGAAAATCGGTATCACAACATGTGTGGCGCTCAGCGCTGCGGTGGGAATGGCTGCAGGCCTTGCAGGGGCAGTTATGATGAACACGCCGGAAGCGCGAAGAATGTATCGGATCGGGCGCAGAAAAGTTATGCAGTGCGCGAAAAAGATGGGAATATAATTGGAGACACTTGGAAAAATTGCAATTAATAATTGCAATTTTTTTTCTTTTCGTCTATAATACCAAAAAGGAGTGTGGGATTATGGATCAAAATACGGTAAAATTTTCCAGATCGAAGGATAACGGGCAGATCAGAGAAATTTTGACGGTCGTTTGCCAAGCTTTGGTGGAAAAAGGATATAATCCGATCAATCAGATCGTAGGCTATATCATTTCGGGAGATCCGACTTATATTACCGGCCATAACAATGCACGGACACTGATTAGAAAAATCGAGCGTGATGAGCTTCTGGAAGAGCTGGTTCATTTTTATATTTCGGAAAGGTGCCAGTAATGAGCGGTTATTTAGGGCTGGACATTGGGGATAGACGAATAGGCATTGCACATTCCGCAAGCGGAGTTTTGGCGCAGGGGATAGAGACCTACGAAAGAAAAAGCATCGCGGCGGACACTGCCTATATTTGTTCTCTGGCGAAGCGTCTCGGGGCTGGTATCATCGTTTCGGGGCTTCCGCGTCATTTAAACGGAGAGGCGCATCAGCAGGCTGCTAAGAATGAGATTTTGCTGGAAGCAATCCGTGAAGCCGGCTTCACTGTGGAATATTGGGATGAACGCTTTTCTTCCGCAGCGGCTGAGCGCGTAATGCTGGAGGCTGATCTTTCAAGAAAAAAGCGTAAACAAAATATTGATAAGCTTGCGGCAGTCATTATCTTACAGAATTATTTGGATCATAGAATGAGAGGAGATTAAAACATGAGCAACGAAAAGTCGGAAGAGGAATTTTTGCAGGAGGATTTTATTGTTACTTTAATCGGAGACGACGGGGATGAGATCGATTATATCCTGATGGACAGCATTGAGCAGGACGGTCACATATACGTTTATTTAGTTCCGGCTGCACAGGCTGAAGAGGAGGAACAGGATCTGTATATTATGGAATATGTGGAGCAGGAGGATGGGGCAGTCTTTAACGCTGTGGACAATGAAGTGCTGCTCGACGAGCTGTATCAGACATATTTGGAATCAGAACAGGAAGACACAGAAGAATAAACGCAGTGGGAAGGTTATCTTCGGCAGAGGGTAACTTTTCTGCTATAAGGAGCGGATAGGTTTGAATCAGGCGGTTTATGATGCAGCGGGAGTTAAAATATGCGGAAATGAAGAGCTTCCGGAGGCGCTGACGCAGCAGCAGCTGGCGCTTCGGATGCCCGCCTATTCGGAGGGCTGTTTATATACAAAATTGCCCGGCGGAGAGGTTTGCGTGATAGAAGCGAGTGAAAACGCGGCGAAGCTGCTTTTGGCAGGGTCGGTCAAGCAAGCGGGCTGGACGTTGGAAACCTTTTATATCGAGATGCTGAAGGGAAATCTTTCAAGCAAGGAGATTATGGATCAGCTGAAGCGCTTTCATAAAAAATATGACGCGGTGCAGACAGTGATCGTGCTGGGCGTTCGGCACTGTTCCAATGAGGATGCGCGCAGTATTTTTGATATGGTGTTCCAGAATTCTGCTTCCGTAACGGTGCGGATGTCTCCGGAGGAGTATGCCGTTGTCATGGAAAGCTCGGAAGAGGAGGATATCAAAGAGCTGTGCTGCGCGATCAGGGATTCTTTTCTTAATGAGATGCAGGCGGAGGTTTCCGTCGGCATAGGGGAGAGCGTCGTCAATATGCAGGGGCTTGCCTTTTCTTACGATCAGGCGTGCAGCGCGCTCAAGATCGGCGAAAGCCTTCGGTATGACGGCGGCGTGTGGCGCTATAAAGATATTTTGCCGGAACTGCTGCTGTCTTATTTGCCGCAGGAGGCGCTGCAGCATCAGAGTTTGCTGCTGCAAAGGATTGAGAATGTGCTGGATTATGACACGCAGGCTCTTTTGGGGGAGTTTTTTAAACAGAATCTGAATATCAGCCAAACTGCGAAATCGTTGTATATGCATAGAAATACGCTGATCTATCGGCTGGATAAGCTCAATAGAGCTACCGGAATGAACGTGAGCAATTTTGAAGACGCTGTGATCCTGCGACTTTTTGTTGCTTTGGCTCGGTTGAATAATAAATTATAGCGTGGGGCATAAAATAAAAACGATCACAACGGCTTGAAAGGCGGAGAGTAAATGGAACAGGATGTTATTGCCCAAATGCAGAAAACGAAAAAGAGCAGAACGAGATTGTGGGTTGTTTTGGGAGTCGCAGCCGGCCTGATTGCCGGCATCGTGATTCAGGAATTACGCTTTGCGGGCGGGCTGAGCATTGCGCAGGCAGAGTCTCTCAGGGAAGTGATCTCCATTGTAAAGGATGTTTCCATAGAGGAATATACGCAGGATGAAATTGTGGATATGATGCTTTCGGGCGTTGCGCAGGGGCTTAAGGACGATTATTCCTTTTATTTTAACGCAGAGGCGCTCAACGGATATCAGGATGATAAACAGGGGATCATTCGCGGCGGAATCGGAGTTTCTGTCGTTAAGGACGGAGCAGCGCCGGTTAAAATTGTGGAGGTCTATGAAAATTCGCCGGCGCAGGCCGCGGGGCTCAAAGCAGGGGATGTTTTTGTAAAGATAGAGAATACGGATGTTCGGGAGCTGTCGCTTGACAAGGTTTCGGAGCTGATTTCAGGTCAGGTTGATACCGTTGTGCGCGTTACCGTGCAAAGAGACGGTGAAAAAGAGCTTGCCTTTGATGTGAAGCGCGCCGTCGTTCAGACACCGATGGTAAAATACCGGCATATAGACGATTTGACCTACATTCAGCTAAAGAGCTTTAACGGCAATGCGGTCTCGCTGTTTAAGGAGGCGGTCTCCGAAGCGGAAAAGGCCGGTTCAAAGGGAATCATTCTTGATCTTCGGGATAATTACGGCGGCGACCTTTCTATTTTGACGGAGATTGCAGACACGCTGCTGCCGGAGGGGGAAATTATCTATGCGATGGATCGCAGGGGCAATAAGATCCTTTCTAAAAAGTCCTCGGCGCCGTGCACAAAGCTGCCGCTTGCGGTGCTGACAAACTGCAACACTGCCAGCGCGTCCGAGGCGTTGGCCGGAGCGATACGCGATTTCGGAAAGGGCGTTTTGATCGGAACGAAAACCTACGGGAAGGGAATTATGCAAACAACCTATCCGCTGGCAAACGCGGGGGCGTTTAAGCTCACGACGGCGAAATATTATCTTCCGGGCGGGGAATGCATACACGGAACGGGCATCACGCCGCAATATGTGATTTCGCTTCCCGACGGAGCGGAAAGCCGCCCGTATTCCATGACGGACGAGGAGGATACGCAGCTTCAGAAGGCGATAGAGCTTTTGCATTCCTGAAGGCTTTTGTCTTGACAATTAAGGAGAAGGAGATTATCATAATATTAGTAAATTAAAATTGATACGGTAGGGAGAGCTATATGCGCGTTTTGATGACGAATGCAGAGGCGTTGGAAAAATACGGGATCACTTTGGATCAGTCGTCGCTGACAGTCTGTTTGGAGGTCGTTTTCAGTGCCGTTTTCTTTTACGCCTTGTTTCGCGCGCTTTATCAATGGTTTGCGGGAAACGGAATTCAGTTTCCAAGCTGGGTGGGAAAATGCCTGCTTATCAAGGAGGTCTTGCCCGGCGGAGACTACCTTGCGCCGAGAAAGCAGGGCCGGTTCAGAGAGCTGAAAACTTTTCTGATTGTTTTTTCGGTCGCTTTTGCGTCGAGAGCGCTTATTGCCTATTTGGGATATCTGTATAAGGTAACGCAGGCCGTTCGAGACGGCTATGCTTCTTACGATCTTATTTCCAGCTTTTCAAATATCTGGAACCGATGGGATGCGCCCCATTATGTGGATATTGCAAAAAATTGGTATGTTACCGAGGCACAGGCGCAGGCAATGGGGAACGACAGCTATCTGTTCATTGTGTTTTTTCCCCTTTTGCCGATGCTGATGCGGCTGTTCTCCCCGTTTGCGCCGGATGCAGCGATAGCGGGCATGCAGGCGGTCAATCAATATTATTTTTTTGTCGGGTGCTTTATCAGCACCGTGTGCTTTTCCGTGGCGGCTTATTATCTGTTTAAATTGGTGCGCAGGGAATATAACATGCGCACGGCGGTGTGGACGCTTGTTTTCTTGCTGCTTACGCCGGCAGGTTTCTTCTTTTTTAATGCCTATACGGATTCCTTGCTGCTGATGTGCAGCGTGATTTTCTTTTATCAGCTTCGCTGCGGAAGATATTGGCTTGCGGCGCTTTTTGGAATGCTCGCGGCGCTTTCACGCAGTCTCGGCGTGATTCTGGCGGTTCCTTTCTTTGTGGAATGGATCGATCAGGAACGGGTGATCAGCGCATGGAAAAGAGAACCGCTTGCGCCTAAGCTCCGTAAGCTTTTGCCGGTGCTTT
>JAHAAN010000044.1 GCA_018376855.1 Clostridiales bacterium | reverse complement strand
TGATACGGAGCCGTTTTTTGCTTCAAAGCCCTTAACGGATTCGGAAGTGATAAATTCAAAGTCATAATTCATAATTTCAGGCTGTCCCCCCTCCGGATTTTTTCCGGGTTCGATCTTTTCGCTGTATAGCTTGATATTTTTTAGGCGAGGCGTGGCAAAATAACCTTGAATATAGCAGGTTCCGCCTGTAAGGGGGTCTCCCGCCGTATCTGCGGCTGAGTGAGCCAGCTTGCCGTTGATATAGAATTCAAGCCGGTTTTCCACAAAGACCAGCTTAAAGGTATACCATTTTCCTGTTTCAAGCGTATAGGCCTTTGCGGGGGCAACCTCTGTGTTTACGCCGTCTCCAATCCGCCGAATGCGCACCATTTGGTGCACGGTATTATACTCAAAAAAGTATTGAAATCCGTTGCTGCATTTATATGCGGCGCCGATGCATCCATCGTTCGTGCCGGTCGAATCCTCCATATAGATGTCGAATTCCAGGCAGTTGTCGTTCACTGTGCCCTTTGTAAAAAGTAAATTCATAGGTTCTTGGGGATTTCCGTATAAAATTTGTTCCCCGTTTTCTGTGCGAACTGTCCATCCTTCCGTTTTCCACTGAGAAAACGAAGACTCTGCCAGTGCCGTAAACGTCCACGACGAAAGCAGCAAAAGAATGGCAGATAGTAAAGCGGCTGTTTTTTTCATGCTATACCCTCCTTCTTTTTTGCTGCCGCAGCGGTAGCCGCATGACGACAGCTATTTTATTATAATGCAGAAGGAATGGCAGTTAAATGGATTTATTCTATTTAATCATGGAATATAGTTATAAAATAGCCGCTGTGTCATTGCCGTTTATCAATAAAAATAAAAGGCAGTAGGGAAGGGAGGCTTGCCGTAAGGAAGCTAAAAGGCAAGACAGACGGTTATAGTCTGCCTTGCCCCTTTTGTGCAGTGAATCCCACTGTAGCTTTTTTAAGAAGGGCGCTTGCGGGCGAGAGCAGCGGGACGAAACCGTATCAGTTATTCCACCCAATATACTCTGCCGTCCCTGCGCTTGGCTGCTTTCGGAGGATCTCCTTCAATATATCCAATGGCACAATGGCCGATCCCCTCCCATTCGCCTGAGACGCCTATATCGGAAAGCAGCTTCTTCCATTCCTCCTGTTCAAATTCCTCTTTTGCACGATGAATCCATATGCTTCCAATTCCGAGAGAATGTGCGGCAAGCATCAGATTTCCCATAACAAGACTGCCGTCATAAACACGGTTTGCCCAATCCTTTTCCGCAAGAACGATCAGAATTACAGGCGCGCCGTAGAATGGGTCAAAGCCTTCTTCCCAACCGCCGATCTGTCGGTTGGCTTCTGCTATCCTGTCGCGCATCTCTTTTTTCGTTACGGCAACGGTGATGACTGCTTGTTTTCCTTTTCCGTTTGCGGCATAAAGTCCGGCTTCGATGATCTGCTCAATATCGGCTTTTGAGGGCATATCGGGCATAAATTTACGAATGCTTCTGCGTTCTTCCATTGCTTTGATGATCTCATTCATTGCTTAATCCTCCACATCTATGCGTTCGATTTTGAAAATAATGGGTCTTGTTCCGTCGGAACAGCAGGCGATCATGGTGTTTTCTTCCCGTATATAGCCTTTCATAATGGAACCCGCCGAAAAGCAATGCTTTTCGGCGGGATAGCTTTCTTAAAGCGGCTTTAATGGTTTTTTAAGCAGCATTTAGGTTTTACCTAACCGAGTAATTCGTCCTTTTGCAGCAGGCCGATGTTTCGGATGGTAAGCTTAATAGTGCCGGCGGAATGCTGATAGGTCAGCACCGTATCCGTGCCGGCCTCCGTGCTGCTTACGACTTTGGCTGTTTGCGAGGCCCATGTTACGTGCGCGTTATCGGCGCGGTCGATAAACAGCTTGATTTCGGCGGCCTGTTCAATTTCGATGTTTGCATTGGCGCTGAAGCGGAAACCGGGCAGGCGCACGATCGCATCCATAGAGGAAAAGCGGTAGGCGCGGATGTTCCCGCGATAATCCGTTAAGTAGACGATCAGGCGAATATCTTCAAGGTCAATGGAATCGGTATCGCCTAACAGCTTATAAAAATCATCGAAGGCCTGAGCTTCGTTTTGAACGTTCTCAAAGCCGGTGTCAAGCGTAATGTGCAGCGCGGCCACTTCGTTTTCGGAAACGGAAAGCGGCTGCAGTGTTGTATCCGGAGAGGGAGACGCCGTGCCCGCCGAGGGATCGGGAGCTTGGCTGTCCGTCGCTTCGGAGGAGGGTGATAAAGGCTCGGTCGGATTAAGCGGAGCGGTGCCGGAGGCGTCGGGGATCAAGGTTCCGAGCGTTCCCTGCGCGGAGGGGGAAGCAGACGCTTCCGGCGGCGTGGAATCGCAGCCGTGCAGAATTAAAATAATGCATAAGATCAACAGTGCAGCGCCGACCAGAATGCAGATCCAAGTGTTTATATTCGGGTTAAAAGCATATTTACTTTTTTTCTTTTTTGCTTGTTTCATTGGCGTACCTCACACCTTTCCAATATTCTTTTTTCATTATACAGTATTTTTCAAGGAAAATCCATAGAAAATTTGTGAATAAGTCGTTTAATTACGAAAACTTGTGAAGAAAAGCAAGAATATGATTGATTGAATATTGACTTTTTTCATTTTGAATTTTATAATATCTTTATACCTATTTTGAGAGGAGAAAATTGATGGAATACATATCTGAGTCATTGCAAACGCCGGTTTCGGGCGAGTATGATGTCATCGTTGTAGGGGCGGGACCTGCCGGTGTATGCGCGGCGATCGCAGCGGCGCGCGGCGGTGCGAAAACGCTGCTGGTAGAGCGCTACGGCTTTTTGGGCGGCATGT
The DNA here is from genome assembly GCA_018376855.1 of Clostridiales bacterium. Lineage (GTDB taxonomy): Bacteria > Bacillota > Clostridia > Christensenellales > QALW01 > JAHAAN01. The sequence goes on along the minus strand of JAHAAN010000044.1, from coordinate 10,274 downwards.
GGTCAGCCGGCTTTATTATTCCGATGTTTGATTGGGAGAACAAGCATTATATTGTAAAGGAAATTGTGGAGAACCTGAAGGCGCGCGGCGGCTGGGGCGGCTTCGGCGGCATTTCCTTTGATTTCGAGATCATGAAAAAGCTGTTGGACGATATGGTTACCCAAAGCGGCGCGGACATTCTGTTCCATACCTTTTTGGCGGGCGCTTATGTGGAGGGGGAGCAGGTTCGCGGTGTGATCGTTCAGAACAAGAGCGGGCGCAGTGTGATCCGTTCCAAGGTTGTGGTTGACTGCACCGGAGACGGCGACGCTGCGGCTTTGGCGGGCGTTCCCTTTACACTGGGGCGCGACAGCGATAACCTTTGCCAGCCTGTTACCTGCATGTTTATGCTCGGCAACATTGAGTTTACACAGCTGCATCCGTATCATATTCATGATATAGTTGTGGAAGCAAGCAAGGCGTGCGGGATTCCGTTTGATTTTTCCTATAAACGGCCGTTTGTGCTGCAAATCCCCAACTGTAAGCGGTGCGTGGTCATGTGGAACCATGTGCGCAGAAAGCCGCCGACGGACGCCGTGGCCTTCAGCGAAGCGGAGCTTGAATCGCGCCGTGAGATTCACCAGATTTTTGATTATATCAAGAAGAATGTTCCGATGTTCAAGGATGCGGAGCTGGTGTGTATCGCGCCGCAGACGGGCGTGCGTGAGAGCCGCCATATTCACGGGCTGTATACGCTGGAAACGCAGGAATGCGTCGAGGGCACGAAGTTTGAGGACGGTATCTGCGATGTGTGCTTCGCTATGGATCTGCATCTGCCGGATAAAAACGAGCAGGATAATATCTTCCTCAAGGCGCCGTATCAGATTCCGTACCGCTGTTTGGTTCCCGTCAACCGCGAAGGGCTGCTGATGGCGGGGCGCTGTATTTCCGGCACCTATGAGACAAACGGTTCCTACCGTGCAACGGGAGACTGCATGGCGACGGGGCAGGCTGCGGGCGCGGCGGCCGCGTTAGCTGTGAAAAACGGCGTTTCCGTGAAGGACATAGATATTCACGAGCTGCGCAGGATTGTTGGAATGGAATAATTGAAATGTGAAAAAGCCCCTTTTCGGACAGTATCCGAAAGGGGCTTTTTGCTTGTATAGGACACTTTGCTGCGCTTGAAAAATTTACGGCTGAATTTTTTCTATTAACAGCAGCTCGCTGGAAAGCGCGCAGGGAATCCGCACGAGAATCCCTTGCTGCGCAAGCTCTCTGCCTGAAGCCGTGTATTCGCATCCCGTATTGTCAAACACAACCCGATATTGCGGCGCCGGATCAAGCCCGCGCGGGAATACGGTGCAGGTGTCGGAGGCGGGAGTGCAGGGCGTAAGAACGGTAATGGCAGCGCGGTCTCTGCTGCAAGAGGCAAGCTCCAACACGGAAAAGGAACCGCTGCGGAAGGAGGCGCTTTCCGGCGTATGGTGATAGATCAGGGAATTCGGAAGAAACTTCCGAATGAAGTTCTTGTAAACAGAAAGACTGTGGCGAATAAATTTCAGCTGATCCGGATTCGTTTTTGCATCCCGCGGTGAAAACACATTCATGGAGATATGTCCCAACATAACGTTGCGCATATGGAAATCCAGCGACGCGGCTCTGTGGCAGCCCATTCCCGCCGCCAAACGGTCTACCCGTTCGGGCGGAAGGGCGAGCGTCATGCCGTTGGTGATCCGCTGTGAGTACGGTGGAATTTGGTTGTCGGAAACCCATGTGTGGTGGAAAAATCGCATCATTCCTGCGTCGCATCTCCCGCCGCCGCTGGCACAGTTTTCAAAGATTACATGTGGGAAACGCTTTTTCAGCCGTTCATACATGCTGTATACGGCGTTTGTGTGGCGCACGGAAAGACATTCGCGCTCGCTTGAGCTGCTTAGGGCAAACAGCTCGTCGCTCATGACATTATAATCTATACGGAACAGATCAAGCTGATATTCCGAAATGACGCGGGCGATCTCGTTTTCCGCCCACTGTGCGGCTTCGGGGAGTGTTAGATCGAGCAGCACACCCTTTCGCCCGTCCGGATGTGTTGTGAGCCATTGCGGATGCTCACGGTAAACGGCGGTAAGTTCTCCGATGCGTTCCGCTTCCATCCACATGCCGAATTTCATTCCGCGCATATGGCAGTAATCGCGTATTTCGGAAATTCCGTTCGGGTATCGGTTGGGGTCGGGAGTCCAATCGCCGGCACGGCGGTACCAGTCGCCCTGCGCGCCGGGAGGGCAGTTCCAGCCGGCGTCCACAATAAAGACTTCGCAGCCGATGGAAGCCATCTGGTCAATAAAACTTTTGGTGGTTTCTACGGACATATCGTGCTCCGCGCCCATGCCGCTGCCAATCAAGCAGTCGCTTGCGTCGGCTGCGGGAAGCGTGAATACCGAGCGGCGCAGATGCTGATTCATCTCGTTTACGGCATCGTCGAGATCTCCGTGCAGCATGCCGATTTCCAATGCCGGAGAAACGAACGTTTCTCCCGGTGCGATTTGATAAAGCGGCGTGTTGCCGGTAATGTCGGCTGAAAGGGATAGCTTAGACCAGTCGTTTTCCGGGTGCGCGTTAAGATCGAAGGCGAATTCATATCCGCCGCTCCATGCAAGCTGAGCCGTCATGATCGTGCCCATAACGTGATTGCGCAGCATAAACATGGGGTAACGATGCCGCCCGCGCGTGTATCTTCCGCCGAAGGCGGTAACGTCGCCGGGAAGCGAATGCCAGTTGAAGTCGCCCTCGTAGGCGGTTTCGTCGTTGTCCATATATCCTAATGAGTACAGCTCACGGGGACTTGCGCCGCACATGCGCGAAAGTCCCTGCATGATCTCAACGCCGCCGGAAAGGATTGAAAGCGCAGAAAGCGCCATTGGACGCTCGGAAAGATTTTTCAGTTCGAGATGGCGGGACAATATGGAGGTACCGTCCAGCCGGGTAACGACGGTGATCTCTACAGGCTTGAGTGTGCTGGTCAGTTTAACTTTTACAAGCTTGCCCTTTTCAGTTTCCTGCATGTCGCAGCCGGAAAAGAGAAGACCGTAATCCAAGGAAACACCGTCGAGCTCTGCGTGAAATGTGCAGGGACGGCGGAAATCCTGCCTTTGCATGCGCGAAGGGCAGCCGGATAAAACGTTGAGCGGATAGCCCGCCGTATTCCATCCGCAGGAATAGAGGGTGCTTCCACCGAAGGCTTCTTCATATACCGTCAGTCCACTGCGGTAGCAGATTACCGGATTTTCTCCGGGCTGAAAATAAACGTCGGTAAAACTCATTAGGAACACTCCTTGCATAAAAATATTTTATCGTGTAAGGCAAGCGTCGCGTTGAACCGTGGGATGTTTAAGACCTCCGGGGAACCGACGGTATCCTTATGTAGCATACTGAATATCAAGGGGACTGTCTTTGCCATGCGCTGATGCCGGAGGCGTGTAGAACGGAAGCGCGCAGGGCAGCACCAGTTCGGGGATCGGTGAGAAGATTTCCGGCGGCTGTTTATTTTCCACAATATGCCGAACCAGCAGCGTGAAAGCGTGGAAGGCTTGGCTGTACAGATTCTGATAGATCGTAGCCGTTACAATGCCGTTTCGGATATATTGGTTCAGCTCCGAATAGATATCAAACGTTACAAGCGCGGGGCGGTGTTCCATGCGGCTGATGGCCCTGCAAAGCTCCAAGGACTTTCCGCTTGTGATGTAAATGCCGTCCGGAGCGGAGGAGGAAAGCAGCTGTTTAGCCTGCTTGGCCAGCAGAGCCGGATCGTCCTGCATATCAAAGGAGGCCGTCAGCTGAAGACCTAAGCGTTCGGCAGCGGAACAAAAGGCCTTTTCTGCTTTGGAGTGAACCTCCATTGTTCGGTTTCCCGTAAAAAGCGCTACTTTTTTTCCTTTGCTTGCGCGAAGGCAGCAGGCAAGAAATTCAGCGGCGATTTCCGCCGAGGCGGAGGGATCATGTGCGGAAGCAAATAAACCTGGTACGTCTGCGATTTTTGATTGCAGCAGCGCTAAATTACGGTGCAGCTTTGAATGCGTGGCTAATTCAAGAATGCCTTCATGGGAAGTAATGCCGCTGACGATGACGCCGTCGCAGTCGTGCAGCGCGCCGAGAAGCCTGCGGATATCGCTTTGGCTTTGGCGTTCTGCGTGAAAGACCCGGACTTTGACGTTGAGCTTGTAATCGTATAGGCTGCGGAAGGCGTCCTCTATGCCGCGCAGCATTTCGTTTACGCCCTGCATGTAGCAATCGCTCATCGCTATGCCGACGGTGATCTCCCGCATGGAAAGCCTGGAGGCGGCGCGGTTGGGAATATAGCCTTGCTCTGCGGCGCAGCGCAGAATACGCTCCCGAACCTCGCTGCTGATGGGCGAATCGGGGACAAATGCTCTGCTTACGGTAGAGGGGGAGACGCCTAACTCCTCCGCAATGGTTACGATTGTGCTTCGTTTCTTTTCTGCCATGTCGGTCATCATAGCTTTCGCAGTGCGAAAGCCTCCTTTCTTTGAAAATGAAGACTGGGATGCGCAGCAAAATTTATTGTGCTTTTCAGCGACAAGAAGCGATAAAGCCGAGCTTAGTGCGCTTTTAAGCGCCTTTTAGCCGACGCACAGCAGCGCGATCGCCGCGCACCCGATGATAATGCCGCACCAGCGCAAACGGCTGAGCTTTTCATGCAGGAAGATTACAGAGGCAAGGAGAAGCAACAGCAGGTTTGCGCCGTTGACGGTTGGGAAGAATACAATGCTTTCCATAACGCCGGAAAGATATAGATTGATTACATTGGCCAGTGCAATAGCAACGCCGCTGCCGACGGCCATCCAAAAGACGGTTTTGCGCGGCGAGAGAGAAAAAGTGCAGCGCGTTTGCTTTTTTCTATAGAATAAAACGGCGGCGACAGAATATAACGCCGAGACAAAAAAGGCGATTACGAGGAAGTACATCAGCTCTTCGCTGTGGAAGGAGGATTGGTGAAGCTTTTGCGTAATGCCGATGAAGCCCGTGAAAAGCATAGCCAAAAGACTCACGGTAAGCCATTTTGCAGAAGCTTTTTTCTCCGTTCCGTCCGTGCGGAATATGGAGAGAAAAACGGAAACCAGCATCAGAGCGATTCCGATGAATTTGAGAGGACCGACTGTTTCGCCGTATAAGGCCCAACCGGACAGTGCGGGGATCATCATCGAGGAGGTTACGATCAGCGTTGTGTAGGATACGGGGCCGCAGCTTAACGCCTGCATGTTAAACAGGGCAGCAAGCGCCGTGAAAATGCCGAAAACCAAGCCTAACAGAAGCGTGTAGACTGACGGCGGCGCGGCGTTTGAAAGCAGAGCCGCTGCAAAAAGCACAAGGGCTGAAACTGCGCTGCATGCCAAATTGAAGAGCTGGAGATCCGCTTGGGTATGCATGTGCCGCTTGCTGAAAGCGTTGCGCACTAAGTTATACATAAGCGATGCAATAATGGAAACTGCAAGAAGAAAATAATTCATGATTGACCGTCCCTTGAAAGCAAATGAAGTTAATGCAAACGTTTGCATTAATTGTATTTTTATCATATCACAATCACAGGCAGGATGTCAATAGAGAATTATAAAAGACAGTTCATAGAATTGGTTTGGCGGAAAAGCATTGATGAGGCATCGTGCTTTTTAAACCAAAGTATCATGAAAAAATAAAAGCCGGCAAACGCCTTGTCGGCTAATATGATAAACTGTTCACATAAACAGGTTTAAGAACTGATTGACGATAAAGCAGACGATCACAGCCGTTGCAGTGGGAATCAGCATGGCGGCGGCCGTCCATTTCGCGCTTTTGGTTTCCTTGCGGATGGTCAGCCATGTTGTGGAGCAGGGCCAGTGCAGCAGGGAAAACAGCATGGTGCACAGGGCCGTTATCCACGTCCAGCCGTTAGCGGTCAGAATTTCCTTCAGTGCGGAAACGTTTTCCACATCCACCAGCGTGCCGGAAGAGAGATAAGCCATCAAAATGATGGGAAGAACGATCTCATTGGCAGGAAAGCCGAGAATGAATGCCATCAGGATCACGCCGTCTAAGCCGAGCAGGCGCGCGAAGGGATCCAGAAAACCGGTGCAGTGCGAAAGGATGGAGGCGTTTCCGATCTGCACGTTGGCGCAGAGCCAGATAATCAGCCCTGCAGGGGCGGCGACCGCAGCGGCGCGTCCCAGCACAAAAAGCGTTCTGTCTAACAGCGAGCGGGTGATGACGGTTCCGAATTGTGGGCGGCGATAGGGCGGAAGCTCTAACGTGAAGGAGGACGGCAGACCTTTGAGCATTGTGGCGGACAGCAGGCGCGACATCAGCAGCGTTACGGCTACGCCGAACACGATCACGAGCAGCAGGATCAGCGCGCTGGTGAGAGAGCCGAGAAAGCCCTGTGCGGCAAAGAAAAGCCCGATGATCGTCAGCAGCGTGGGAAAGCGGCCGTTGCAGGGCATAAAGTTATTGGTGAGAATGGCGATCAGCCTCTCGCGTGGGGAGTCGATAATGCGGCATCCGGTTACGCCCACGGAGTTGCAGCCCAGCCCCATGCACATGGTCAGCACCTGCTTTCCGCAGGCGTGCGCTTTTTTAAAGTAGTTATCCAAATTGAACGCAATGCGCGGCAGGTAGCCGAAATCCTCTAACAGTGTGAACAGCGGGAAGAAGATCGCCATGGGCGGGAGCATGACGGAAATGACCCAGCCGAGCACCTGAAAGACGCCTTCTACGCAAACGCTGTGCAGCCATGCCGGTGCGCCGGCGGCGGTAAAAAGAGCGCTGAGCTGCGCCTGCAGAAATGCAAAGCCCTTTGCCAAAAGCGCCGAAGGGATATTCGACAGCGAAATGGTGATTAGAAAGATCAGCCCCAGCAGCAGGAGCATAACGGGAATTCCTGTTCGCTTGCTTGTCAGAATGCGGTCGATGCGGCGGTCGCGCTCGTTATAGGCGGAATCGGAATAAGAGATGCAGCTGTCCGTCAGCGCCTTGGCTTTTTGGTACAGCGCTGTTACAATGCCGTCGCAGAAACGGTCGCGGTCCTCTTCGGAGAGCAGAAGCGCGATCTCAGGGATCGTTTCGGGGCTGAAGCCCAAATACTGAGAGAGACTTTCTAAAAACGAGGGATTCCCTTCAAGCAGACGCAGGGCAAGCCAGCGCACAGGCAGCCCCTTGAGGCTGAGCTTATTCAGTTCGTGCTCAAGCGCGGCGCAGCGTGCGGAGACGGCAGGCCCGTAGTCAAGCGTAAGCGGAGGCTCGGCAGGCCGTGAGCAAAGGTCTATCACGGCTTTTTGCAGCTCATGCAGCCCTTTTTTGCTGCGCGCGCAGGCGCCGATCACGGGCACGCCAAGCTCCTGCGAAAGGCGGTCAAGATCGCACCGGATCCCTTTGCGCCGCGCTTCATCCATCAGGTTGACACATACGACCACGCGGCGTGAGATCTCAACCGTTTGCAGAACGAGATTCAGGTTCCGTTCCAAGCAGGTAGCGTCGCACACCACGATCACGGCGTCGCAGCCGCCGAAGCATATGTAATCCCGGGCGACTTCCTCTTCGCGCGAATGCGCCAGCAGGGAATAGGTGCCGGGAATATCCGTGAGCGTGATCTCGGTGTTTTCCAGCGTGCAGACGCCGCGCGCGTTTTCCACGGTTTTTCCCGCCCAGTTGCCGGTGTGCTGCTTCATGCCTGTCAGCGCGTTAAAAACCGTGCTTTTTCCCACGTTCGGGTTTCCGGCCAACGCAATATTAAGGCGGCATTTCCGCACGGGCGGAGCCTGGTTTTGAAGTCTTGTTCGCATAATTACATCCCTCACTTTTCTCTACCATACAGTATGACGGAATGCCTGCTGCGGTGAAAATAAAAAGCCGGAGAGGCTTGTAAGCAGCTCTCCGGCATAGCGGTGCGGAAGATCATGACTTTTCAATGAGGATCTGTGAGCTGTCCTCCTGCCGCAGGGCAATGACAGCGCCGCGTATCGAATATGCAGTAGGGTCGCCCGACGGACTGATGTGCAGGCATTCCACCGTGCAGCCGTCTGTAAAACCGATATCCAGCAGCCGTCTGCGGTCGTTTCCGCTTATGTTGATTCCGGTTACTACGGCCTTTTGGCCGATCTTTAAAGAATTTAAACAGCATTGGTTTTCCATGATTTTCAGGCCTTCCGTAAAAAAGATCTCTGCTGCCCGCATGAGAAGCAGGCTTGTTATATTCTATGCTGCAAAAGGCATGGGGGACAGAAAACCGCCGCGGTGTTTTGGCTGCGCGAACCGTGCGCGCGCTATTTTCTGCGATCGGTGCGAATAAACGGCTCGCTGATTTGCTCGTCGATCAGGAGATGATATTTTTTCGGGCGGCGGTAGGCGTTGCCGTGCACCTCGTTTTTGCGGTATTCGCGCAGCATATCGAGGTTGAATTCGGCATAGAAGATCCCTTCCTGCGTATCGGCTTCTAAAATGCAGGCGTCTCTTGATCCCGGCATGCCGGGCAGATAGGCAACGCCGTCGAACGCAGAGGAATGGCCGTTGCAGTCCGGCTGGCCGGCGGGATAGTTGCAGGTCGCAATGCCGAGCATGTTTTCATAAGCTCTGGCGCGCAGCTGCGAGAGGCGGTTTATCTCCATCGGGCAGGCGTTGGGGACAAGTACGATCTCGGCGCCCTTTAGCATCAAAATTCTGGCGCTTTCGGGGAATTCTCTATCATAGCAGATCATTGCCCCGGTTTTAACAACGCCGCTTGCCGTATCAAGCTCGGTTACATAAAAATCGTCTCCGGCGGTCAGCCTGCATTCCTCGCCGAAGTCGCAGGTGTGTACTTTGGCATAGGTTAAAGCCTTTTTGCCGTGCCTGTCGAAGAGAACGAGCGTGTTTCTCGGAAGCGGTTCAAAGCTTTCAAGAAAGGTGATGCCGATGGCCATATCCAGTTCTGCGGCCATGCTTCCGAAGGCCGAGACAAATTCGCTCTGTGCCGAAACGGCCCGCGCCTGTAGGGCCTCTGTATTCTTAGGAATACGGTAGCCGCAGCTCCACATTTCCGGGAACAGCGCAATGTCTGCGCCGCCTTTTTTTGCTTCACGGCAGGCGGCAAGCCCTTTTTTTAGATTTGCCTGCAGGGTGTTTTCCGGCAGAATTTGCAGCAGGGCAACCTTGAGTGTTTTCATGCTTGCGATTCCTTTCTGTTCCGATAAAAAATTCCCGCTTTTTCAGCGGGAATGGGATTTACAGCTCGATCGGCTTAACATAGCAGCGTCTGCGTTTGTGCTGGCGGGTTTCAAAGGATTTCCACTGGGACTGCACTTTGTCGTTAAGCTCCAGTTCAGGGCCGGTTTCAGCCAAACGGATGCCCGATTTTGCAGCGTTGTCGTACATCTGCGAGATCATGATTGCGTTTACGCCTGTGTTGCGGTAGTCCTTGCGCACGGCAACCAGCAGCAGCTCAATGGTGTCGTTTTTGCGGATCGAACGAAGGATCCGGAGCCAGCCGAGCGGGAAAAGCTTCCCCTTGCTTTTGATGGAGGCGTCAGCCATAGAGGGAGCGGCGATCCCGAAGCCTACGATCTCGTTGACGTTGTTTTCCACAATGGATATGTATTTCGGGTTTAAAATCGGAATAAATTGTTCCTTATACATTTTGACTTGACCGGCATTGAGCGGCACAGTGCCGTAAAGGTCGCTGTAGGCTTCGTTGAGCAGATCAAAGATCTCGTTCACGCGCGGCAAAACCTCTTTGATTTTTGTAAACTGCATTAGATGCAGGTCGTGTTTTTTTAACAGAAGCTCGGAAACCTTTTTGATCTTCGGGCTCAGCTGTTCCGGCATGGAGATCTGCATTTCGATCCAGTCGGCGTCCTTAACATACCCCAGACGGTCGAGGTGCTCTGCGTAGTAGGGGTAATTGTAGGTGGTGATAAAAAGATCCTTTTCTTCAAAGCCTTCCACCAGCAGCCCCTGATGATCCATATCGCAGAAGCCGATCGGGCCGGTGATCTCCGTCATGCCCTTTTCGGCGCCCCAGCGTTCCACTTCGGTTAGCAGCGCTTTGGTTACTTCAATGTCGTCAATCACGTCCCAACGGTTAAAGCGCACGCGCTTTTTGCCGAATTTTTCGTTATATGCGCGGTTTAAAATACCCAATACGCGGCCTGCAAGCTTTCCGTCCTTATAGGCGAGAAGGATTTTGGTTTCACAGTATTCATAGGCCGGATTGCTTTTTTCAAGCAGATTGTTCCGTTCGTCCATATGCAGGCAGGGAACATAGTAGGGGCAGT
>JAHAAN010000043.1 GCA_018376855.1 Clostridiales bacterium | reverse complement strand
GATATTCTATTGAAACTCCGAACTCAAAACGGGTTATCGCAGGATGGGCTGGCAGAAAAGATCCACGTTACCCGGCAGGCGGTATCCCGCTGGGAAACAAGAGTTTCCCATAATTAAAGAAACAGCGATTAGAGACAACTCGAGCGATACATTGCTTACAAAAGAGAAAAACAGACCAAGTCCCTGTATAGGGAATAAACCGTGTAGGGACTTGGATTGTTTTGTTCAAAGAAAAGCGTCGCAAAAGATGGATACTAAAAAACACATACTCTTTCTATTGATATATAAATCCCAACGGAAAGACTAAAACAAATCTTCTTTCTGCAATTTGCGGCAGAACACAGGAAGATTTTTTACATATCCGTCTGGATTTTATTGCAGGTTTTAGCGTCGCATAACAGGCATAGAACCCATTTCTCAACTATCAAGATCACTACTTTTTTAAATCAGTTTTTTCGCCAAATTGTACTTTTCTGTATAGTATTGAAATTGTTTTTTGAAATCATCACTGTCATTTTTAAACTCGCGCAGGGATTCATGGATATTCATATTATGGTGTGCAATATCGATCACACAGCCGGCAATATTGGAGCAATGATCGGAGGTGCGTTCCAAATTTGTGAGCAGATCAGACCATATAAAGCCGGCGTCGATGGAGCAGCGGCTCTGCTGCATACGGAGTATATGGCTTGTCCGCAATTTTTCTTTTAGCGCGTCTATGACCTGTTCGAGAGGCTCCACCTTTTGGGCCGCCTGAATATCATCGTTTAGAAAGGCAGCAAGCGCCAGACCAAGAATTTCATGAACCGCCGATGAAATCACCTCAAGCTCGGCTCTGGCTGTTTCAGAAAGCGTTACGCTTTTATCCTTCATTTCCTCAGCTGAATCCAGCAGATTCACGCCGTGGTCTGCAATCCTTTCAAAGTCGCCTATGATCTTCAGAAGCTTTGCTGCCTCCGTACTATCCTGTTCGCTGATTTGTTTTGTGCTTAAATGAACAAGATAGGTTCCCAGCATATCCTCGTAACGGTCGGTTATGTCTTCTTTTTTTCGTATGGATTCAGCAAGAACCGGCGTATATGCATGCAAAGAGGAAAGCCCTTCTTCAAGCGCCTGTACGGCTGTTTGCGCCATATCTACCGCAACCTTATGGCAGCGCTCCAGTGCGATAGATGGTGTGGCGAAAAGTCTCTCGTCCAGTTCCGTTTTTGATTCTTGATTCTTTGAGTCGGGAATCAGCTTGTTTACCAGCTTTTCAAGAAACCCTGTAAGCGGCAGCATAAGAACCGTGCAAAGAATATTAAATGCCGAGTGGACGACGGCAATGCCGAACAGGGAAGCGGATTCATTCAGCAGCATAGGACTGAAAATCGCTTTTATAATGCAGAATATCGTAAGCCAAACCGCCGTTCCGATTACATTAAAGGACAGATGAACCATAGCAGCACGCTTTGCGTTTTTGTTTGCTCCTACCGATGAAATCATTGCCGTTACACAGGTACCGATGTTTTGCCCCATAATAATCGGAATCGCCGCGCCGTAGGATACCTGTCCCGTAACGGCAAGCGCCTGCAAAATTCCCACCGATGCAGAGCTGGACTGAATGATCGCCGTAAGAACCGCGCCGGCAAGCACGCCTAAAACCGGATTTTTGAAAAGAAGGAACAGGTTCTGAAACGCAGAAATGTCGCCGAGTCCCGAAACGGCTCCCGACATAGTTTCCATACCGAACATCAGCGTGGCAAAGCCCAGCAGGATCATTCCCGTATCCTTTTTCTTTGAGCTTTTGCAGAACATATAGAATATGATTCCGACAAGCGCCAGAACGGGCGTAAAAGAAGCGGGCTTCAAAAGCTTTACAAAGACATTGCCGCCGTCGATTCCCGCAAGGCTTAAAATCCATGCGGTAACTGTAGTGCCGATATTGGCGCCCATAATTACATTGATTGATTGCTTTAGCGTCATCAGCCCTGAATTGACAAAGCCGACCACCATAACGGTCGTTGCCGAGGAACTTTGTATGACCGCCGTAACGCCGAGCCCTGTCAGAAGTCCGGCGGCCTTGCCTGTTGTGAGTTTTCCGAGAAGCAGTCGCAGCTTATTTCCCGCCCTTCGCTCCAGCGCCTGTCCCATAATATTCATGCCGAACAGGAACAGGCAAAGCCCCCCAATCATTGTCAGTACATTAAAAATATCCATAGAATTTTTCCTTCACACATAATCGCATTTCTACAGATACATATTATCAAATTTACATCAAATCCGTTATCACGGTTGTGTAAAATCCTTGTAAAATGAAAAAAGGCATTGCTGAAAAACGAGTAGTCTCATTGATCGACAACGCCTTTTTCCATTTTTATTAAACTATATGCGCCTGTCCTTGTAATGCCGAATCACTGCTGCTCAATACGGTTTTCGTGATAATCGGTCGTTTACTCACCGTTTTTCGGAAATTTCACAGTAACTGTCGTTCCGCCGTCTGCAACGCTTTTCAAATCAATTTCGGCATTGTGCAGTCTTGCCGCGTGTTTTACAATAGAAAGACCGAGTCCTGTTCCGCCGATCTCCTTTGAATGACTCTTATCTACCCGATAGAAGCGCTCAAATATCCGTTCCCGATGCTCCGGCGGGATGCCGATACCCGTATCGGCGACGGTCAGAACAGCAAATCCTTTTTCATTCTTTATTTCTACCGATACTGAACCTCCTCTGCGGTTATATTTGATTGCATTGTCGCAGAGATTATAGACAATACTTTCAAGCAGCTGCGGAATGCCTTGGATAATGGAATTTTCTCCTGTGAGTTTTATCGTAATGCCACTGTTTTCCGCTTCCGGTTTTAAGCTCTGGACAACACCGTCGGCAATACGAAGCAGATTTATTTCTTCCCGCTTCATATCCCCGGCACCCTCGTCTAAATGAGACAGTCTGATGATATCCTCCACCAGCCGTATCATACGCTGCGTTTCCGTATAGATCCGCCCGGAAAATGCGGGAATATCCTCTGTCTTCACCATTCCGTTTGTCATAAGCTCGGCGCTCCCCAGTATGGCGTGAAGCGGCGTTTTCAGTTCATGAGACACATTCGCAGTAAATTCCCGGCGGATTTGTTCATTCTTTTCTTTTTCCGTTGCGTCGAACATCAGAAGCACCGTGCCGATCACTTTGCCGTCAGATACTACCGGGCTTGCAGAAAGCTGGTAGATTCCCACATCAAAATTCATAACCGTTTCACAATGTTCTCCGTTTTCCGCTTTGCGCAGAAGCTCTGTCAATGCAGGGCGGCGATTTACTGTAAGAATATCTTTTCCGGCGTCAAAAGTATTTGCTTCAAGCAACTCTGCTGCCGCGCGGTTGAGACTGAGTATAACGCCTTTGCTGTTCAGCAGTACGATACCCTCCGCCATTTCTTTGATTACCGCGTCAAACTCGCTTTGCTTGCGCTCCAGCTCGTTTTTTTGCCGTTTGATTTTCTTTTGCTGTGCGTTGATGCGCCGAAGCAGCGGGGACAGCTCATCATATTTTTCATTATTCAGCGGTTCATCCAGATTCAGCTCGTTCAGCGGCTCCACGATTTTCTTTGACAAACGGGAAGCCAACAGAATCGACAGCACGATAACAACTGCAAAAATAATGCATATCGGCTGCAGCATACCGAATGTCAGCACGAGCAGCGAACTCTGCGTAACAGAAAGCCGTATAACCGTTCCGTCCGGCAGACGCTTGGCGCTGTACAGATAACGCTCAGTCAAAGTAGACGAATAGCGTGTACTTTGCCCGTATCCCTCGGCAAGCGCTTCTTTTACTTCCTCTCGCTCAAAATGATTTTCCATTTCATCGGCGTCAGAGGCGCTGTCATAGAGAACCTTTCCGTCCGTTCCGATCCATGTGATGCGGTAATTTTTTGTTTCAAGGCCTTCAAAATATCCGATTCCTTCATGATACGCTCCTTGCGCCGCAAGCTCTGTCTGCATTTTCAGCTGATTCTGCCCCACAGCGGAAAAATAGTCGTAAAGAACAGGCATAAACAGCACGACAGAGGCGAGGAATACGCTGACCGCCACAATGAAGATCGTGCGGAATATCCGCTTCGTCATAGCTTTGCCTCCATTCGGTATCCCACTCCGCGAACAGTCTCAATGTATTCTCCGCACGCTCCGAGCTTTGTCCTCAGTGTGCCGACATGAACATCCACCGTTCTCGTTTCTCCGGCATAATCAGAATCCCATACCTGCGCCAAAAGCTGATCGCGGGTAAAGACCTTGCCAGGACTTTTCATAAACAAACGAAGCATTTCGTATTCCTTCAGCGTAAGCTCTGTACGTTCTCCGTTCGCCAGAACGGTATGATTGTTCATATTCAGTTCTAACTTTCCCACACACAGAACAATCGCCTGGTCGTTTACAATCGCTCTTCTCAGCACGGCTTTCACGCGGGCCACCATTTCCATCATGCCGAAAGGCTTGGCAAGATAGTCGTCTGCACCGAGATCGAGACCGATTACCTTGTCGTATTCCGTACCCTTTGCCGTTGCCATAATAACCGGAATATCTGCGGTAACGGTATTGCCGCGCAGCTTTTTCAGAATGGAAACGCCATCCTCTCCGGGCAGCATGATGTCAAGCATAATAAGCTCCGGCTTGTTTTTTTCCAGTGCTGCAAAGAAAGCTTTTCCGTCTTCAAAACCGGATGCGGCAAATCCGGCGGAATTCAGCGTATATATCATCAGATCCCGTATCGACTGATCGTCTTCCACACAAAAAATCACTGTAATCATGCCTCCCGGTCTCTATGTATAAACACATTCGTACAATTTTATCATACCGCAAATAGGTCAAATCCGATACCGCAGTATTGTAAAATCGGTGTAAAGCGCATTTACGCCTATATCGCCATAGCAAGCGTTCCCGCTATCATCAGAGCCAAACCGCAAAGAGCCTTTTTGCTGAGCTTTTCCCCAAAAACAAGATAAGAAAATGCCACCGTTACTACAATACTCAGCTTGTCGATCGGGACAACAACGCTGACAATTCCGTTTTGAATAGCGTAATAATAACAGAGCCATGATGCGCCCGTTGCGATGCCGGACAGCGCAATGAACAGCAGTTCCTTCTTTGATATCCCTTTTATTTCACGCTGCTTGCCCTTTATAAACACGATCATCCACGCCATAACAAGCACAACGCCTGTGCGGATCGCTGTGGCAAGGTTCGATTCTACGCCTGTTATGCCGATCTTGGCAAGAATAGAGGTAAGGGCGGCAAACACGGCCGACAGCACGGCATAGATCATCCATTTGTTGTCACTGACTTCTTTTCCTGTATGTTTCTTTTCGATCATCAGGAAAATACCGACAGCGAGAAATGCCGTGGCGAACAGTTTGACTGCAATATGTTCCGTTTCACCGAAGATAACGATAGCCAGCAGTACTGTCAGAACAGTACTTGATTTATCAATCGGCGCGACCTTATTGACATCGCCCGTTGACAGCGCTCTGAAATAGCAGAGCCACGAAGCGCCGGTTGCAAGCCCCGAAAGAATCAAAAACAGCAGAGATTCCGCATCAATTTCCGTTATGGTATTTACAGAACCGGCCGTGAACACCATGATCCAGGAAAACAAAAGTACAACGACTGTCCGCAGCGCCGTCGCCGTATCCGAATCTGTTTTTTTAATACCGCATTTTGCAAGGATAGAGGTTAATCCTGCAAAGAATGCGGATAAAACAGCCATCATGATCCACATAACTTTGTCCTCCGAATTTGCATGTCCATCCAAAATAAATTATATCACAAAAAGCATTCAGTTTCAATTCAGCATAAAGAATGGCATAGAAAGTTTAAAGCAATCGTGCGGCGGAAAGATTTTTCTTTCCGCCGCCTATGTCAGCCTTGTTTGTCTCCGGTAACAGAAAACAGCCCCCATTTCGCAATCTCCGCCGCATGGTCGCCCATACGCTTGAAGTATTTTGCAATCATCAGAAGATCCAGCACTTTTTCACCGTTTGCCGCCGGATCACCAAAGCGTGCAATGAGGCTTGTTTTGATTTCGTCAAAATATCCATCCACCACATCGTCATAGGCAATCACTTTCCTTGCCAGTTTCATATCCCGCTTTACAAAAGCGTCAATGCTGTCTGTTACCATTTTGATCGTGGCTCTCGCCATGTTCTGAATATGCTCCGTGTTATCGGAGGGTGAAATATTTGTCATTGTTACAATCTCTGCAATATCTCCTGAATTATCGCCAATGCGCTCCATATCCGTCACCATTTTGAGGGCTGATGAAATAGCCCGCAGATCCTTTGCCACCGGCTAAATACTACAAATATATAATTACCGGCATATATCCATCACCAACAAGTTAAAACGGCACATGAATCGAGGCAGTCAAGAAACTGCTACGCTGCATCCTACAGATGCTCCTTGACAGTCTCTCCTCATATGCTGTATGGCAAACATGACGGCACGCTCACTAACTTACGGATATAATCGGGACACACTTCTGCCCCGATAATCTCTGCTCCTTTCTGTTCACACAGCTTCCTTAATATTTTCCCTGATGTCCTTTCACAGCTTTCCGTATACTGCTTTTCTTCTGTACTTCGAAGCAAGCACGATGTGATATTGATATCTGTACTTTGAATGAGCCGTGCTTTTGATCTCATCTCTCTTATCATCTTTTACTGATTTTATCTTCCGGTGCTTTGGTCATGTGATCGCCAAACCTTTATCATTTTAGTTTAACCTTTTTCAATTTTGGGGTTTGCTTGCAGCTTGCCCTCTTTATTTTTATTAAAGCTTTTTTTCACTCCCCCGGTAGAACCGAGGGTTTATTCCCGATACAATACAAAATGCGCATGGAAGCCCATACGCATCTACTTTTGCCTCTTACATCAAGCTGCGATACAGCTCTTCAATCTCTTTTACGCTGGTTTCACGCGGATTTCCCGGCCTGCACGCATCCGCATAGGCGTCAACGGACATTTGATGCAGGTCCTCCGGCTGAACGATTCCTTTGAGTGTGGAACGGATCCCCACATCCTCGGAGAGCTGCCGAACGGCCTCCACCGCCGCTTTGCGGTACTGCTCCTGAGTCATGCCATCCACACCCCGAACACCCATAGCACGGGCGATTTCACGGTATTTTTCTCCGGTATAGGGCGCATTATATTCCATCACCGCTGGAAGCAGCACTGCGCAGGCTTTGCCGTGCGGCATATCGTAGTATGCCGAAAGCGTATGCGCCATAGAATGATCCACGCCGAGACCCACATTGGAAAATCCCATGCCTGCGATATACTGCCCCAGCGCCATGCCTTCTCTGCCTTCCTGCGTATTGGCAACCGCGCCGCGCAGAGAACGCGAAATAATCTCGATCGCTTTAAGATGAAACATATCGGAAAGCTCCCATGCGCCCTTGGTGATATAGCCCTCGATTGCATGCGTCAGCGCATCCATGCCGGTAGCTGCAGTAAGCGCTGCGGGCATAGACGCCATCATATCAGGATCAACAACGGCAACAACGGGAATATCATGCGCATCCACGCAGACAAACTTGCGCTTTCTTTCCACATCGGTAATAACATAATTGATCGTAACCTCTGCAGCGGTGCCTGCCGTTGTAGGAACGGCAATAATCGGTACGCAAGGCTTTTTCGTGGGCGCCACGCCTTCAAGCGATCGAACGTCTTCAAACTCCGGGTTGGCAATAATGATGCCGATCGCCTTTGAGGTATCCATAGAGGAACCACCACCGATCGCAACAATGCAGTCTGCTCCGGATTCGCGAAAAGCCTTCACGCCATTTTGCACATTTTGAATCGTAGGATTGGGTTTAATGTCGGAATAAACACTATAAGGAATGCCGGCCTTGTCCAGCAGTTCCGTTACCTTTGCTGTTACGCCGAAACGGATCAGATCCGGATCGGAAGCAACAAAAGCCTTTTTAAAACCGCGGCTTTTGATTTCCTCCGAAATGGCAGTAATTGCGCCTGCCCCGTGATAGGATGTTTCATTAAGCATAAACTTGTTCATAATAACCTCTTTCTAAAATCTTCGTTTTGCAAAGCTTTGAATTTTAAGCCGGTTTTTATTGTGTGAAATCCGCAAAACCGAAGCCTTGCAAACTCTGCCTTCTTCTTTAAACAGCAAACAACTGTTTTGCATTATTATAACCATTCTATGCCGACCTTAACAAAGCCTTGCAAAAAGCGTTGTATTTCTTTCCAAAATTTCATTTTCGCCGTACCAAAATGCGGTTTTCGCCAATATGGTCAATCATTTTGATATTATATTTATATGTTATTTTTTCTTCGCCGGATGGCGAATAACTGTTTTCCATTTCTGGGGTTCGACTCTTCTTACATCGGAAAGGTAGATCTCGTGATGCAGGCGGCTGCCGGAGAAATCGTTTTCAAAGCCGTTTTCGGCAAGGTAAGCGTCCATGATCTTCACTGTTTCCGGCTCGTTTTCATAAGGCCCGACATGCATGATCTGCACGCATAAGCCTTCGTCGACCGTCAAAAACTCCGCCTTTGAGCAATCAAGCTTTTTCTTTTCGGCTGCCTCTGAAATACCCCACGCAAAATCTGCCTTCGTTACAAACTCAGGAAGGCGGATGACCGAGATCCACCTAAAAGCCGCTTTATTGGAATAATCCACGCCTTCAATGCCCTCCTGCCGCCAAAACCCTTCCAGCGGCGGCACAACAAAATCAAAATAGCCCTCGATTCGATGATCTCCCAGCTTGCTCATTTTAATGGTGTAGGCAACGGCATACAAAACCCCGATCGCCGCTTTATACGCGCCGCCTTCTTCATTCGGGTCTCCTTGCCCGCGCACGGCAATGTAATTCATCGGCGGCACGGCAACAAGCTGCGGCTTAGCCTTAGGCAAGTAAAATTCCTTATATTCCTTTTTAAAATCAAAAGCCATAGAGCTGCTTCTCCTTAAAACTGCAATCTTCACAACCTAAAACCGTTTACACGGAATTGTGAGAAAGTGATCTTTGCTTTCTTTAAACCCGATTTTCTCGTAAAACCCCTTTGCCGCATCTGTCTGCACCAGCCATTCCGAGCTTTCGCAAGCGCTGCGGCATCTCCGCACCAACTCTTTCCCGATCCCCTTATGTTGAAATGCAGGCATAACAGCTAAATCCAATATCACAGAGCGAAAATGCAAGTCGCTCAACACCCTTACGCATCCTACTAATTCTTCGCCAATCCACGCAGAAAAAACAAACGTTGAATGAACCCAATATTAAAATGAGCGATCATCTCCTGCGTCGTTGTATCCTCTTTTGCCCAGCCTACTGCCAAAAACAACCGATACAGCTGATCGCAGGGCAAATCCTTCTGTGTTTTGTACTCTACATTCATTTACACACATCCCCCTAAACCCGAAGCTGCCGATCCGCGATATTGCCTTCTCACGTTTACCGACACATTCACCTATAACGCTTCAAAGATTCTTTGCCCCTTTGTTTTCAGCCACCTAAACAGAAGCAACGCGGCAATCCCCAAAAGCATGCCGCACAGCAGCAGATAAAGCGCCGCACCGACCGTCTCGCCAACGGCAAAATAGAGCGCACCCAACGCAAGCACAGCCGCCCAGCCACCAAACAACGCAAGCATAACGCTCATGCTTTGCTTAACGGGCACCGTTTCATTCGTCCATTTAAGGTTTGGCGATTTCAGATTCAGCGCCAGCCCTAACTCCGCCATAAAAAGCACGAACAGCACCGATACGAGCGGTATCAACACGGCAAAGATAAGCGGCGGCTTGATCACGATCTCCACCGCAGCGACCAACACCAGCATAGGAGGCAAGGTCAAGAGCAAATGCAAATGCAGCTTTGCCCTCAGCGCCTGCCAGCCGGTTACGGGAAACGCCTGCACAAGCCAAATATTTTTGCCCTCCAGCGATACGGACGGCGCGGTTATATCGTTCATTGCCGCAAGCATACACACAGCCGCAGCGGAAATCAGGTAAACAAAGCTTTCCGAGCCCTCAAAAATCGTATGCAGCATTTCCGAAAGCGCGTTGCCCTTGATTAACAGCGCGACAGCGGCAATCAACATAATGACAACGCCAAGACCGCAGTTGAGCATATACGTCGGGCTGCCGATAAAACGCCTAAACTCCTTGCGCAGCAGCGCGGCGTCCGTCGAAGCCGACTTTACCTTTTTTTCTTTATACTTAACCTTTGCAGCGCCTCTGTTCACCGTGGCAAGCTTTAAAAAGCTGCGGGAAAGCACAAGGTAAACGATTCCGAACGCCGCCGCTATCATTGCCGCAAAGATCAGCATGGAAAGCACATTCCCCTGCGCAGCAAGCCCCATATGATAGAAGGGAAAAAGAATGCTTTTAATGGAATCCCCCACTGCCTGCGGATTTTCAAGAATGCGCTGCAAAATGGAATACGCCTGACTGTACAAGTAATAATATCCCGCAATAAAGATAAGCGACAGCGCCACCGTAACAACGCTTTTGTTTTTCACCCTGCCGTGCACCAGCGCGACCACCCAGCCAAGAATGCAGGAAAGCGTCAGCACAAGCACTGAAAGCGCCAAGGGAATCAACAATGCGAAGATCACACCTAAGGCCCCTGCGGAGCCGTAGATAAAAAACGCGATCAGCGCCGGAACCATCACGATCAGCTCATACAGCATCCCCATCACATATACACCGAACAGCCGGGCAAGCAGAATGCCCGAGGGTCTGACCGGCATAGAAAGAAGCAGCTCATTATCCTTAGCCTGATAAAGCGACGCAAAGGTATTGAACACGCTGCCGAACACACCGAAGGCTGTGGCCAACAGCCCCATGATGGCAAAATACAGCCACCCTTGCCCTGCCGCCGCAAGCGGCTCGCAAAGCGCTTCGGCAACGCCGTAGAAAATAAAACCCAAGAATCCGAAAAGCACGGCGTAAAGCAGCGCATATGCAAGCAGCCCGCTTTTAGAACGGTTTTTGCCGCTTTTGCGATCCCTATACAGCCAAGAGAAAACCTCCAGCATTTGTTTTTTTAAAAGCGCTCTTGTCATTGCACTGCCTCCAGTTCAAGGAATACATTTTCAAGGGAGGTATCTCCCTTGACTTCCTCCATCGTGCCCGATTTAATCAGCCTTCCGCCCTTAATGATAGCCACCTTATCGCACAGCTTTTCCGCCACCTCCAGCACATGGGTGGAAAAGAAAATTGCGCCCCCCTGATTGCAGATCTCCCGCATAAGCTCCTTGAGCAGATGCGAAGCCTTGGGATCAAGCCCCACGAACGGTTCGTCCATAATAATAAGCTTCGGGGCATGGATCAGCGCGGAGATGACCGCCAGCTTCTGCTTCATGCCGTGAGAATAGGCGCTGATCGGCTGCGCAAGATCCGCCGTAAGCTCGAACTGGTCGGCATATCTGCGAATGCGCTCCGCGCGCTCCTGCGCGCCTACGCGAAAGATATCGGCAACAAAATTCAGAAACTGAATGCCCGTCATAAACTCATACAGATCGGGGTTATCCGGAATATAGGCAAGCTTTGCCTTGCACTCCAACGGTTTTTCCTTAACGGAAAGGCCGTCGACATAGATCTCGCCGCTCTCGAATTGCAGAATGCCGCAGCAAGCCTTGATCGTGGTAGTCTTCCCCGCGCCGTTATGGCCAATAAAGCCGTAGATCTCCCCCGGCTGAATGTGCAGGGAAAGATCGTCCACCGCCTTTTTCTCTCCGTATACCTTCGTTACATGTTCGATCCTCAGCATAAATCTCTCTCCTTATTTTTTATATCGCATTCGTTCGTACCTAATCTGGCCTATCTCGCCTTTTTGCCAAACAGCCCGTTTATCAGAACATACACTGCCACCAACGCCAGAACCGCGCCGCCCAAAATCAAATACATCGTTCCAAGCTCTACCTTGCTTCCAAAGAAATACAAATTACAGTCTACACCGTTCTGAATGCCCTCAACCACCTCAGGCGGAAACCCAATGCTTAACATTTCCTCGAACACGCCGCGCATAGCATGATTGCGCACAAGCGATGTGCCGTAAGTTCCGGGCAGAAAGGAAAGCGCTTTCTGCAGCCCTGCGCTGAAATTGGAAATGGGCATATAGGCGCCGCAGATAAAGCCATATCCGGCGCTGACGATCGTTCCAACCGCGGAGATCTGCCCCTGAGAGGAGAGAAAGAAATTGATGATGCTTGAAAGCGCAGTGCCGAACATGACCAGCAGGAATATATCCGCCAAAATCAGAAATATATCCGCCGCGGTGAGATACCAGCCCACACACGCAAGGTAGGCCAAGCCCGCTCCTGCGGCGATGAGGCAAATCAGCAGCGTGGCAAGCATCGCGGAGATATAATAGCTCAGCGCCAGCACAGAGGGCTTTACCGGCGTAATCATCAGATCGCCTCTCGCTCCGGTTACTTTATCCTGCACCATAAGCATATTAGAGCAAAAAGCAACCGTTACACAGCAGACCGCCAGCAGGGACGAAAACAGCTGCCCCGCTACAAGCCCGTTCATCACTTCATCCGGAACGGCAAACCCCTGCGGAAGCGATTCCGTAAAACTGCTTTTATATACATTTCCCAAAAAGGTAACATAAAGCACCAGCAGAATCAGCGGCGTGATCAGCGAGGTAAAAAACATCCCCTTATCCTTAAAAAACAGTTTTGTATTGCGTTTGACCAATGCGCCAAGCATATTCATTCTTTTTCCCCTCCTTTATGTTGCGGCAAGCCGCCTTCAAGCGATTTCCCCGTTACAGCAAGAAAGACATCGTCCATCCCGCCCTTTGTGATCTCGTAATCCTGAAAAATTTCCGCATGCTCCAAGATCAGCCTTGTTGCGGCCGCCGTATTCGGAACCGCCGCACGGTAAGCGCCGCGCAGCTCCTCATAAGGTCTGCCAAGCTGCTCAACCTGTTCCTGCTTCAAGCCGTAAAGGGTAATAAAATCGCCGGTATAGGCATTCTTCAGCTGCAGCGGCGTTCCCTCGGCAGCGATCCTTCCGCTGTCAAGAATCACCACATAGTCGGCGTCCGCCGCTTCCTCCATATAATGAGTGGTGAGAAACACCGTCATGTTCGCATCCCTGCGCAGCTGCGCCACAACATTCCAAAGCTTTCTCCGCGTTTGCGGGTCAAGCCCGGTCGTCGGCTCGTCGAGGATCAAAATTTTCGGCTCGTGCAGAAGCGCGCGCGCAATATCAATCCTTCGCCGCTGACCGCCCGAAAGCTTACCGCCACGATCGCCAATCATGGTGTCGTAACCGTTTTCGCTTGCCATGATGAAATCGTGTGCATTGGCTATCTTGGCAGCTTCAATCACTTGTTCCATGGTGGCATTCTCCACACCGAAGGAGATATTGTTGTAGAAAG